>JAJECW010000006.1 GCA_022821865.1 Pseudomonadales bacterium
CCTGTGCCGCAGGGAAGCTCTGACTTAATCAGAGCTTCCCTAGAGGTAGATCTGGTAAACCGTGCTCAGGAATACCACGAGCAGCACCGCGGGAATGATTGCGCCCAGGGAGAAATCAATATAGCGGTGCAGGCGCGAACCGCGAAACTCCGGGTCGCCCACTTCAAGTTCGGCGGCAAGCCCGCTCAGTTTCCAGCGCCAGGCGCAGAAGACGCACACGGTAAATCCCACCAGCGGCAATATCGTCTCGTAGAAAACGTCCGACACCAGGTCGAAAAAGGATTTGGACACTCCGCCATAACTCGTGAAATTGGTGAAGAAATCGGAAATGCCAAGGGACATGGTGGCGGGAATGGTGAAAATCGCCATCAATGCCGCCTGGGCCAGAATCGCCTTGCGGCGGCTGACCTTGAACTCGTCGATCCAGCAACTGATGGGAATCTCGATAATCGACACCAGCGAGGTCAGCGCGGCGAAAAACACCAGGGTGAAGAAGACGATGGCGGCGAGACTCGCGCCGAAATAGCCCACCGCGGCTTCCATGGAAAGAAAAATCTTGGGCAGAAAACTGAAGATCAGGCCAACACTGCTCGTGGACAGCTCTTCGGTGTTGGTGTTGGGATCAAAGGCGAAAATCGCCGGGAGGATCAGCAATCCGGCGAAAAAGGCGATGCCGGTATCGGCGATGGCCACCATGCGGGTTGAGCCGGCGATACTGTCTTCCCGGCTGAAATAGGAGCCGTAGGTGATCAGGATTCCCATGCCCAGGGAAAGCGAGAAAAACGCCTGGGCCAGGGCGCCATTGACCACCGCCAGATTCATGCGGGTAAAATCCGGCACCAGATAATAGGAGATGCCGACGCTGGCGCCATCCAGCGTCAACACGAAAACGGTCAGGGCGAGCAGCATCACCGCCAGGGTCGGCATCAGCACCCGCGCCAGCCGCTCGATTCCGCCCTTGACGCCGCCGAGCAGGATCAGGAAAACCAGCACCAGCAGAAACACCAGATAGCCGAACGTGGTGGGCCGCGCCGCAACCTCGCCAAAGCTCGCGTCATCGGCAAGCAGGGTCAGGCCGCCGGTGGCGAGTTCTTTCAGGTACACGAGCAGCCAGACGGTAATCACCGAATAGAACACGGCAATCATGAATGGCGTCAGAATCGCCAGCATGCCCACGCCGTGCCAGAGCCTGCTGTCCCCGGAGAGCTTCTGGAAGGCGCCCACGGGATTGCGCTGGGTATTCCGGCCCATGGCGACTTCGGCCATCATCACCGGATAGCAGATCACCGCGATAAAGAACAGGTAGACGAGCAGAAACGCGGCGCCGCCGTTCTTGGAGGCCATGACGGGGAAGGCCACGAGATTGCCGAGCCCCACCGCCGAGCCCGCCGCGGCGAGGATGAATCCCAGACGGGAAGAGAATTCCCCCCTTTCGTGTGCCATTCGCCTCTCCCCTGTTATATTTGCGCTTTCCCGGAAGGCAGCCATGAAAAAGAAAGCACCTGATACCACAATCGTGGTCAACAGGAAAGCGGGCCACGACTATTACATCGAAGAAGACTTCGAGGCGGGCCTGTGCCTGCAGGGCTGGGAAGTGAAGAGCCTGCGGGCGAAAAAGGTCCAGTTGACCGACAGCTATGTGCTGATGAAGGACGGCGAAGCTTTTCTCCTCGGCTGCCACATCACGCCGCTGCAAAGCGCGAGCAGCCATGTGGCGGCGGACCCGGACCGGACCCGCAAGCTGCTGCTCAACAGGAAGGAGTTGTCAAAACTCTTCGGCGCCACGCAACAGAAGGGCTACACCTGCGTCTGCACCAAACTCTACTGGCGCGAGCATCTCGTCAAATGCCGCATCGCACTCGCCAGGGGCAAGAAGGACCACGACAAGCGCGCCAGCATCAAGGACCGGGAATGGAATATCGACAAGCAACGCATCGTGCGCCAGGCGAATCGCGCCTGACAATAATTTTGGTATTACCAATTTAATCCACTTGGTAGGTTTTTTTGGTACTCCTATGTGCTACACTGTGGTTTATCGCACTGGCCAAAGCCATTGTCAATTCCAATTCTCAAGAGGAATTCCAGATGAATTTCACCCGTACCAGGCTCTCTTCCACCATGGGCACGGACTCCGGGGCGCATGCCCCGTCCGGCTTGACGCCAGACCGCGATATACCTGACACCTTCAAGCGCAATCCGCTCAGTATCGCATTGGCGGCCGGCGTTTCCGCCCTGGCGATCAGCATGCCCGGCCTGGGGCAGGAAGCCGGGGCGAATCTGGAACAGATCGTGGTCACCGGCATCCGCTCGTCCCTTGCAAGCGCGCTGGAAGAAAAGCGGGCCGCAGCCAATCTGATTGAAGTCATTCAGGCCGAGGACATCGGCAAGCTGCCCGATCAGAATCTTGCGGAAGTGCTGGAAAATGTCACTGGAATCCAGATTACGCGGACGGCGGGCGTCGGCACCGGCGTTCAGATTCGCGGCACCAATGCGAATCGCACCGAAATCAATGGCGTGTCCACCGTGGGTTCCGGCGCGGGCCGCACCGGCATCGACTTTGAAGATGTTTCCGCGGCCATCATTGCCGCGGTGGAAGTAACCAAGGCGCCGGAAGCAAAAACCATCGAAGGCTCCGTGGGCGGCACCATCAACCTGCGAACCATCCGCCCTCTTGAGATTGGGGACCGCATCGCGGCGGTCCGCCTCCAGGGCGAAAACAGCAGCCTCACCACCGATGGCGACTTCATGCCAAGGGTATCGGGCACCTGGGGCGACAACTGGACCACCGACGCCGGAGATGTCGGCATCGTGATCAGCGCCAGCTACACCGAGCAGGATGTCACCGCGTTCCGCCCCCGTACCGACCGCGACAACAACGTGGCCGCCAGCAGCGGCGTGGCGGCAGCCCAGTCCTTCAATTTCCTGCCGATTCAGTTCCTCAACCAGGATTATGACAATTTCGAGTACGAAACCCAGAACTTCGCCGGCTCCTTCGAATGGGCTCCCAATGACGAACTGACCTTGTATTTTGATGCCGTCCTCAATGACCAGGAACGCAGGCAGGAAAGTTCCAGGGTTCAGGGATCGGGTGTCAGCAGTCTGAGAAACGCTTCAATTCCCGATGCCTTTGAAACCATCAATTTCGGTTCCGTCAACGGCAGGAACGGCGCGCAGGATCTTGGCATGATCGAAGCGGCGCTGCGGGGCGTAATCGGCGTTGATCTGGCGGTTGACGATGACGACCCGAATCTTCGCTTCTCGTCGGACACCAACTCGCGCCTGACCGAAAGCCGGATATTCAGATGGGGCGGCGACTGGGAAAGGGGCAGATGGTCGGGGCGGGCGGAAATCTCCACCTCAAGTTCCGATTCCACCACCCCCAGTTTCAACACCACGCTCAACTTCATCAATCCCAACGCGCCGCTGGACCTGGGCGGCGCCAACGACAACAGCACCCCGTTCCGCTATGACCTTTCCGGCGGCACGCTTTCCTGGGGCGTCGCATTCGGCGAACCCGGCGCGCCCACTGTTGCGCAATTGCTGGATCCCGCGAACGTGGTGCTGCGGGACACCAATATCAGCCGGGACATCGCCGAAAGCGGCGAAGACGCCGTGGTGCTGGACTTCAGCTACGATCTGGACTGGTCCGGCTTCACCACGCTGGATTTCGGCTACCGCGGCAGTACGGCTTCCAATTTCAACAACGACATCCGCACCAATCGCGGTTTGCGGAGCATGTCGGACTCTCCCAGGGGAAATCTGTTCGCCGAATTGCTCGTTCCCGGCCCGGACAACTTCAATGAGGCCGACGGCAGGGCGCTGTACATCGGCGACTTTCTCCTGATCAACCCGGAACTCGTGGCTTCGGACCCCGCCGGCGTGCTGGCCACGCTGAACGCCGCCATTACCGCTCACGGCGGCTCCCGCTCCATCAATGAGCCGACCTCGAGTGTCGCCGCATTCTTCGATATCGAGGAAGAAACCGATGCCCTGTACGCCCAGGCGAATTTCGCCAGCGGCGTGTTCCGCGGCAACCTGGGCGTGCGCTATCTGGAAACCGAAGTGAGTTCAACGGGTAATTCGGTCACCAATGGTCAGGCAACGCCGACCACGTCCACCGGCAGCTATGACTTCCTGTTGCCGCGGCTCAATCTTGTGGCGAACGTCGCCGGGGATGTGGCGCTTAGGGCAAGCTGGAGCAAGGATATCCGCCGTCCGAGTTTCAACAGCCTGTCCACCTCAACCACCTTCAGCACCAGCCCCAACCCTCCGGTTTCGATCGGCAATCCCGGGCTTGAGCCGGAAGAGGTGGTCTCCTTCGACCTCTCCGCCGAATGGTATTTCGCGCCTTCGAGCGTGTTGAGCATCGGCTGGTTCCACAAGGAGCGCACCGGGCTGTTCGTCCGCACCCAGGACGACCCGTTCGAAGATCCGGTCACCGGTTTCCGCGACACCACCGCTCCCTGTGAACAAGGCGGTATTTTCAACCCCATCGCGGACGTCAACGTATTCGGCGACGCCGGTGGCGTGGGAGTCTGCGTCCCGGCGGCAACGACAGTCAATGGCGCGGGGGAAACCACCCAGGAAGGATTTGAAATCGCCGCGCAGTATGATCTCGCACAGTTCGAGGACGAACTGGGTTGGGCGTCCGGATTCGGCTTTATCGCCAACTTCACCGAACAGGAATTCTCCGGCGGGGATACCTTCCTCAACCCCACAAGCCGCGCCCGGGCCGCGTTCGCCCTGATGTCGGGCGGCGCTACCGACGTCACCCTCCGCGGACAACTGATCGACCTGTCGGGGACCTCCTACAACATCACTACGTACTACGAAAAGTACGGCGTCTCGGCGAGGATGCGGTACACCTGGCGGGAGGCATATCGCTCCACCGATTTCGGCAGTACTTCCAGCTTCCCATGGGGCTTCCCCGTGGTGCAGGAAGACCGGGGGCAGCTCAATGCCAGCGTCAGTTACGAAGTGAACGACAATCTGAGCATCGGCGTCGAGGCGGTCAATCTCACCGAGTCGGATGTCAGGCAATCCTGCGTCAACAGCGGCGCCCTCGTGTGTTTTCAGGGCCTGACCGACCGGCGCATCACTATCGGCGCCAGCTATCGCCTGTAACTTCCGCCGAACTTTGGCCTCTACAATTGGGCATACCAATATTGGTGAAAAATAGCGGCAAGTAGTTGTTTTTGGTATTCACCAATGGCAGCACGAGGGGCGGATGCAGTTCCCGGCACGGGAAGGCTCCGGCCAATTGGCCATACCGATTCACATGACCAGACCTGCAAGAGGGTTCGAGATGCCTGCTCCAACCGCTTTTACCGGACGACGCCCGCCATTGCTGTTCGCACTGTGCGCGCCCATGCTGTTTCCCGCCACCGCGGCTCTCGCCCAGCAAAACCCGGCCGCTGAAGCGCTGCTTGAGGAAATCGTCGTTACCGGCGTGCGGCGCGATATCCAGAATTCCATCCAGCTCAAGCGGAATTCGGTGGAGATCGTGGACGGGCTGAATGCCGACGAGATCGGCGCCCTGCCGGCCTTGTCCATCGGCGAGGCGCTCGAGACCATTACCGGCGCCACGACTCATCGCGAAAACGTCGGCGCCACCGAAGTATCGATTTGACCGAAGAGACGACGGCGCTATACGTCCAGGCCAACTATCAGTCTGAAATGTCTGGCAGGCCGGTCCGGGGCAATTTCGGGGTACGGGTTGTCGATACCGAAGTGTCCTCGACCGGTTACCGAAGCCCGCTCACCGTCATCCAGCAGGACGGCCCGTTTTATATCGAGGCGGCATCGGGAGCGGAGTACGAAAGGGACAATACCTGCAAACCCTGGAATACGGCCCGCGGATATTCGCCGGCATCAGGGCGAGGCTCTGAAGAAAGCGAGTACCATTGCGGGCGGGCTCGCAACTGAACCGGGAACCACAGGCCCGCGGAAATTTGAAAACTGAAATCGAAAGCCTGCTCCGAAACACGCCGCTGATCGCACTCGTGCAGGCGGATGATGCGCAAACCGCGGTGCGCATTTCGCAAGCCCTGGCGGCTGGCGGCGTTTCCGTGATTGAGGTGCTGTTGCGCACCGATGCCGCCCTGGACTGCCTGACGGCAGTGGTGGAGGAAGTTCCCGATGCCATGGCGGGCGCGGGCACGGTGCTGTCGGCCGCGCAGGCCGAGGCGGCTCTGGCCGCAGGAGCGCGGTTCGTAGTCTCCCCGGGCCTTGATGAAGCGGTTGTGGATGTGGCCCGGGCAGCGGAAACTCCGGTCTATCCCGGGGTCGCCACTGCCGGCGAGCTGCAGCGCGCCCACAATATGGGATTGGAAACGGTCAAGTTCTTCCCCGCTTCGATCGCCGGCGGCATTCCCGCAATCAGGGCGCTGTCCAGCGTGTTCCGCACCATGCGCTTCATACCCACGGGCGGCGTTTCCGCCTCCAACCTGACGGAATTCCTTGCCCCGCCCGCAGTCTTCGCCTGTGGAGGAAGCTGGATGACGCCGGCGGAACCGATCCGGCGGGGCGACTTCAGCGCCATTGAAAATCTCGCCGGACAAGCCGTGGAAATTGCTCAAAGATCTCGCCAAAGACGAGCGATTTGACGGTTTTCCTCGAAAGCTCTCGGCACCGGCGGCGAGGGTTTCCCGGTGGACACACAGAAAATCGGCGAGTTTCCATCCGAATGTGTTATGATGGGGGGGCTTTTCCGGGGGCGATTCGGATTCGACGCCGGTATCAACTCCCAGGGTGCATGCCGAGAGGGTAGTGACTCTCGTAAATCAATCGCTGCAACTGCATAGTTGCCGAAGACACTCAGTACGCACTGGCCGCCTGATCGCGGTCAGCGATTGCCGGGGGGATTCCCGTAAACCGCCGTCCGCAATCGTCATCCAGAACGGGATCGCAACGTAACGCGCCTGGCGTTGCGTTGCTAAAACCTTCCAGGCTCGCCCCGCTCGCCCTGCCCGTCGGGTAGATCGGGGTTAACTCAGTAGACGACGCTAAGCATGTAGATCCCGGGGCCGCGAACTGACGGACGGGAGTTCAACTCTCCCCGCCTCCACCAATCCAACCCGCCTTGCCGGTTCAACGGCAAGGCGGGTTTTTTCAGATTGCCGGCGGAGCGCCGATTCCCGGCTCATCAGTTCGCCGGATGGCGCCCTGGAAAATCCACCACCGCAATCAGCCTGATGCGGCGATGGTGAACTCACCGAAGTAGCCTTCGCCTTCCGGTTCCATTCGGATGGTCAACTGATCCACCATGTCCTGGTCCCCCTTGACCACCAGATCCCGGTCGATGGTCCAGGGATTCTGGCCGTGGCTGGCGTAAGGGCCGGATGCGAACACGCGGCGCTCGATATCCCTCGGGATAAAGAGCTGCGTATCGTGAGCGGTCCATTCGAGGAATGCCATGGTTCGCACATGAATATGGGGCAGACGGCCCCCGTACCAGCCGGGAATGAGGGTCAGGAACTCGACTTCCCCATTGCTGTCCGTGAATTGATGCCCCCTGAGAAAGTCGGATCCCCGGGTGTCTTCCGCAAATCCGCTTCGCCGGGTGGTTTCGAAATCGAAAACGATGTTCCGGACATTGGAGTAGATCCCCCGGGCATCGCAACTCCAGATTTCCACCATGACCCCTTCGGCGGGCGTGCAGTAGTAATGATTGAGGACCCTGAGTTTGAGCCGCAACGGGACGCCTTCCCTGCCGCTCCTGACATCGGAACGTTGCGGACTCCGGGTCCGATAGGGACCCTGGGTAAGACGCAAGGTCTGCCGGCACGATTGTGGCGGAACGAAAATTTCCCCCTCTTCCGCAGCATGCAATCTGCCGAACTTCCCCGCCAGCAGCGCGCCCAGCGAGCCGGTAATCATCTGTCTTCTGTTCACGGTCCGTGCCCCCCATTCGTCATTTGAATCCGCGCTCCCGATTGTGCCGTTATCCTTTCGGTAGAACAAGCCATGCGCACTATTGCGCCGGGTCCATTACTCCGGAATAGGGCTGCCAGAGGGCTGCGCTTCCCTTTGCCGCAGCAGCAATACCGCCGCCATGGCGACAAGCGGGGGAATGGAGAATAGGTAGAAACACTCGGTGCCGGTCCAGCCCCGGTCGAGGAGGAAGCCCGCCGCCGACGGGCCGATGATGGCGCCAAAACGACCGATGCCGATAGCCCAGCCCATGCCAGTGTTGCGCACGGCGGTGTTGTAGAGGTTCGGCGCGATGCTGTACACGCCGATGATCGAGCCGAAGATGAAGTAGCCCACCACGAAGCCGGCCACGAGCATCGGACCGAGATTGCCGTCGAGCAGCCCGAAAATGCTCATGAACACGGCGCACAGCACCATGTACAGGGCGGTAAGCCGGTGGGCGGAGAAACGCGCGGTGAGATAACCGAGGGCTGCCCCGCCGATGATGCCGCCGATATTCACGAGCACCCCGCCGGAGATTCCCTGCTCCGGGCTCAAACCGGCACCGCTGAGCAGGCTTGGCATCCAGCTCAGCACGAAGTAGAAGCTGAGCATGATCATGAAAAATGCGCACCACAGCAGCAGGGTGGAAGCGCGCAGGGGCGCCGATACCAGCTTGAGCACGCTGCCGGAATTTCCCTGGCGGCGCGACGGGGGCAGTTCGGCCAGCGTTTCCCTGTCCATCCGGGCGAGCAGCTGATTGACCCGCTCCAGCGCTCCGGGCGGCTTGCGCTCGATGAGATAGTCGAGTGATTCCGGCAGGTAGCGCAGCACAATGGGAATCATCACCGCGGTGCAGGCTCCGCCGAACAGGAATACCGCGCGCCAGTCATAAGCGACGATCAGGAAGGCTGTGATGGTTCCGCCCACAGTGGCGCCCACGGGATAGCCCGACTGCACCATGGCGATGGCGAGACCCTGCCGCTTGCGCGAGGAAAACTCGGCGGTGATGGTGTTGATGCTGGCCAGCATGCCGCCGATGCCAAGCCCGGTCCCCACCCGGGCGCAAGCGAGTTGCAGGGCCGACTGGGTAAACGCGGAGAGACACATGCCGGCGCTGATGATCACCAGGCAGATCAGAATGTTGTTGCGGCGGCCGATGCGGTCGGCGAGCGGAGCGATGAACAGCGAGCCCAGGGACATGCCCACCAGCCCGGAACTGAGCAGCATGCCCACGGTTGCGGGATCCAGCGACCATTCCGCGGCAACCGAGGGCGCGGTGAAGGCCATGACGAGCACGTCGAAACCGTCGAACATGTTGATTACCACGCAGATCGTCACCGCCAGCACCTGCACGGGCTGCATGGCTCCTTCCTTCATGCTTGCGACAATGTCCTGGCCCACGACAATTTCCCGGTTCAATGGATTATCCAGAGGCTGAATACAGCGGCGGTATACCGCGGCTGGAAAAGCCAGGCTTGGCGAAGCCCATTCCGTCTGTCATTCTGCGCGTAGCGAAGCGGAGTCGCGGAATCTCATATAGTGGCCCCAAGGGAGATTCTGCGACTGCGCGCAGAATGACAATGGGGACCGACATTCTCGGCGCAGGCTCCCAGGTCACAAATCAAGGCGCAGATTCTCCTCGACGGTTTCCGTGAGGGCGGCGGGCACTTCGTGTTCGGCGGCGAGGCTGCGCCATTGCGAGACCTGATGGACGATTTCGTCGATGATCCGGTTGACCCTCGCCCGGGTGAACAGTGGGCTGAGTTTTTCCAGGGCGTGAAAATCTTCGCGGGCAAAGCCGTCGCGTTTTCCGTTCAGCGTCATCCAGTGGCTGTGGGTCCATCGGCTGCCGGGCTTGTAGCTGTAGGCCAGATCATAGGCGGGGGCAAGTTCCCATTGGCCGTTCCGGTACAGGAAGGCGAAATTCCTGGAATGGTCGTCGTGATTTCTGGCGACGATGTTGAACACCATGCGCCGGAACAGTTGTTCCGCCGCCGGGGCCGCCATGCCGAGAATTCTCAGCACAGCGAACAATTCGGCGTAGGAAAAAGACCCAGGCTGTTTGTAATCCACGTGTGCCAGGCCGCTCAGCGTCTGTACGTGAAACTTCCGGTTGCCGCTTCGATCAAAGCGCCGGGTGAGGAAGTGCCGCCGGTCGCCTTCCCGCAGCAAATGGCAGGGCGTCATGCTGATGCCGCAGGTCGTGGCCATTTTGTGGTAGACGTACTCCATCGCGCCGTATCCGAGCGGGTCGCCGAAGGATTCCCGGCCCCGGCGATTTTCGCTCACGCCATCGAATTTCAGCAGGTAGTGGGCGAATCCTTCCGGCGCATCGACTTGCCCTGACTTGACCTTGCTGAAATCCTCATTACAAGCAACCACCGCCTTGGGCCGGGCGCCGCCGGCGCTGGTTCCGATGGATAGCAGCGCCATCATGGCGTCGCGGTCTTCCCGCCCGCCTCCGCTCATTTCGACGCGAAAACCAGCGCGGTTGTCGAGGACTTCCTGGACGATTTCCACCAGCCGGTCCAGTTGCAGATTTTGCGAAGCGTTCAGGCCCTTGAGCCTCGTGGCGGGGGCGAATTCCAGCGCGCCAACGCCCCGCCTGCCGATATACTGGAGTTTTTCGAGTGGGCTGATCTGATCCGCCGTCCGGCCCTGACGGGTCGCCCACTCATTGAGAACCGAATTGCCGAAATCGTCCGGCAGCGAATCCGCGAGCAGCCCCGGCAGCCCTTCGAAAGTCGCCCGTCCCAATTCCGGAAACGTGTAAACACGGCTCGCCAGCGGCATGCGAATCGGCGCAAGTTCGATGCCGCCCTCGATAAATGATTGCGCGTACTCGAACGCGCCTATGCCGGTGTCGGTATCAAGGCCGACCACACCGACCTGGCGCCCGCCGTATATGACTTCGGTGATTTGATGCAGCATTCCGGCAGCTCTCCCATTCAGCCCAGGTCTTCTTCCCTGTTTCGCTCTCCCGCGATGTTGGGACCCAGGAGTCTGCGCTGTAGGACCCTAGGAGCCTGCGCCGCCCCCGCGGTTCCGGTCTTGCGCTGGCCCGAGGCCCTTTGCCGCGTTTTCCCCTTGAGCCGCGCAAGTTGTATGGGGGAGACATCCTGGATCGGCAGGAACAGGTCCAACTGTCCGGCCAGATCAAGCGCGGACAGGATCGCCACGAGAACTTTCAGCCGCACATCGCCTTTTTCGGCGTTGAGCACCGCCAGCCTGGAAACGCCCGCGCGTTCCGCCACCTCGGACTGTGTCATGTCCCGATTGAGCCGGGCCCGTTTCAACCGTTCCCCAAGCTCCTCGGCGATTGCGGTGGATGCGGTGGATGCGGTTTTTCTGGAGTTCATAGTGTATATTATTTCGTATTTATTTCTGCTTTTTAGCATTTAGCTAGGAATAATAATACTTTATGGCATGCAAACAAGCATCCATGTGAACGACCTCTTCAACATCCATAATGTTCGAATAAAAGAGTATGTCACGCATTTTTCGGGTTTTTGTACGTTTTTTCGAATCTTGTCTACTGAGAGTAATCGAGCTGGAATTCTACTTCGGTCACGCCGGGTACGGCGCGGACCACGGTGCCGAGGGATTGCTGGACCGTGCCGATATTGCCGGGGGTACGGTTGCCGCCGCAATCTTCGCAGGCGAGTGAGCCGGAGACCAGAACCACGCCATCGGTAACCTCGACCGACAATTCCCGCGGCAAATCGCTTGCGGACTCCAGCGCCGCCTGCACCCGGGCAGCAAGGTCCCGGTCGGCATCGGGTGCGGTGTTGCCTTGTTCGGGGCCACAGCCAACGAGCAGCAGGCAGGCGAGGCCAAGCGCGGCCAGTCTTCGGAATGGATTCATGTCATTGCCTCCGCGGCGGCTGCCTTGTCTTTGCAGATGACCTGGCCGCCCGCCCGGCGAAATTCGTCGAGCAGGCGATCAACGTACTGCCGCAAATCACTATCGCCATCGCCAAGCCATTCGCTGTCGGTCAACTCAAGCCTCTGTCTGCCCCGCAGGCTTTCGCCCAGGCTCTGGAAAAACGCATCCGGCGTTTCCCGGATGAGTACGGATTCGGGTTCTCCGGCCCACCACTCGGCGCCATCTGTGGAGTGCTTGGCAGGATGCGCCGCGACACCGGTCAGTTCCCGGTAACGCATGTAGAGTTGCCCGCAGGACAGGCTTGCGCCGCCGTCTCCGGTCTCGGAAAGGAACAGGAATTGTCTGCGATTCATTGCGGTTTTCGTTTCATATCATTAGCCGAACGCCTGATAGATCATACATGCTGGCCCTGGCGCGGCTCTTTGGGCTTCGCCAAACCCCGGCCTTGCCAGTCCAGTCGCCGAGCATGGCTCGGCGCCGCTCGGGACTGCGCACGAAGCTGCGCTTCGTAAACGCTTGCCCTCGCCCTTGGCAAGTCGTTCGGCCCTCAAGAAGCTTCGCTTCTTGTCGGCTGCGCCGACCGGGTGACAGCCCTTGTCGGGTCTTGCCCGCCATCCATGGCGCGGCTCTTTGGGCTTCGCCAAACCCCGGCCTTGCCATCCATGGCAAGTCGTTCGGCCCTCAAGAAGCTTCGCTTCTTGTCGGCTGCGCCGACCGGGTGACAGCCCTTGTCGGGTCTTGCCCGCCATCCATGGCGCGGCTCTTTGGGCTTCGCCAAACCCCGGCCTTGCCATCCATG
>JAJECW010000112.1 GCA_022821865.1 Pseudomonadales bacterium
TGCGGTCCCGGCAAGTCAAGTTTTCGACAGGCTAGGAGCCTGCGCCGTAGGAATTCGCGAAAGCGAAAATTCGCTATCGCCGCGCCCCCGGCCGGTCGATTGTGGCGATTATTGGTAAATATGCAACGAAATCGAGCGGCCGGGGGCGTGGATGAGAGCGGATTTGCAGCCGTGAATTCCTACGGCGCAGGCTCCTAGACCAAAAGAAACAATATCCCCATGGTCAAACTAGAAACCATCGTCCCCGGCAGCCGCTTGATCGGAGTTTGCGGCGACGACCCGGTAGAGATCATCGCGATGCGCGCCTATGGCCCGGATGCCGTCGAGGTGACATGGAAGGGTCCGGACGGTCTCGGTGATCGAATACTGTATCGGGACAACGAGCCGCAACTTCGGAACGCTGCGGAGGCTCGCCAGTTCGCGTTTGATGGTGATAGTCAATTGTTTCGGCTCGCTTCAGAAGCGTTCCGAATTCGTCTTGCTCATCTCTTCGATCCCTATGTTGCCGTCAACGCATCACAGATCGAACCGCTGCCCCATCAATTGACCGCCGTTTACGGTGCGATGCTGGAACGGCAGCCGCTTCGTTTCCTGCTTGCCGACGACCCCGGCGCCGGAAAAACCATCATGGCCGGGCTGCTCATCAAGGAACTCCTGATTCGGGGCAGCCTTGAGCGTTGCCTCATCATCGCGCCGGGAAGTCTGGTCGAACAATGGCAGGACGAACTCAATGACAAATTCGATCTTGCCTTTGCGATCATGAGCCGGGAACAGATAGGGACATCGGTTACCGGAAATCCTTTTGCTGACCATCCGCTGCTAATTGCCCGGCTCGACATGCTATCGCGCAACGATGAACTCAAGGAAAAACTTGAGGCGGCGCCCGAGTGGGACCTGATCGTCTGCGACGAAGCGCACCGAATGTCGGCCAGCTTCTTCGGCCGGGAAGTGAAATACACCAAGCGATTCCAGCTTGGCGCACTGGCCGGCCGCGTCGCCCGCCATTTTCTGCTGATGACTGCGACTCCTCACAACGGAAAAGAGGAGGATTTCCAGCTTTTCATGGGGCTGTTGGACGCAGACCGTTTCGAAGGCCGTTTCCGCGAAGGCGTGCACAAGGTCGATCCCTCCGACATGATGCGCCGGCTGACCAAGGAAGAGCTTTACCGCTTTGATGGTAGTCCGCTTTTCCCCGAGCGCCGCGCCTATACAGTTTCCTACGAGTTGTCTATCCGGGAAGCGCAACTCTACGAGGCGGTGACGCGTTACGTTCGCGAGGAGATGAACCGCGCCGATCGGTTGGCAGAGGATGGATCGCGGCGGCGCAACAACGTCGGCTTCGCCCTGCAGATACTTCAACGCCGTCTGGCGTCCTCGCCGGCAGCAATCCATGAATCCCTGAAGCGCCGCCTTTCCCGCCTTGAAGGCCGACTGAATGAAGAAAAACTTGGACAGAAAAGCAGCAACTCCAGCGTCTTAAAGGTTGAGCCAGAGATTGGCTCCATGCTTGAAAACGACGATCTCGACGAAGCCACAGGCGAAGAAATCGAGGCGCACGAGGAACAACTGCTAGATCGGGCCACTGCCGCGCAGACCATAGCGGAGTTCGAAGCGGAGATCGCAGAACTCAAGCGGCTTGAGAAAATGGCGAAGGATCTCCGCCATTCGGGCGAGGACACGAAGTGGCGAGAACTCGACCGCATACTCGACGATCCTCTGATGCACGATCCCGCCAACGACATCACGCGGAAGGTCGTAGTTTTCACCGAAGCCCGCGACACCCTCGAGTATCTGGCAGCGCGCATCCGCAACCGCACCGGCGAAGCGGAAAGCGTGGCGGTTATTCACGGCGGCGTGCCGCGCGACCGGCGCAGGGCCATCATCGCCGCATTCAACGACGACCCTGCGGTCAGGTTCCTTTTGGCCAACGACGCGGCCGGCGAAGGCGTAAACCTCCAGCGCGGCGCACACCTCATGGTCAACTACGACCTGCCCTGGAACCCCAACCGTCTGGAACAGCGTTTTGGCCGCATCCATAGAATCGGCCAAACCGAGGTCTGCCATTTGTGGAACCTGGTCGCGGCCGAAACACGCGGAGGCGCCGTCTACCAACGGCTGCTCGAAAAACTGGAAACGGCCCGCGAAACGCTGGGCGGCAAAGTGTACGACGTGCTCGGCGAACTGTTCGAGGCAAGGCCCTTGCGAGATCTCTTCATGGAAGCCATCCGCTACGGCGACCGGAAGGAGGTGCGTGACCGCCTGTTTCGTGCTGTCGATGGCGTAGTCGACGAGGACAACATCAACGATCTCGTCGCGCGCAACAAGCTGACCCGGGAAGGGCTCGACCCCGCGACGGTTAGATCGGTGCGGGAGGAAATGGAACGGGCAGCCGCCCAACGTCTGCAGCCGCACCATATTCAGTCATTCTTCGAAGCCGCTTTCACCCAGGCCGGCGGCAAATCGCGCTCCCGCGAAAAAGGCAGATTCGAGGTGACGCGAGTCCCACCGATTCTCAGGGACCGCAACCGTTTGATCGGCCGTGCCGACCCAGTCTTACCGCGATACCGCAGAATCTGTTTCAACAAGGATGCGGTAGCGGGTCAGCCGCAGGCCGTACTCGTAGCCCCCGGCCATCCCTTGCTCGACTCGCTAATCGATCTGACGCTTGAGCGGTACCGGGAACTCTTGATACGTGGAACGGTACTGATCAATGAATCGGACCGGCATGAAAACACGCGGGTGCTGATCGTGTTGCGTCAGGCAATCCGCGATGGCCACAAGTCGCGCCACGGCAAGCCGCTACTGGTCTCGGAACGGCTCCAGTTCGTGTGGATCGATGAGAACGGCCATACTAGCGATGCCGGTCCGGCGCCGCACTTGGATTGTCGCGGACCCGGCGAAGCAGAACGTAAACGGCTGACTGAAATCATGGAAGCAGACTGGCTCAAGGGCGCTCTGGAAGAACAGGCGCGGGAAATCTCGATTACCGAGCTTGTACCCCGTCACCTGCAAGAAGTGAAGTCGCGCAGGCTCGACGAACTCGACAAGATCGAATCTGCGGTCAAGATACGAATGCGCAGGGAAATCACGCATCTGCACCACCGCGCGCTGGAAATCGAAGCCGAAGAGCGAGCGGGCAAGAAGCCGCGGCTGAATTCACAGAATCTTCGGCGCCAAGCAGAAAAACTCACAGATCGGCTGGAAACACGGCTCGCCGAGGTCGCGAGGCAGCGGGATATTGTGCCGCTACCGCCTGAGGTCTGCGGTGGCGCCCTGGTCGTGCCTGCGAGTTTGGTGAGACCGGAGGAACCAGCCTCGAAATTCGAAAAGCCGGCCAAGGAGCCCGACGCAATCAGCCGCAAGGAAATCGAAGTCAAGGCCATGGAAGCAGTGATGAATCGGGAGAAGGGCTTGGGATTCGAGCCCAAAGACATCTCCGCGGAAAACCTCGGCTATGACATCGAAAGCCGCGATCCGAAAACAGGCAAGCTGCGCTTCATCGAAGTCAAGGGCCGCCGCGCCGATGCGAGCGGAATCACCATCACACGCAACGAAATGCTGACGGCGCTCAATGCTGGGGAGGCTTACATACTGGCCGCCGTACTCGTCGAAAAGGGATATGTCCACGATCCACTATACGTAAACAACCCCTCCGATCTGTTCGGCTCCGAGCCCAAATTCAATGAGGAGCGTCGGACAATCACCGTAGAATCCATCAAAGAAGCTGTCAAGGCTGATTTGCAGCGCTAAATCAAGAGTGTGAGTTTTTAGCCATGACCGAAAAACTGAGTTTTGAACAAATCAAATTTGTGAGATTTAAGGCATTCAATTCGTTCACTCTCAATTTGCGCAAAGTCAACATCATGGTGGGGCCGAATAACTCTGGAAAATCTACAACTCTCGCGGCCTTCCGAATACTCTCAGCCGGAATTAGGAAAGCCAATTCACGCAAGCCGGAATTAGTGCGCAGCCCTCAGGGGCGAGTCTTTGGGTATATTGTTGACTTAGCCTCGTTATCTATCGGCGAAGAGAACATATTTTACAATTATGATGATTCAGAACCTGCTTCAATTACATTTACTCTAACAGGTAAGAAAAGTATTCTGCTCTATTTCCCCGAAGCTGAATCATGCTCGATGATTATTCAAGATCCAGAAAGAGAAATTACTTCCCCATCTGTGTTTAAAACCCACTTCAGATGCGAGATTGGATTTGTGCCAATTCTTGGTCCTGTAGAACACAATGAAGGTCTATATGAAAAGGAAGCCGCGAGATTGGCATTGTTCAATTATCGAGCATCGAGAAACTTCCGAAATATTTGGCACCATTACTCCAAAAACTTCGAATTGTTTCGCAAGATACTTCGCCAAACTTGGCCAGGCATGGATATTGAAAAACCAGAGATCGACAGCTCACACGAAAAACCTCTTCTACGCATGTATTGTCTTGAGAATCGAATAACCAGAGAAATGTTTTGGGCCGGATTCGGATTTCAGGTCTGGTGTCAAATGCTTACTCATCTTGTTCAATCTCGGAGTTGCTCAATTTTTCTAATCGATGAACCAGATATTTACCTTCACTCTGACCTACAGAGACAACTACTGTCATTGTTGGAGGATCTTGGGCCAGACATACTGATCGCAACTCACTCGACTGAAATTATCTCCGAAGCCAGCACTGAAGATATCGTTTTGATTGACAAAAATAGAAGAATGGCACAGCGAATACAAACCTCGGAACAATTAGAGAAAGTCTTCTACAGTTTAGGCTCCAGGCTAAACCCAATTCTTACTCAACTCGCTAAAACTCGTTGTGTAGTTTTTGTGGAAGGCGAAGATTTCAAGATAATTTCAAGATTCGCTAGAAAAGTGAAACTTCGAGAATTGGGTAATCAATCTACTTTTGCCGTAATTCCAATTGGAGGATTCAATCCAGATCGTGTGCGTAGCATGAAAACGGGAATTGAGGCAACTTTAGGCGCATCCGTTCGGACAGCGGTTATTTTGGATAGAGACTTCAGATCAGATGATGAATGTACCTCAATTCAGAATCATTGTAGTAAGTTTTCCGATCTCGTAGTCATTCATAAATGTAAAGAAATTGAAAATTTCTTACTACAGCCAGAAGCTATAGATCGCGCAGCAAAGAAACGCGTGGAGGAACGCGCACGACAGACAGGAAAGCCTAAAAATTACTCTGGAAAAACTTCCTTGCTGTTAGAAAAATTTGCTGAGAAAAACAAGAATTACATCATGTCTCAATATACCTCGCAACGACGTAAATTTGAAAGACAGATAGGGTCTAAAAAGCACGATGCCACCATCGACCATTTGGCATTAAAAGAGTTCGAGGTCATCTGGAGCGAAAGCGCTAGTCGAAGACTAGGTTTAGTGCCGGCTAAAGATGCGCTGTCTGCTGTTAATCAATATCTACAGAGAAAATACAAGATCAGCGTAACTCAACTCGGTATTGTAGATGCTGTTCGATCTACAGAGATCCCAGATGATCTTAAGAAACTATTAGAGAATCTTTCCGAGTTTACTGCACCATAAACTAGATGTGTAAGCTATCCCCGCTGGCAGGACCAGACCACACAAGTTGTTTGCGCGAGATTCCATACCCAGTTCAGCCACATGGTCCTGAAACGTCGGGCGCCTGCAATTGCCCGCCTGGCTGCGAAGCTGGTTGGGTACGCAAAGCCACGCCAAGCGATGATCGGTCTTGATAAGTCATTTCAGGCAGGGCATAGTGGCCACCATGACTTCCGTATCAATTACAGACCTCAAGGCAAACCTGTCGCGCTACATCCGCGAGGTGCGCAAGGGCGGCGAAATCGAGGTGCTCGACCGGGGTACGCCGGTTGCCCGCATCACCTCCCCGGTGACCGCCAGCGGCGACAGGGCCCGGGACGCGCTGATCAAGGCAGGTGCGCTGACACCTGGGAACGGGCGCGCGGGCGAGATTCTGAATAAACCCCTGATCAAGTTGCACGCCGGTCTTTCGGCGGCGGTAATAGAAGATCGCGAAGATCGAGTGTGAGGTAATGGGACTCCTCCCTCGACGCTGCACCTTTGGTGGGCCAGACGTCCACTTGCGGCTTGCCGGGCTGTGCTGTTCGCCCAGATTGTCGATGATCCCTCGGCCTGGCCGGAAGAGTTTCCGACCGAGGAGGATCAGACGAGCGAGCGTGAGCGCCTGCACGGAATCATCAGGGACATGGTGCCCTGGAAGGCGACCAACAACGAACACATCCTGGGTAAAGCGCGTTACGAAATCGCGCATTCAATCGCTCGTGGACTCGGCGAGACTCCACCGAAACACGACAAGCCAAAAGAGGTGCTGGAATACCTTGCCAAAAACGCGCCGCCGGTTTGCGACCCGTTCTGCGGCGCCGGGTCCGACCGCAGTTCGTCGTGGTCGTTCAGGTCTTCGTATCCCAGCGCCAGGGCATATGCCCGCTGACGGACCATCGACCGGAGCGAATGCCGGCAACTGGCCTTGCGGCGCGTATCGGTCAACGCCTTCGCGGCTCGGTCGGTCAATCCCGACATACGGTCGGCCTGGCGCGGAAGCGCCGCGCCGCCGACGGAGGTGATGGCGCCGCCGGAAAAAGAGGCTTTCGCAAGGCGACCTTTGCAGCTTGGAAAAACGACCGGTTCGGCAGTACAATCCGTCATGGGCAGGGTGTCCTTCAAGTTCAGCCTAAGTAACTGAATCATATCGAAAAACAGGGTGCCCCGCCCGCCTGCTCATGCAATATTCGACCGACGTAAGGCGATTCTTCGCCGGGACATGTGTAAAACCGTCCTTGATAAGTGATTGCAAGCAGGGCATAGTTGTCAGCATGACTTCCGTATCGATCACAGACCTCAAGGCAAACCTGTCGCGCTATATTCGCGAACTTCATAGCGGCGGCGAGATCGAGGTGCTAAACCGGGGTACGCCGGTAGCCCGCATCTCGCCCCCAATCTTGAACGACGACGAGGATCTGGACGCCCTGGTCAGATCGGGTCTGCTGACTCGAGGCAATGGGCGGGCGGACGAGATGGCCAGGAAAGTACTGGGCGAACCGCCTATAAAGTTGTCGGCGAGCCTGTCGGAAGCGCTGGCGGAAGATCGCAACGATAGGTTGTGAAATACTGGGACGCTTCCGCCCTCGTCCCAATATTTGTGGACGAACCTCGTACTTCTGTGATCCGCCGATTGCTTCAGGATGACTCTCGCGTAATCACCTGGTTATGGTCGCGCACGGAACTGGTCAGCGCCATAGAGCGGCGGGTTCGCGATGGTAGCCTGCCCCGTGCCAAGCGGCGCGGGTTTCTTGAGAAGATTTCTACCTTTGCCTCCGGATGGGAAGAGATATCGGATTTCTCAGCGGTCAGCTTGCGAGCGAATGTTTTACTTGCCACCCATCCACTGCGATCGGCGGACGCCGGTCAGCTAGCTGCGGCCCTGCTTGCCCAGGCACAGTTGAGCAAACCGCTTGACTTCGTTTGTCTGGACAAACGGTTGTGTTCCGCGGCGAAACGGGAAGGTTTTCGCGTATTGCCGGAACTGTCGAAGCAGCACTACTAGCCCCAATCACGGATTTCACCTGTAGATTCCAATAACAGCGAGCCTCTCGGCACAACAAAAAGGGAAAACGATGATCGCGCCACGTAAAAACTTATCGAAGTTTCCCTGCCTCTCGAAGCTATCAACGCGGCGTCGGCTCGCGAAAAATCCATTCGCCACGGCCACCCCTCGACGCTGCACCTTTGGTGGGCCAGACGTCCACTTGCGGCTTGCCGGGCTGTGCTGTTCGCCCAGATTGTCGATGATCCCTCGGCCTGGCCGGAAGAGTTTCCGACCGAGGAAGATCAGACGAACGAGCGCGAGCGCCTGCACGGAATCATCAAGGAAATGGTGCCTTGGAAGGCTACGAACAACGAACACATCCTGGGCAAGGCGCGTTACGAGATCGCGCGCTCAATCGCCCGTGGGCGCGGCGAGACTCCGCCGCAACGCGATAAGCCAGAAGAGGTGCTGGAATACCTCTCCAAGAACGCGCCACCGGTTTGCGATCCGTTCTGCGGTGGAGGTTCGATTCCGCTGGAGGCGCAACGCCTGGGGTTACGTGCCCATGGATCGGACCTCAATCCGGTCGCCGTACTGATCTCCAAGGCGACTTGCGAAATACCGCCGAAGTTCGCCAACCGTTCACCGGTTAATCCCGGTCGCGACCGGAATATGAGTTGGAAAGGCGCTCAGGGACTGGCTGAGGACATTCGCTACTATGGCCGATGGATGCGGGAACAAGCCGAATCCCGAATTGGCCATCTTTATCCGAAAGTAAGAGTTCCCGAGGACATGGCGGCCGAACGGAAGGATCTCGAACCATACGTCGGACAGGAATTGACGGTCATCGCCTGGCTTTGGGCGCGTACTGTTGCGTCGCCTGATCCGATGATGCGAGGAGCACATGTGCCCCTGGTGTCATCACTAGTGCTTTCTACCAAACCGGCGAAACAGGCTTGGGTGGAGATTACTCATGACGCAGCGCAGCAGGATGGCTGGTGTTTCGCAGTCACCGCCGGGATGCTGAGCGAAGAAGATTCAGCAAAAGCAAAGCTGGGAACGAAGGCTGGAAAGGCGCAGGATTTTATTTGTTGTTTGAGTGGCGCACCGATACAGCGGAGCTACATCCAAGCTGAAGGCAAGTCTGATCGGCTTGACAAACGATTAATGGCGATTGTGGTTGCAACTCCCCGGGGACGACTTTACCTCTCGCCCGACAGTCTGCATGAAAAGATAGTTGATGCGCCAGACTCGCTTGAAATAGGGTCAAATGCGCGAATCGGTTTCCTTTCCGGCGCAACCCCTACACGCGCCATGATAACTGGAGGAGTGTGTTCGGCGTACGGTCTCAAGACTTGGGGACATCTCTTCACTGACCGCCAACTCGTGGCTTTGACAACTTTTTCAGATCTGGCATCAGAAGTGCATAAACAGGTGCTATCTGATGTGCAAGACGTTGCCAATGAAGATAACAACACCGAAGCATGGCTCGAAAACGATACTCCACTCTCCGAAGGTGGCGCGGGCTCACATGCCTATGCCGATGCCATTGCGACGTATCTCGGGTGCGCAGTTGGCAAATCCGCGGACTACTGGAGCGGAATCTGTAGTTGGGATTCTTCCCGCGAGTCATTTCGAAATACATTCGGTCGACAAGCAATTCCAATGGTTTGGGATTTTGCCAAAGCAAACCCATTTTCTGAGTCCACAGGAAGCTGGAGTACCTGCTTCGATTGGGTTTGGAAGGTCGTAAACGCCTCGCCGATTACTGGTACTCAAACAGCGGTGATTCAACAGGATGCTGCCGGAGAAACGCGCCTAGGCCACGACGCAGTAATCGCAACTGATCCCCCATATTTCGACAATATTGGATACGCGGTACTGTCCGACTTTTTTTACGTATGGCAGCGGCAAACCCTTCGCAATATCTGGCCCGACTTGTTTCGCCGAGTATTGGCGCCAAAAGATGAGGAACTCGTCGTGACTCCCTATCGTCACGGCGGCAAGGCCGCAGCGGAACAGTTCTTCATGGAGGGCATCAGCAAAGCGCTTGCTAACATGCATACGTCCGGGAGAGACGATTTTCCAGTAACAATATATTATGCGTTCAAACAGTCGGAGGTCGCTAAAGAGGGGCTTACATCTTCTGGCTGGGCGACATTTCTTCAGGCAGTATTCAATGCGGGCTATGTCATAGACGGCACGTGGCCAATTCGAACGGAATTATCTAATAAGATCATCGGTATCAACGCTAACATTCTTGCCTCATCCATCGTTCTCGTCTGTCGCAAACGCCCGCCAAACGCGCCTATCATCGCCCGCCGAGAATTCGTCGCGCAACTTCGAGCGACACTTCCCGATGCATTGGAAAAAATTCGCGTCGCAGGTGTGGGTCCAGTGGACGTGGCTCAAGCCTCGCTTGGCCCTGGCATGGGTGTGTTCACGGCTTCCACTAAGGTACTTGAGCCCGACGACATACCTATGACTGTGCGCACGGCAATCGCATTGATTAACCAGATTCGGGATGAAATCTCTGGAGAGGAGGCAAGTGGTTACGACCCCCATACCCGCTTTTGCATCGACTGGTTTGAGGCCTTTGGGTTCAGCGACGGAAAGTCCGGGGCCGCTATAGGGATGGCCCACCCCTACAATGTCGGCATTGAAGAATTGGAGGATGCCGGAGTAGTTCAGGCTCGCGGCGGAACGACCCGTTTGCTGAGCCGCGATGAACTACCGATAGATTGGGATCCTTCCACTGACAAGCGCCTCACCGACTGGGAATGCGCTCAGCATCTGGCGCGAGTGCTTAATTCCCCAATTGGCGGCATCAAAGCTGCCGCAGAACTCTGGGCGCATATGCCGCCGGAACGTAGCGAGGCAGCTCGCATGTTAGCCTATCGACTTTTCGACATCTGCGAGCGCAAGAACCGTCGGGCGGAAGCGCAGGTATGGAACATGCTGGTGCGAGAATGGCCAGCACTCGAAGCGGCCGCCACTGAAATCGAGCGGAATTCACGACAGGGGCTGCTCGTTTGATTGTCACTATTGAGGCAACTTCAAATATCCTGACCACAGTGCGCCGTAAAATTGCTATCGCCAGTTGACTTCAAATTTTCGATGCGGAATTTTGCGGCAACCATCTCATACCATCACGGGTGCCGATTGATGAAGGATTCTGGCCACATTGACTTGATCGGTTTGGAGACGGAATCATGAGAAATAGAAGTGCAATGAATTCAGCACTTGAGGCTAAGCAGCGGGTAGAGAAGGGCCTAGAAGCGCTTCGTCAAGGGCTCGCCCCATATGTCGCGAAGCACATGAAGGACCGACATGGGAACGACTGGCGCCATTACACGAGTCGAGCGCACGGAAGTGATGCCGGAGACGAACTGGATGTCTACGCACTCCTGAAGACGCTACTGGATAACTGGAATGATCTGTTTCGAAACGACTCGAAGCTTCGAAAGGCCCGCAGTTTCATTTCCCTTTGCCTCGACGCTCGCAACAGCGTAGCGCATTTTACGGGCAAGTTAGAGGCTCGCGAGGCGCTGCGCCACCTTGATGCCATGCGTGAACTCCTTGTTGCCATCGACGCGGATGCGCAGAGGCAAACCCTGGATTCTCTTTACGATGCACAGCACACGATAGATGGACCGACTGCCCAAGGTGAAATTGGCAACCTGAGTCTAGGGGAGCCATCGACGCGATCACGACTGCGTCCATGGCGGGAAGTCTGCGAACCCCACCCGGACGTGCTTGAGTCCCGATTCTCCGATGCCGAGTTCGCCGCCAACCTCGCCCTCGTCGACCATGGTGAAGGCAGTGAAGAATACTTGGACCCGGCGGCATTCTTCCGTATCACCTATGCAACCGAGGGACTCAAGCGCGTTCTCGCAACCACGGTTGCGCGACTGGCTGGCGAGGGCGGCGATCCGGTGATCGGGCTGCAGACCAATTTCGGCGGTGGCAAGACTCATACGATGCTGGCACTGCACCACTTGGCCGGTGCGGTGGAAGCTGGTTACAAACCGAAAGAACTCACCGGCATGGAGGAAATGCTCGAAGCCGCAGGCGTCGAGACGCTTGGCCGCGTCAATCGGGCGGTTTTCGTGGGAACCCACAAGGGTGCCGCCGAGGCGATGCACATCGAAGACAACCGCGAGATTCGTACGCTTTGGGGCTACATCGCCTGGCGGCTCGGGGGCTGGGAAGCATTCGACAGCATCGCCGAATCCGAAAAAGCGCGCACTAATCCCGGTTCTGAAAAGTTGATCCCGATCCTGAGAAATGCAGCGCCCTGCTTGATTCTAATGGATGAAGTCGTGGCGTTTGCGCGTCAGTTACGCGGTCTTGAATACGACGCCTTCCATGCCTTCATCCAATCGCTGACCGAGGCCGCGGCAGCCGTCCAAGGCGCGGTTGTGGTCGGCTCCCTGCCTGAGTCCGGCGCAGAAGTCGGCGACGAACAAGGCATGGACGCCCTACGTCGGCTAGAAAAAATCTTCGGTCGAGTGCAATCGGCGTGGACGCCGGCGAGCGGCATAGAGACTTTCGAAATCGTGCGCCGCCGACTGTTTCAACCGTTGGACGAAGCAGGCGAAAAAGCCCGCGACGAAACCATCCGGGCATTCCGCAAGCTTTATCGCGACAATCGGGCGGACTTTCCAGCCAAAGTCCGGGAAAAGGCCTATGAGGAAGAAATGCGTCGAGCAGGCCGATCTTCGGATCATCGAACTATTGCGAGAGGAGCAGCGCGGCCGCGCTGGCTTTCCCCGCGTTCACGCCGCGCCGGACAACCCAACCGATATTGAAGACCGGCGATCGACTGCCCTGGTTGTCCTGCCGCCATCGGCGCCTCATGAGGCGAGCGCTGGCGCACAGTCCAAGGGGGCTGTCGCGGCCCGGGAAACGATAGAACGAAGGGGCAGCGGGCAGCGTCGCTATCGCAATGCACTGATTTTTGTTGCCGCGGACGCTTCGAATGTTGAGGCGGCCCGGGAGAACGCCCGACGCGAGCGGGCATGGAATTCCATACTGGAAGACCGCGATCTAATGAAGCACAACCTGACCGAGTCACAGGCGGAAGACGCCAAATCCCAGGCAAGCCGCAGTCTGGAAGCGCTGCGGCAAAGCGTCCGGGACGCGTGGGTGCAAGTGCTTTACCCCGCGTCTCCGGACGATAGTGAAAGCGATTCGCAAAGTGGAAGCGGCTACGCAATGCGTTCGACACGAATCGTGAATCGGGGTGGTGCAAAGAGCATTCCCCAAGCGGTTTGGGACAAAGTCAGTGCCGATGGCACGTTGATCGAAGAAATGGGACCAAGCAATTTGCAGCAGAGCCTTGAGCCCATCTGGCCTGAGGACCGACAACATCTTGCCGTCTCGGAAATTCGAGATTGGTTTGCATCTTATGTCTATCTCCCACGGCTTCGCGACGAGGCAACGCTTGATGGCGCAATTCAGCGCCTGGTATCGGATTTGGCGGCGCCGTATGTGTTCGCGTCGGGGTTCGATGAGGAGAAAAATGATTACGTCGGCGTCATCGATCAAAAAATCGGTGTGTTGCACAACATGGAAGACGGGTTGCTGGTTCGCGGCGATGCGGTCCGTAAGGAAGGTGCAGAAGATGGCGACACGTCGGAATCCGTCCCCGGCGATGGGTCAGGCGGGCAGCCAGAGGACAATCAGGAAGATCCAGTTCCACCCAAACCAAAGCCGAAACGGTTCTTCGCCAGCATCCCGATCGAGTCGGAGCGTGCCGGGCTTGAAGTCGCGCGCATCATGGACGGACTGTTAGTTGAGTTAACGCGGACCAAAGGATCGACTCTTCGCCTGACACTGGAAATTGAAGGCGCAGCGGCAGAACAGGGCTACCCTGAAGACGTTGTCGAAACCGTCAAGGCGAACGCCCGCGATCTTAAGTTGGGTAAAGATAGTTGTGGGTTCGAACAGGATTGATAGTGGAAACTAACCACCTGCGGCTGCTTCCCAAAGCTGTCTAGAGGCAATCAAACTGTAGCCTGTATCAATGCTTCTATAATTTGCTTAGCACTATACAGTCTTTCCCTAAGTGTTGACGCATTTATGCCTGCGTTACCTCCATGTGCGACAGAATTCCTTACTGCATATATCGATGCCAAATCTGATTTCAATTTCTCTTTACCGTCCATTTGCATTCTAAAATTTCTTTCCCATTGAGGATCAAATCTCTCAAGCAAACTACATATGGCATTGTCGTCGAAATTCATTCCTCTTTTGAAATAACTCTTTATAAAATTTAGTACTCTTGGATGCGCTCGATTTTTGAGTCTTTCCAATAGTACTACTTCGACCGACCGTTCAACAAATCCACAAATAAGTACAGTGCAGTATTTTCGAAGATTTGCAGCCACTTCTTCATCAGTAATACGACAGGCTATTTCAACCTGCTGCTCAACACTAAAGTATCTTTGATCGACTGGGTACATCTACTTCAAATTTGAGAAGGCCTTTCTAGCCTCTCTGATTCGTATCTTTACAATCTCTTCGTCTGATGTTGCACTTTCCCAACCGTTTCGAAAGCTGTCTGATGCAAGTAATGTGTCGTAAGAACGTTTTACTGATTTAAGAGAGGGGGGTGCGCCGCTTTTGCGCAATCTCCGAGCTAATTCAGACATCACAGAATCAAGAACAGCGGCATTTAGAGTCCTAGTTGGCCTAAATGCTTTACCATTTAAGGCTTCCCAGCAAAGATCCGAAGTTTGTGTAAATATTTTTTTCAAGGAATCCAACTTCTGGGGTGCAGCATCGTTCATCTGTTTTGTAAAATTTGTTAAAAATGCCGCCATTGGCTTTTGGTAGTGCTCTCCCGACTCAAGAAATGCTAGCACTCTAGTTATTAACTCCTGATCTTTGGATCTAAGACTCTCACTTCCATAAATTTTACGCCAACTGTGGTGCTGATTTAGCTCAAGTGTGAGTTTGGTAAACTCACCCTCAGCTATGCAATTTCGAATTTCTTGTGGAGACAAACGTATTCCACCTGAATTTATTCTTTCAAACACAAAATGAATGCTATCAATTGTATCTTTGGGACTTTCCTGACCAAATATAACTGCATGGACAATTGAATCATCCAAGCGCAGTTGGTCATCTGGATCAAGTTCGTCATATGTCTTACCATTCCATGGTTCTCGTACTCCAGCCAATCTAAATTTGTTTTCCCTGAGTACACCTTTGTAGAAACTATGAAGTGTCTTCAATCGTTGTTGGCCATCAATAACCAAGTGTTTTCCATCTTCTGGTCTTTTGTATAAGAATATTCCAGGAACTGGCAAACCCATCAACAAAGATTCTATAAATCTAGACGCATGAGTTCTAGACCATATGAATCGTCTCTGAAATTCTGGAACAATAAATGCTCCCGATTCCATTCGATTGACTAATGAGTCAACGGTGTAATCCGCACCATAGCTCAGAATGGAGTATGAACCCCGAGAAGTAGACTCACCCTCGGTATCGTCATCAATGCCCTCAGCGAGGGATAGTTGCGTTTCATCCTCAGATGGAAATCTACTTTCAGCAACCTGATTTTCTTCCATTTATCAACCTCATATAAAATTCAAGCTTTCTGAAATCAAGCAAAATGGTGCCGAAGGCCGGACTTGAACCGGCACGGCCGTGGGCCACTACCCCCTCAAGATAGCGTGTCTACCAATTCCACCACTTCGGCACATTTTTCTGCTGGGTTCATTGCGGGTTGGGCAAGTCGTCCTGGTTGGGTTCATCCACCTGGGGGAGGTCATCGGCTGCCGGGACGATCTGGATGAGATCGGCATTGCCGGTGTCGTCCGCCGGCGTGACCTGGATGGGTTCCGAGATGATGATATCGCCGCCGGCGTCGATTTGCGGGAGGCTGTCGTCGACGGGCAATTCGATCTCATTGAGGTCATCGGCCGCGGTCTGCTGTTCGATAACCGATTGCTGCAGCAAATCCCGGTTTTCGATGGGCAGTCCCGTGGGGTCGGCGAGTTGCGACTGGCCCCGGGCGAAAATCGCCAGCGCGAGGCTGGTAACGTAGAACAGCACCGCGGCCACCGTGGTGGCCTGCACGAGGAAGCTGCCGCTGCCCGAGGAGCCGAAAACGGTTTGCGACGCCCCGGCGCCGAATGAGGCGCCGGCGTCGGCGCCCTTGCCCTGCTGCAGCAGCACGAGGCCGACTATGGCCACAGCCACGACGACATGGAGGACGACAACCAGTGTTTGCATATCAACTACCCGCGCTGGCACAGATGGTAATGAATTCCCGCGCTTTCAGCGAAGCGCCCCCCACCAGACCACCATCTATGTCCGGCTGGGCGAACAATTCCCCGGCATTGGCCGCGTTTACGCTGCCGCCATGGAGAATGCGAATTCCATCCGCAATGTCCCCGCCGCGCTGTTTGAGCCGCTCACGCAACAGCGCGTGAACCGCCTGGGCCTGCTGCGGCGTCGCCGGGTCGCCGCTGCCGATGGCCCAGACCGGCTCGTAGGCCAGCACCGCCTTGTCCATGGCTGCGATTCCCTGATTGTCGATGACGGCGTCAAGCTGGCGCAGAACCACCGTTTCGGTTTCGCCGGCGTTGCGTTCCGACCGCGTTTCGCCGACGCAGAGGATCGGCACGAGTCCGGCTTCCCGCGCGGCGGCAAACTTGTCCGCCGCCCGGGCATCGGTTTCCCCGAGTCTGCCCCTGCGCTCGGAATGTCCGACAATGACGAAGCCAACGCCGGCATCCGCCAGCATGGAGGCGGAAACTTCTCCCGTCATGGCGCCTTCCCCGAGCCCGAACAGGTCCTGGGCGCCGATTCCCACATGGCTTCCCGCCAGCGCCGCAATGGTATCCGCCAAATGCAGATACGAAGGGCAAACCGCGACTTCCACCCGGCCTTCGAGACCTTGCAGGGCAGGCTTGATGGCTTCAAGCAACTCCCTGTTTCGCCCCAGGGAGCCATGCATTTTCCAATTGCCGACCACCAGTTTACGGCGCATGTCCGCTGATTTCTCGTATTCCGAAGCAGCGATTCAAGCCGCCAAAAACGGGGCGCTGATTCTAGCGAAAGCGCTCTTTGCGCGCAATAGCTTGGCTTTGCCGGCAGCAATTCTCATTTTGGCAATGGGTGCGCCCACATCAGTCATCCTGCGCGCGGAATGACGGGGGAAGATTAGACAGAATGACAACGGAGGGGTGCGGGAGCTTGAAAGCTTGCGCTCAGACTTGCCGGGCGACCAGTTCCGAGAGTTCCTCGGCGAGGGTTTGCACATGGGCGGCGTCTTCGCCTTCCACCATGACGCGGACCACGGGCTCGGTGCCTGATGGCCGCAGCAGCACGCGCCCGTTGCCGCCGAGCTTTTGCTCCACCCTGGCGATGGCGGCCTGGACCGCCGGACGGGTGGTTGGGTCCGCGCCGTTGGCGATGCGAACGTTCACCATGGACTGCGGCAGCTTGTGCATGTCCCGGCACAATTCCGCCAGGGATTGCTCCAGGCCGACAATCGCCGCCAGGGTTTGCAGCGCGGAAACGATACCGTCGCCGGTGGTGTTGAGATCGGTGATGATGATATGGCCCGAGGATTCTCCGCCAAGGCCCCAACCCCGGTCGACCAGTTCCCGCATGACATAGCGGTCGCCCACCGGGCTGCGGGCGAAGGGAATATCGAGTTCCGCCAGGGCAAGTTCAAGCCCGAGATTGCTCATCTGGGTGCCCACCACGCCGCCGAATTCCAGACCTTCCCGCTGCCGGTTGCGGGCGATGACATAGAGAATTTCGTCGCCGTCGACGATTCTCCCGCGATGATCCACCATGATGACCCGGTCTCCGTCGCCATCGAAGGCGATGCCGAGGTCGGCGCCGGTTTCCAGCACCCGCTCCACCAGTTTCCCGGGCAGGGTGGAGCCGCCCTTCTTGTTGATGTTCAGCCCGTTGGGGGAAACCCCGATGGCGCTGACTTCGGCGCCGAGTTCCTCGAATACATCCGGCGCGATGTGGTAGGTGGAGCCGTGGGCGCAGTCCACCACGATCTTCAGCCCGGTCAGCTTGAGCATCGGGCCGATGGTGCTCTTGCAGAATTCGATGTAGCGCCCCGCCGCATCATCCACTCGCGAGGCCTTGCCGATGGTCTGGGAGGAAACCGTGGTCAGTTCCTTTTCGAGTTCGGCTTCGATGGCCAGTTCAATGGCGTCGGGCAATTTGGTTCCCTGGCCGGAGAAGAACTTGATGCCGTTGTCGTGAAAGGAATTGTGGGAAGCGCTGATGACGATGCCGGCCCGGGCGCGCAGGGTGCGGGTCAGGTAGGCGATGGCCGGCGTCGGCATGGGGCCGAGCAGGCTGATGTCCACCCCGGCGGCGGTGACGCCAGCCTCGAGGGCGGCTTCGAACATGTAACCGGAAATGCGGGTGTCCTTGCCGATGAGAATCTTGTTGCGGCCGTTGCCCATGCCGCTGAACACCTTGCCCGCGGCCCAGCCGAGCTTGAGCATGAAGTCCGGCGTGATGGGCGCGGTGCCCACGGGGCCGCGGATGCCGTCGGTGCCGAAATATCGTTTGCCGTTGCTGCCCATGGCGATGTGGTTCAACCAGCTTTCCGGGGGAATGAGTGTACTGCAATCGCGTCCATGGTGGCAGCCACGTCATGGCTGCGGATGATGCGGGCGCCGCCCTCCAGGGCGAGCATTGTGGCGGCGATGCTGCCTGGCAGCCGGTCCCCGGGCGCCCGGCCCGTGGCGGCGCCGATCATGGACTTGCGCGATACGCCGGCAAGCATGGGAAAGCCGGAGTCGGCAAGCCGGGAAAGATTGCGCAACAGGGCGTAGTTGTGCGCGGCGGTCTTGCCGAAGCCGAATCCCGGATCGATGACGATACGTTCGGGAGCGATGCCCGCCGCCATGGCGGCCGTTGCGCGCTGTTTGAGGAAATCCGCCACTTCGGCCACCACATCGCCGTACTCCGGCTGCTGCTGCATGGTGCCCGGCTCGCCGCGCATGTGCATCAGGCAAAGCGACATGCCGGAGCCGGCCGCGGCTGCGAGGGCGCCGGGCCGGCGAAGGGCGCGCACATCATTGATCATGCCGGCGCCGGCGCGGGCGGCGGCCCGCATGACTTCGGGCGAACTCGTATCCACCGAAACGATCACGTCAAGGCGGGCCAGCACTGCCTCCACCAGCGGCAGCACCCGGTCGATTTCCTCATCGGCGCAGACTGACCCGGCGCCGGGGCGGGTGGATTCACCGCCGATATCGAGCAGCGCCGCGCCTTCGTTGACCATGTTTTCGGCCTGGCCCAGGGCCTGGTCGAGATCGACGCGGAAACCGCTGCCGGATGCCGCGGCCAGGACGCCGCCGTCGTAGAAGGAATCCGGCGTCAGATTGACGATGCCCATGCAAACCGGGCGCGACAGGTCAAGGCCGCCCTGAGCGGTGCTGAGCATTATGGCCACGGCAGGGCAGCCTAGGAGCCAGCGGCGTAGGAAGAGTCGATCAGTGTTCGGTGGCGGGGTCGCCGATGGATCCAGGCTGACCGGAATCGTCCCGGGTCTTCGCGGGCGCGGCTTCCTTGCTGTCGTCGATATCATCATCGTCGGACCAGTCCGCCGGCGGACGCGGCTTCTTGCGCGCCATGATGTCGTCGATCTGGTCGGTGTCGATGGTCTCGTACTCCATCAGGGCATCCTTCATCAGTTCCAGGATGTCGCGATTCTCTTCCAGAATCTGCTGGGCCTTGACATAACATTCGTCGACGATGCGCCGCACTTCGCGGTCGATGGCGACAGCGGTGTCCACCGAGACGGTCTTGGCCTGGTGCGCCGCGGAACGGCCGAGGAAAACCTCGCCTTCGTCTTCGGAGTAGAGCAGCGGCCCGAGTTCATCGGTCAGGCCCCATTTGGTCACCATATTGCGGGCCATTTCCGTGGCGCGCTGGATATCGTTGGAAGCGCCGGTGGTGACGCCTTCCTTGCCGAGGGTCATCTCCTCGGCGATGCGACCGCCGTACAGGCTGCAGATCTGGCTCAGGATCGAGCGCCTGCTGAGGCTGTAACGGTCTTCCTCGGGCAGGAACATGGTCACGCCGAGGGCGCGGCCCCGGGGAATGATGCTGACCTTGTAGACCGGATCATGCTCGGGCACCAGCCTGCCGACAATGGCGTGGCCGGCTTCATGGTAGGCGGTGTTGACGCGCTCTTTCTCCGACATGACCATGGACTTGCGCTCGGCGCCCATCATGATCTTGTCCTTGGCCTTCTCGAATTCCTCCATGGTGACGAGGCGGCGGTTGGCGCGGGCGGCGAACAGGGCCGCCTCATTGACGAGATTGGCGAGATCGGCGCCGGAGAATCCCGGCGTGCCCCGGGCGATAACCGAAGCCTCCACCTTCTCGGCGATGGGCACATTGCGCATGTGCACCTTGAGAATCTGCTCGCGGCCGCGAATGTCGGGCAGGCCCACCACCACCTGGCGGTCGAAGCGGCCGGGGCGCAACAGCGCCGGGTCGAGCACGTCGGGGCGGTTGGTGGCGGCCATGACGATGATGCCGTCATTGCCTTCAAAGCCGTCCATTTCCACGAGCAACTGGTTCAGGGTCTGCTCGCGCTCGTCATGCCCGCCGCCGAGCCCGGCGCCGCGGTGACGGCCCACGGCGTCGATTTCGTCGATGAAGATAATGCAGGGGGATTGCTTCTTGGCCTGCTCGAACATATCCCTGACCCGGGACGCGCCAACGCCGACGAACATTTCCACAAAGTCGGAACCGGAAATCGAGAAGAAGGGCACCTTGGCCTCGCCGGCGATGGCCTTGGCGAGGAGCGTCTTGCCGGTGCCGGGCTGGCCCACCATGAGCACGCCCCGGGGAATCCGGCCGCCGAGGCGCTGGAACTTGTCCGGCTCGCGCAGGAAATCCACAAGCTCCTTGACGTCTTCCTTGGCTTCCTCCACCCCGGCCACATCGGCGAAGGTCACCTTAATCTGGTCCTCGCCGAGCAGTTTGGCCTTGCTCTTGCCGAAGGACATGGGCCCGCCCTTGCCGCCGCCGATGCCTCCCTGCATCTGCCGCATGAAGAAGAAAAACAGCGCGATGATGATGAGCACCGGGAATCCGGCCACGAGCAGTTGCGCCCAGATGCTTTGCCGTTCGGGTTCGCGGCCGATGACTTCAACGCCGTTTTCAAGCAGGTCGTCGAGAAGCCGGTCGTCGCCGATGGATGGCAGGGTGGTGCGGAAGCGGCTGCCGTCGTTGCGGATGCCGGTGAGATTGATACCCGAGAACTCCACCGTCTCGACCCGTCCGGAATTCACTTCACGGATGAATTCCGAATAGACGACGGTTTCTTCGGTGGTTCCCTGGTTGATGTTGTTGAACACCGTCAGCAGCACGCCGGCGATGATCATCCAGAGAATCAGGTTCTTTGCCATATCGTTCAAGGCCTTGCCTCCCCCGGGTCAGTCCCGGACCGCATCGACACTTCCATGCGCCGCGGGAAAGCCCTGATTTAATCAGGGCTTTCCCTATTCTGCCCACGAAAGCCGCTTGCGAGCAAGTACATTTCATTGGAACGCGCCCGGGACGCTTCCGGTTTTCTGGTTTTGACCGTGGCGAATCCCGCCTTTAGCGACGCCCGGAATTCCTCGCAGCCCGCGCCCTGGAAGACTTTTACCAGCAGGCCGCCGCCCGGGGCGAGTATACGCGCCGCCAGATCCAGGGCAAGTTCGGCGAGCGCCATGGCGCGGGGCTGATCGATGCCCTTCACTCCACTCATATTGGGGGCCATGTCGGAGATTACAAGGTCCGCGCTTGCCCCCGCCAGCCGGTTCAGCACTTCGTCAAGGGTGGTCCGGTCGCTGAAATCGCCCTGGATGAATTCGACGCCGGGAATCGGCGCCATGGACAGCAGGTCCACCGCGATCAGTTTGCCATTGGGGGCGGCCAACTCCGCGGCCACCTGGGACCAGGACCCCGGCGCGGCGCCGAGGTCCACGATGGTCATGCCCGGTCGGATCATCCGGTCCCGCTGCTGGATCTCCCGCAGCTTGTAACCCGCTCGCGAGCGGTAGCCGTCCTCCCGGCTGCGCTTGACGTGTGGATCGGACAAATGTTCCCGCAGCCAGCGCTTGCTCGATTTCGACCGGCTCATGGCGGCGCGGCTAGACAAGTTTCACGGTGTCGATTTCGTACTCGATGTCGCCCGCCGGCGCCCGCACCACGACTTCGTCTCCCTCGAGCTTGCCCATCAGCGCCCGGGCGATGGGGGACACCACGGAAATCTTGCCCGCGGTAACATCGGCCTCGTCCTCGCCGACAATCTGGTAGGTCACGTTTTCCCCGGTCTTGAGATTGAACAGGGTGACAGTGGCGCCGAATATGACCTTGCCGCCGGCCTCGATGCGGGTCACGTCGATGACTTCGGCGTCGGCAAGCTTGCGTTCGATCTCGGTAATGCGGCCCTCGCAGAAACCCTGCTGTTCCCGGGCGGCGTGATACTCGGCGTTCTCGCGCAGGTCGCCGTGTTCCCTCGCCTCGGCAATGGCCTTGGAAATCGAGGGGCGAACCACGGACTTGAGATGCTGCAGCTCTTCCCGCAGCTTCTTTTCGCCGGTGACTGTCATGGGCACTCTGGGCATGGCCTGGCCTTGCTTCTTTCCACCGATGGCTTTCAGCCGAGTTCGGCGTGCAATTGCTGAATCGTGTAGACTGGCATGTTGTCGCCGAATTTCAGGGCTTCGCAAACCGCGAAAGCCCCGGCTATGGTCGTGGTACAGAATACATCGTGACGGAGCGCGGTGCGCCGGATCGTGGATGAATCCGCTATTGCCTGTCTGCCTTCCGTGGTGTTGAACACGAGTTCGATCTCGTCATTTTTTAGCATATCGACGATGTGGGGTCTACCTTCGGCGACCTTGTTCACCCGCTTGACCGGTATGTCCGCCGCCTCGAGCACGGCTGCCGTGCCCCGGGTCGCGGCGAGCCGGTAGCCGAGCTTGAGCAACTTCCGGGCGATATCCACCAGGTGGACCTTGTCCGGGTCGCGCACGCTGATGAAAGCGGTGCCGGACTTTTCGATGTGGGCGCCGGCGGCGAGCTGGGCCTTGCCATAGGCTTCGGCGAAAGTGGCGCCGACTCCCATGACTTCGCCGGTGGATTTCATTTCCGGGCCGAGGATCGGGTCCACTCCGGGGAACTTGTTGAAGGGGAAAATCGCTTCCTTCACGGCGAATGTCGGCGGAATGACTTCCCGGGTGAAACCCTGTTCGGCCAGGGATTTGCCGATCATGCAGCGGGCCGCCACCTTGGCCAGGGAAGTTCCGATGCACTTTGATACGAAGGGCACCGTGCGCGAGGCCCGGGGATTGACTTCGATGAGATAGACCTCGCCGTCCTGCCAGGCGAGCTGGGTGTTCATCAGGCCCACCACGCCGAGTTCCAGCGCCAGAGCGGAAACCTGGCCGCGAATGCGCTGCCGCACTTCCTCCGGCAGGTTGTAGGGCGGCAGGGAACAGGCGGAATCCCCCGAATGGATGCCGGCCTGCTCGATATGCTGCATGATGGCGCCGACGATGACCCGCTCGCCGTCGCTCACCACGTCCACGTCGATTTCGATGGCGGAACTGAGAAAATAGTCCAGCAGCACCGGGCTCTCGTTGGAGACCTTGACCGCATCGCGCATGTAGCGCCGCAGTTCGGATTCGTTGTAGACGATTTCCATGGCGCGGCCGCCGAGAACCCAGGACGGCCGCACCACCAGGGGGTAGGAAATCTCCCGGGCCGCGCCGATGGCTTCTTCCACGCTGCGGGCGGTGCGGTTGGGCGGCTGCTTCAGCCCCAGCTTGCGGATCAGTTGCTGGAAGCGTTCGCGGTCCTCGGCGCGGTCGATGGCGTCGGGCGGCGTGCCGATGATGGGCGCCCCGGCGCTTTCGAGCTGCTTGACGAGATTCAGCGGCGTCTGGCCGCCGAACTGGACGATGACGCCCTCGGGCTGTTCCAGCTCGACAATGGCGAGCACGTCCTCGAAGGTGAGCGGTTCGAAGAAGAGCCGGTCGGAGATGTTGTAGTCGGTGGAGACGGTTTCCGGATTGCAGTTGACCATGATGGTCTCGTAACCATCCTCGCGCATGGCCAGCGCCGCGTGCACGCAGCAGTAGTCGAACTCGATGCCCTGGCCGATGCGGTTGGGTCCGCCGCCGAGCACCATGATTTTCCGCTGATTGGAAGGCTTCGCTTCACATTCTTCCTCATAGGTGGAATACATGTAGGCGGTGGTGGAGTCGAACTCGGCGGCGCAGGTGTCCACCCGCTTGAATACCGGGCGAATGTCGAGTTCCCGGCGCCGGGCGCGCACGGCGTCCTCCGCGATGCCGAGCAATTGCCCCAGGCGCCGGTCGGAAAAGCCCTTGCGCTTGAGGCGGAACAACTCCTCCCGGGGCAATTCCGCCAGCGTCTTGCCAGCCAGGGCCTGCTCCAGATTCACGAGTTCCCCGATCTGCACCAGAAACCACGGGTCGATGCCGGACAGACCCGCGATTTTCTCCACGCTCCAGCCCAGGCGGAAGGCTTCGGCGAGATACCAGAGCCGCTGGGCGCCGGCTTCGGTCAATTCCCGGGTCAATCTGACCTTGGCGCTTTGCTGGAGATCCCGATTGCGGTCCAGAATGGGCTCCAGCCCGCAGACTCCCACTTCGAGCCCGCGCAGGGCTTTTTGCAGCGATTCCTGGAAAGTGCGGCCAATGGCCATGACTTCCCCCACCGATTTCATCTGGGTGGTGATGCGGTCGTTGGCTTCCGGGAATTTCTCGAAGGTGAAGCGCGGGATCTTGGTGACGACGTAGTCGATGCTCGGCTCAAAGGAGGCCGGAGTCACTCCGCCGGTGATTTCATTGCGCAGTTCGTCGAGGGTGTAGCCAACGGCGAGTTTGGCCGCCACCCGGGCGATGGGGAAGCCGGTGGCCTTGGATGCCAGCGCCGAGGAACGCGATACCCGCGGGTTCATCTCGATGACCACTAGCCTGCCGTCCGCGGGATTCACCGCGAACTGTACGTTCGAGCCGCCGGTTTCCACGCCAATCTCGCGCAATACCGCGATGGCGGCGTTGCGCATGATCTGGTATTCCTTGTCGGTGAGGGTCTGGGCCGGCGCCACGGTCACCGAGTCGCCGGTGTGGACGCCCATGGCGTCGAGATTCTCGATAGGGCAGACGATGATGCAGTTGTCGTTGCGGTCCCGGACGACTTCGAGTTCGTACTCCTTCCAGCCGATCAGCGATTCGTCGATCAGCAGTTCGTTGGTGGGCGAAAGCTCCAGCCCGCGGGAGCAGATTTCCTCGAATTCCTCGCGGTTGTATGCGATGCCGCCACCGGTGCCGCCGAGGGTGAAGGACGGGCGGATAATGCAGGGAAAGCCGACCTTGGCGAGAGCCTCAAAAGCCTGCTCCATGTTGTGGGCCATGCCGTGGCGCGGGGTTTCGAGGCCGATGGCGGTCATGGCCCGGTCGAACAGTTCCCGGTCTTCGGCCTTGTCGATGGCCTCGCGGCTGGCGCCGATCAACTCCACGCCGTATTTTTTCAAAACGCCCGTGCGGTTGAGGTCGAGAGCGCAATTGAGCGAGGTCTGTCCTCCCATGGTGGGCAGCAGTGCGTCGGGACGCTCGCGTTCGATGATCTTCGCCACCATTTGCCAGGTGATGGGCTCGATATAGGTGGCGTGCGCCATGGCGGGATCGGTCATGATCGTGGCGGGATTCGAATTCACGAGAATGACGCGATACCCCTCCTCCTTGAGCGCGCGGCAGGCCTGGACGCCGGAATAATCGAACTCGCAGGCCTGGCCGATGATGATGGGGCCGGCGCCGATAATCAGGATGCTTTTGAGATCAGCGCGCTTGGGCATGGCTGGTCATCAGTTGCATGAAATGATCGAAAAGCGGCGCGGCATCGTGCGGGCCGGGGCTGGCTTCCGGATGGCCCTGAAAGCCGAAGGCGGGCTTTTGCCGGTGGGCGATGCCTTGCAGGCTGCCATCGAACAGGGAACGGTGGGTACAGCGAAGCGGCTCCGGCAGGCTGTCCTCGTCGATGGCGAAACCGTGGTTCTGGCTCGTGATCAGCACCGAGCCGTCATCGAGATTGCGCACGGGATGATTCGCGCCGTGATGGCCGTGGGGCATTTTCACCGAACGGGCGCCGCAGGCGAGGCCAAGCAACTGATGGCCGAGACAGATGCCGAACAGGGGTATGCCGACGGCGAGAAACTCGCGCACCGCGGCAATGGCATAATCGCAGGGCTCCGGGTCGCCGGGGCCGTTGGAAAGGAAAATACCGTCAGGCGCCATGGCCAGCGCTTCCCCCGCCGGGGTGGCGGCGGGAACCACGGTGATGGCGCAGCCCCGGGATGCGAGCATTCGCAGAATATTGTGCTTGACGCCGAAATCGTAGGCCACCACATGAAAGCGGGAAACATCCAGCGCGGCTGATGCGGCTTCATTGCGCTGGTCGAGCGCCCAGACGCCTTCGTCCCAGGAGAAACTCCCGGCAACGCTGACCACCCGCGCCAGGTCCATGCCCTTGAGGCCCGGGAACTTGCGGGCCTCGGCGAGCGCCCGTTCGGCGCCGCCCCGGGCAAACTCGGGGCCGGAAAGCAGACAACCGTTCAGCGAGCCTTTTCCCCGCAGGAGGCGGGTGAGGCGCCGGGTGTCGATTTCGGCGATGGCGACGACATTCTGTTCCTTGAGAAACCCGTCCAGGGTCTGCTGGCTGCGGAAATTGCTCGCCAGCGGCGGCAGGTCGCGGATGACCAGCCCGGCGGCCCAGGCCCGGGTGGACTCCATGTCCTCGGCATTGGCGCCGGTATTGCCGATGTGGGGATAGGTGAGGGTTACGATCTGCCGGGCGTAGGAAGGATCGGTGAGGATCTCCTGATAGCCGGTCATGGCGGTATTGAAAACGACTTCGCCACTGCTGCAACCGGCTGCGCCAATGGCGATACCCTCGAACAGATTACCGTCTTCAAGGGCCAATATCGCGGACTTCTTCAACTTTCACTCCAACAGGCAACCTGAATCGCGGGCACAAAAAAACGGAATGGAGATTGCTCCAATCCGCTCTCGGGAACAGCTCCGCTGGGGCCGCCGGCACAGGTTTCAGCATTCCACATACTGAGGGGGTATTCTAGGTTGATGCGCCGCGGGTGTCTACTTGAAAATGAGATGTTGTCGCGGGAGCAATTTTTACCCGGACTTGACGGCATGAACGCTCGGGGTAGACTGGGCGGTCTGTGCCGGAGATTGATGACCCAGGGAGAATTCCAGTGCGTCGAACCACTTTGTTGATCCTTGCCGCGGTTTGCGCGGCAAGCCTG
>JAJECW010000141.1 GCA_022821865.1 Pseudomonadales bacterium
GGGGTCGGTGGCTTCGTCATCACCTGTCCGGGTTTTCGATTTTGGGCCAGGAGCCTGCGCCGTGGGAATTCACGGCTGCAAATCCGCTCTCATCCACGCCCCCGGCCGCTCGCTTATGTGGATCAACCACACGGCGCTCGCCGCGTCTTGCCGGACGAAAAAAGAGATCCGGCAGAGCGACAGCGCATAGTGTGAACAGGCCCTAAGTATTCTCTGGAAAATTCCCTCCCTGGAATTTTTCATTATCGCAAAACAACAGCGTGGTTTTGTTTTGCTCCCGAATTCCCACGGCGCAGGTTGCCAGCAACGTTATAACATTTCATTTTTATTTACAACTGCAAGGGAATCCAAGGGAATCCAGTGCCGGAAATTCAGCCCAATGCACGCCGCTTGTATGTCCGGGCTCGAAGTGATACAGTTCGGGGTTGGGCATATTGTTGATTTTATTGATCCTTTGGCCCTGGACTCGCTTGCGCCGGAAACTGTGGCGGCGACAGGCGCAGCAGTTGAATAACGCCGGACGCGCTTTTCCATTCAGTGCGGTCCGGCCAGACAAGCAAACAGACAGTCAAACCATATAGCAGAAGCAAAGCACGGGAATTTTGATTCGGCAGGCCCTCGGTCCCGGTCTCGGGATAGTGGCCCCGAAGTGGCAACAAACTGAAAGATTGTTGCACGGCACAACAGATTGCTTCCGGCCCCGCAAACCGGCGGGCCACCGGTGCCGAACCGCAACCAGGCGGTTCCATCAGGCGTATGCGGCTGGATTCCAGCCCTGCGCCGGTTCGATGCCAGCGCGAACCTTGAGTTCGCCACAAAAGGCCCCGCCGCGAATTGGCCGGGTTAGCCCCGGCCCGCTTCTGCGTTTGTTCAAGAGGTAATAAACGCATGAAACGCATTCTGGTGAATGCGGCCCAGGAGGAAGAACTCCGGGTCGCGCTGGTGGATGGCCAGCGATTGTACGATCTCGATATTGAAACCCCCGGCAAGGAACGCAAGAAAGCCAATATCTACAAAGGCAGGGTGACCCGGGTGGAACCGAGTCTCGAAGCCGCCTTTGTGGATTTTGGCGCCAACCGCCACGGTTTCCTGCCCTGGAAAGAAATCTCCGACCTGTATCAAGGCGCCGCGGACAGCCGCGGGGACAGCGGCAAGGCGCCGATTCGCGAAGGCGCCGAAGTCATCGTGCAGGTGGAGAAGGAGGAACGCGGCAACAAGGGAGCCGCCCTGTCCACCTATATCAGCCTTGCCGGGCGCTATCTCGTGCTGATGCCCAATAATCCCAGGCTCGGCGGAATCTCCCGACGCATAGAAGGCGATGAGCGGACGGAAATGAAAGAAGCCCTGCGCTCGCTGGAAATTCCCGACAACATGGGCATTATTGTCCGCACCGCCGGAGTCGGCAAGCAGGCCGAGGAGTTGCAGTGGGACCTCGATTACCTGCTCAACCTGTGGCAAGTCATCCAGGATGTCTCCGGCAAGCAGGCGGCGCCGTTCCTGATCCACGAGGAAAGCAACGTCATTATCCGCGCGATTCGCGATTATCTCCGCAAGGAAATCGGCGAAGTGCTGTTCGATACCGAAGAGTCGCACCAGGAAGCCATGGGATTCGTGCGCCAGGTGATGCCGCAGTACGAGAACCGCATCAGGCGGTACGAAGACAGGCTGCCCCTGTTCAACCGATTTCAGATCGAGAACCAGATTGAAAGCGCTTTTGGCAGGGAAGTGAAACTGCCCTCCGGGGGCAGTCTTGCCATCGACCCCACCGAAGCGCTGGTGGCCATCGACATCAATTCCTCCCGCGCGACCCGGGGCGCCGATATCGAGGAAACCGCCCTCACCACCAATCTCGAAGCCGCGGACGAAATCGCCAGGCAACTTCGGCTGCGCGATATCGGCGGGCTGATTGTCATTGATTTCATCGACATGACTTCCAGCCAGCACCAGCGCCTGGTGGAAAACCGTATCCGCGAAGCCCTGGAAGCGGACCGAGCCAGGGTGCAGGTCGGCCGCATTTCACGCTTCGGCCTGCTTGAGATGTCCCGGCAGCGGCTGCGGGCCTCACTCGATGAAACCAGCAGCATCGTCTGTCCCCGCTGCAGCGGCCAGGGCCGGGTCCGGGACGTGAAATCCCTGGCGCTTTCGATCATCCGCATCGTCCGCGAGGAGGCAAGCAAGGAAAAAAACATGGAAATCCGCGTCGCCGCCCCGCTTGACGTGACCGCCTACCTGCTCAATGAGAAACGCGAGGAAATTGCGACAATCGAGGGAGAAAGCAGCTCCAGCGTTTCCGTTCTGCCCGCCGCCGAACTCGTGACTCCCCACTACCGCATTACCGGCGTCAACCGCAAGGGAGAGCACTATGAAGTGGATATCACCGAGCTTCCCGTGGCGGAAGCCGAACTCAAGGTCGAAAGCGCGCCCCGCCAGCCTGCGGTCAGCCGCGGCGCCATTGACCAGGCCCGGCCCCAGCGTCCGGCGGCACGCCCGGCGGCAAGCCCGGTGACCTCCATCGTCAAGGCGATTCGCGGCCTTTTCAGCGGCGACGAAACAGAGGCCACGCCGCCGGTGGCGGCAAGCAAGCCGGCAGCCAGGGAAACCAGGAAACCAGATCGGGAACGCAGATCCAGAAGCCGCGGCGGTGTAAGCCGGGGCAAAGCCGATGGCCGCAAACAGACCCCGGGGCGGAGCAAACCCGATGGCCGCAGCAAGGCAGACGGACGCGGCAGGTCCGACAGCCGCAAGAAAGTCGATGACCGCGAAAGGAATGAAGGTCGGAGGGCGGAAAAGGCCGCCGCGGATGCCGCGGCGGCGTCAGGCGCCACGGAGGAAACAAAGCCGGCAAGCGGCAAGACCAGGCGGCGCTCGGGAGGCAGTCGCCCGCGCAATACCGCCCAGCGCAAGCGCGGACCGCGCCCAGCCGTGGATGAATCCAAGATGGAAGAATCCACGGCAGCCCCGGAGGCCGGCGTCGCGCCCGAGACCACTGCGAAAGAACCCATGGCAACTCCCGTGGAGGCTGTCGCGGCAGCCGCCGAAAGCGAAAGCGCCCCTTCCCGGACTGTTGCCGAAACAGCCGATGACAAGGCGGCGATAATGGAAATGGAAACCAAAGCGAAAGACAGGTCTGAGTCGCCGCCGCAACCAGAAGCGCGGGATTCAGCCACAGCGGAAGTCGATCAGAAACCGGCCAGGAGACAGCGCAAACCTGCCTCCGGCGGCAAGCGCGACAGAAAGAAAGCCGCGGAGACAGAGACTGCATCCGCCAGCGCGGATGCGCCGGAACAGGCTCCGGGGTCTGAACCCGGGGTCGATGCCGGTGAGCCCACCGCCGTATCGCCGCAGGCGGAGGAATCCGCTCCCGAAACGAAAGCTGCTCCGGAAAAGGCCAGGCGAACCAGAAAGGCGCCGGCGCGCAAACGCGGCAGCGAGACCGCCAGTGCCAATGGGGAGCGGGAAACGCCAACAGGCGCCGAGCCCGCACAGGCGGCGGATGGGAACGATACGGAAGCAGCGGCTGCAAGCGCGGAAGAAGAACCGGCGCCGAAAGCCAGGACCGCAAAACCCAAACCCGCCGCCAGAAAGCGAGGCAAGACCGTCAACAAAGCGGAAGACCCCGATTCGGCATCGACGGAATCCGCTACCGAAAAGGCGGTTCAGTCGGACCCTGGGAACGTCAGGCCCGAACAGGAATCCGCCGGCGCGGCAACCGAAGAGCCACAAGGCAAATCAGAGGCAGCTCCGGCTCCCGAAAAACCGGTCGCAGCGCCCCCATCCCAGGGCCGGGCGCCGAATGATCCACGGGAAGTGCGCCGCCGCCAGCTAGAGGAAGAATCCGCGGCGAATTGAGATCGGGGCCCGCTGTGCCCCTGGCTTCTGGCGGGGCTTCCCCCCTGCTACACTGTTACAAGGCCTGCTCGAGTTCGGGCAGGGCCTTGAACAGATCCGCCACAAGGCCGAAATCGGCGACTTGAAAAATCGGCGCTTCGGCGTCCTTGTTGATGGCGACGATCACCTTGCTGTCCTTCATGCCGGCAAGATGCTGGATCGCGCCGGAAATTCCCACGGCGATGTACAGGTCCGGCGCCACAATCTTGCCGGTCTGGCCCACTTGCATGTCATTGGGCGCAAACCCCGCGTCAACCGCTGCGCGGGAGGCGCCCACGGCGGCATTGAGCTTGTCGGCGATCTTTTCGAGCAGCACGAAGTTTTCGCCATTCTGCATGCCCCGGCCGCCGGAGATCACCACGCTGGCGGAAGTCAGTTCGGGACGCTCGGAAACCGACAGGTTTTCGCTGACGAAACGGGAAAGATCCTGCTCGATGCTGAATTCGAAGGATGTGATCGGCGCCCTGTCCGAGCCGGTTTCGCCGGCATCGAATGCGGTGGCTCGCACGGTAATGACTTTCACCGGATCCGAGGATTGCACCGTGGCCAGGGCATTGCCGGCATAGATCGGGCGCACAAAGGTATCGGCGGACTCCACCGCCGAAATATCGGAAATCTGCGTCACATCAAGCAGGGCCGCGAGTCGCGGCATGAAGTTTTTGCCCGTGGTGCTTGCCGGGGCGAGGACATGGCTGTAATTGCCGGCGAGTTCCCGCAGCAGCGGCGCCATGTCTTCCGGCAGTTGCCGTCCGAGGAAGGCCGCGTCCGCCTGTATGACTTTGCCGATGCCGGCGATTGCGGCGCCGGCATCGGCCACCGTGGCGCAGTCATGGCCCGTAACAAGCAGGTGGATTGCGGAATTTTCCAGATGCGACGCAATTTCCCTCGCGCAACTGACCGCATTCAGCGTAGCCGGCCTCAGTTCGTGATTATCGTGTTCGGCGACGACCAGTATTGACATGCCTGATTCCTAAATGACTCTTGCTTCGTTCCTGAGTTTGCCGACAAGATCCTCGACGCTCTCCACCACGACGCCAGCGGCGCGCTCAGCCGGCGGCGACACCCGCAGGGTTTTCAGATTCGAATCCGTATCGACGTTGAGATCAGCCGGGGTCAGTTGTTCAATAGGCTTGCGCTTGGCTTTCATGATATTGGGCAGCGAGGCGTAGCGCGGCTCGTTCAGGCGCAGGTCCGTGGTGATCACGGCGGGCAATTTCAGGGACACCGTCTGCTCGCCACCGTCGATTTCCCGGGTCACCAGGATTCTGCCATCGGCCAGTTCCGCCTTGCAGGCAAAAGTGCCCTGCCCCATTCCGGCAAGCGCGGCCAGCATTTGCCCCACCTGATTATTGTCGCTGTCGATGGATTGCTTGCCGAGAATGACGAGTCCGGCGTCCTCACGCTCCACGAGTTCCCTGAGCATCTTCGCTACTTGCAGGGGAGCGATCTCGCCTTCGGCGGTGACGAGTATGCCCCGGTCGCAGCCCAGGGCCAGCGCCGTGCGAAGCTGTTCCTGGCAGGCCTGGGGGCCGATGGAAACCGCGATGATTTCCCCGGCCTGCCCCGCTTCCTTCATGCGCACCGCCTGTTCCACGGCGATCTCGCAAAAGGGGTTCATCGCCATCTTGGCATTGGCAAGCTCCATGCCGGAGCCGTCGGCCTTGACCCGGACCTTTACATTGGCGTCAAGCACGCGCTTGACGGCGACAAGAATCTTCATGAAAACCCAAACCCGACCCTGCGAAAACGGGCGGCAATGATGCCGCTTTTGCCAGGGAGGGTCAACACACACGCTCATGCAAGGGGTTGGCCCTGGACGATAGTTGATGCACTGCGGCCAAGTTCGAAGAAGTTTTGCTTGCTGGTGATGCCAGTGATGATTTCCTGGTTATCCCGGCATTGCACGGCGGCATCAACCAGGCGGTAGAACACCGGGCGGCTGAGAAGGGCTTGCAGGCCGTTGCGGACGTGTATGGTGGGATGGGGCTGGTCGGTTCCGGTTACGCGGATGGGGTGTTTGGCATCGGCGGTGACGGTCTCTTCCACATTGGTGAGGAAAGCGATGGATTGATTCGGGCCGGGGTTGTGAATTTCCATGTCCACAGCCACAAATGGGCAGTCCTCCACCTGGATGCGGACCTTCTCCACGGGATTGACCAGGAAAAACTCGTCGCCTTCCCGTTTCAGGATGGAAGCGAACAGTTGCAACATGGCCTGGCGGCGGATGGGTCTGCCCTCGTGATGCCAGACGCCGTCCCGGGCGATGCGCAGATCGATATCTCCGCAAAAAGGCGGGTCCCACAGATGCACCGGGGCGGGGCCTCGTTTGCCGCCGAGGGAGCGGACCATGCGGAAGGGGTCGGTGTCTGTCATGGGCCTCTCTGGTTTTGCTCGACACTTGGTACTCTCTGAAAAATTTCCTCCCTGGAATTTTTCATTATCCCTGTGCCGCGGGGAAGCTCCGACTTGATCAGGGCTTCCCTTGTGGCTGCGCAAGCGGTTGCCGGTGCTACACTTGCGCATTTCTTTCGTTTCGACTGCATTATGCCAGCAGATATTGTCCAGGCGGATTTTGCGCGGCTGTTCCGGCAGGATACGCCCCTGCTCGATGTGCGCTCACCGGTGGAATTCTCCCGGGGAGCTTTTCCGACGAGCCATAATACCCCCCTGTTGAGCGATGCCGAGCGCGAGCAGGTGGGCAAGGCGTACCGCAAGCAGGGGGGCGAGGCGGCGCTGGCGCTGGGGCATCGGCTGGTTGGCGGCGAAGCTCGGGCGGCGCTGATTCGACAATGGCGGGAATTCGCCGAACAGCATCCTCAAGCGCTCCTGTACTGTTTCCGCGGCGGCCAGCGTTCCCATATCGCGCAGCAGTGGTTGGCGGAAAGCGGCGTTGCAGTGCCGCTGATAGCAGGCGGCTACAAGGCGCTGCGGGGATTTCTGCTCAAGGTGCTGGAAGAGGCGGCGGAAGACGCTTTCCTCGTGATCGCCGGCAAGACCGGCAGCGGCAAGACGAATCTGCTTGGGGAATTGTCCGATAGCCTGGATATCGAAGGCGCCGCCGGGCACCGGGGATCGGCTTTCGGCTCCCTGACCACGCCCCAGCCAACCCAGATCCATTTCGAGAATGAACTCGCGGTGCGCCTGCTGAAACTCGATCATGCCTTCCCGCCGGGATTGATCGTGGAAGACGAAAGCCGCATGGTGGGTTCCCTCGCCATTCCCCCGGCGCTCTTCAACGCCATGAAGCAGGCCCCCATCGCCCTGCTTGAGGTGGACATCGAATCCCGTGTGGAAACCATCCTCCAGGACTATGTTCTCGCCAATCTGGCGGCCTGGGAACGCCACAGCCCCGGGGAAGGAGAATCCCTGCTCGCCCTGTCGCTGCTGGCAAGCCTTGGCAAGATCAGCCGCCGGCTCGGCGGAGAAGGCTATCAGTCAGCGGGAGAACTGATGCGGAAGGCCTTCGCGGCCCGGGACAGCGAGCGCCTGGGCCTGCATCGGCAATGGATCAGGCTTTTGCTTGAGCAATACTACGACCCCATGTACGAATACCAGTTGTCCCGCAAACTCCCCCGGGTCCGGTTCCGCGGCTCGCGGGCGGAAGTGCTGCGATTTTGCAAAGACCGGCCGGGAGCGCGGCGATAGCGAATTTTCGCTTTCGCGAATTCCTGCGGCGCAGGCTCCTGGGCCGGTGGGACCTCTTTCTACTCGACAAGGGCAAAAATGCCATTGCAATTGCGCAGATAACCCCGGTAATCCATGCCATAACCGAAGACGTAACGGTCCGGAACCCGAAGACCGGTGAAGTCTGGCCTGGGCAGATCCGGGTCGCGGGGCCTTTGCTTGTCCACCAGGATTGCCGACAGGGTCCGTGCCGCGCCCTGTTTACGGCAGAGTTGCAGGACCGCTTGCAGGGTATGGCCTTCGTCGAGAATGTCATCGACGACGAGTACGACCCTTCCCCGCAGGTCGAGGCCCGGGCTGACCCGGTGTTCGATGCCGCCGCCGCGGGTGGCGTTCCCGTAGCGGCTGATATGCAGGAAGTCAATCTGCAGGGGAAAATCCAGTCGCAGGGCAAGTTCGGCGGTACAGATCAGACCGCCGTTCATGACGCAGAGCAGGATGGGATTGCTGTCCGCCAGTTCGGCGGTGATCTCCCCTGCCATGCGATCCATGGTCGCCGAAATTTTTTCGGCGCTGTGTATCAACTCGGCCGAGGAGGCAATCGCCGCAATCTCATCCAGGGTGGTCATGCCACGCCGGAATCCGGTTCCGGCCCGGGTTTGGCTTCCAGGCCTGACAGGCCGTCAAGCGTCGTCGTCGGGAAGGCAATATCGGCGCCATGGGAGTGAATGATGCCAACGATTCGCAGCAGCACATCCTGCTTGATCTCGTGGAAGCGCACCCAGTTGGTGGTCCTGGTAAAGGTGTATACGAAGAAGTCCAGCGAGGACGGCGCAAAGTAGTTGAAATTCACGATCATGGTCTGGCTGCTGTCGATCTCCTCGTGGGTCCGCAACATGGCTTTCACATCGGAAATGATGGCGTCCACCCTGGCTGCGTCCTGATAGCGCAGGCCGATGGTTTCATAGATGCGGCGATGGCTCATGCGGGAAGGGTTCTCCAGCGACAGCTTGTTGAACAGCGAGTTGGGCACATACAACGGCCTTTTGTCGAAAGTCCGCACCACCGTGAGCCGCCAGCCGATCTTTTCCACGGTGCCCTCGATTTCCCGGTCTGGAGAGCGGATCCAGTCGCCGATGGCAAAAGGCTTGTCCAGATAAATCATCAGCCCGCCGAAGAAGTTGGCGAGCAGGTCCTGGGCCGCAAAACCCATGGCAATGCCGCCGATGCCGCCAAATGCGAGCACGGCGGTGACCTCCACGCCAAGCATGGGCAGCACGATAAGCACCGCCGTCGCGAAAATCGCCAGCCGCAGCAACCGCACGAGGGCGTGGAGCGTGGTCGGATCCATCCGGGTCTGGACCTGGTCCGGCTCGGCCTTGAGTTGTTCAAGCACACGATTCTCGACGCCGCTGCAAAGTCGCAGCAGGAACCAGCCGAAGGCCAGCACGATGATGAGTGAGCGCGCCGTGGCAAATACTTCCCGGGCAATCAGGCCGACCATCAGCCCCTGCTGGGCGAACTGCACCGCGGAAGCCGCCACCAGCAAGCCCAGGGCCCAAAAGAATGGCTTTCGGCCCGCTTCCGGTAAAGCGTCGTCCCATACGCTTGCGGTTTTCGAAGTCTGGCGCTCAACGAAATTGAATATCCGGCCAGCCACGAAAGCCACAACCAAGGCTATTGCGAGTAAAAAAAAGATCTGGCCAAGCCAGGCCCATTCATTGAGAAAATTCATGTCGATCGCATCATTCATCAGCTGTCGGACCCCAGTTCGCGAACTCGCTCCAGCGCCAGCCGCCATTGCTCCCCATCGGGCTTGGCTGCGGGCCTTGCCCGCATGGCCGCGAGCCTGGGGTTACGGGAAACATTCTCCCTTTCCAGCCAGTCCGCCGCCCGCAAGGCCTCACCCGGCGCATTGCAGGCAAGCAGCATGTCGCAACCTGCCCACAGGGCCTTCTCCAGCCGCTGCTCCATTGCGCCAGCCTGCTCGGCGGCATTCATGCTGAGGTCATCGCTGAATACGACGCCATCAAAGCCGACCTCGCCGCGCAGCACGGTTTGCAGCCAGTGGCGGGAAAACCCCGCCGCATCGGCGCATACCGCAGGATAAACCACATGGGCCGGCATTACCCCCGTCAGCAAATCCCGGCAGCGGACAAAGGGCCGCATGTCCCCGCCGCGCAATTCGCTTTCGCCGCGGCCATCCACCGGCAACTCGACGTGGGAATCCGCTCCCACCAGCCCGTGCCCCGGAAAATGCTTTCCCACCCCGGCCATTCCCGCCTCGGCCATGCCACAGAGATAGGCCCGGCCCAGTTCCGCCACCGCATCCGGGTCCGCGGCGAAAGCGCGGTCGCCAATCACCGGCGACGCCGGATCAAACCGGTCCAGCACCGGCGCGAAACTGAAATCGAGCCCCGCCCCGACAACTTCCGACGCCATGACCCAGGCGCAATCCCGCGCCAGGCCCAATCCCCTTTCAGAATCGGCCTCGTAGGCCTCGCCAATCCTGCGCAATGGCGGCAAAACCGTAAACCCCTCCCGAAACCGCTGCACCCTCCCCCCTTCCTGATCCACCGCAATCAACACATCCGGCGCACATTCCCGTATCGCCCCGGTCAATTCCCGCAACTGTCCCGGAGAGGCGAAATTGCGCCGAAACAGAATCACCCCCCCGACACAATCCCGCTGCAGGAACTCCACCTCATCCGCTCCAGGCGTCAACCCACGCAGATCCACCATCAAAACACCCGGATCACTCATTTTCATTTCCCGACCGAAGCCTCGCTGTTTCTGGCCCTGGGTATTCTCTGAAAAATTCCCTCCCTGGAATTTTTCATTATCCCTGTGCCGCAGGGAAGCTCTGACTTAATCAGAGCTTCCCTAAAGTTTTCCCTATTCCGACGGATAACTGTATAAAATCACAGTATTATTGATGCCAACACGAGGACATTATGCACGGACTTACCTCTCGCCAGGGCCAGATCCTCGAATTCATCCGGGGCCACCTCCGCGACACCGGCTATCCGCCCACACGCTCCGAAATCGCCAACCACATGGGCTTTCGCTCGGTAAACTCCGCCGAGGAACACCTGCGCGCCCTCGCCCGCAAAGGCGCCATCGAAATGTCCCCCGGCGCTTCCCGGGGCATTCGCATCCCGGAACAGGCGCCGCCGGGATTGCCCATTGTCGGCCGGGTCGCCGCCGGTTCGCCGATTCTCGCCCAGGAATCCATCGCCGATTACAGCGCCGTTCCCGGAGCCATGTTTTCCCCAAGGGCCGATTACCTGCTCACGGTCAGGGGCGACAGCATGACCGGCATCGGTATTTTCGAGGACGACCTGCTCGCCGTGCATCGCACCGCGGAAGCCCGGAACGGCGACATCATCGTGGCGAGAATCGACGATGAAGTGACCGTCAAGCGCCTGCGCCGCCAGACGACAAGCCGGCATCTGCAACTTGTCGCGGAAAATCCCGCCATCGCGCCCATCGAGGTGGACCTGAGCCGGGACCGTTTCGCCATTGAAGGCGTCAGCGTCGGGGTGATCCGGCTCGGGTTGTAACTTCCCCGCTATTTTTTCTTTCTTGCGGCCGCCTTCTTCGTAGCCGTGGCCGCCCGCCATTCGCCGTCGCGATAGAAGACCCGCCAGCCGGTGGGCTTGCCATCCACCTGGGACTGCACGAAATGCTGCCGGGTCTTGCGGCTGAAACCCACCACGGCGGCATTGCCCTTGTCGTCTTTGACCGGCGCGTCCAGCAGATAGTGAAACTTTGGATCGATCTCGTTCCGGTGCGGCAGCAGTTCCGCCACCCGGGGTGAACGGGTTTCCCGGTTGCGCGGAAAACCGCTGGCGGCGAGAAACAGACCGGAAGCGCCCTCGCGCAGAATGTAATGGTCATCCACCTTGCTGCAACGCAGCTCCGGCATGGGCACCGGATCCATTTTCGGCGGCGCCGGCTGGCCATTGCGCAGCAACTTGCGGGTATTGCGGCAATCTTCCCGGGTGCAACCGAAATACTTGCCGAAGCGGCCCGATTTCAACTGCATGTCGCTGCCGCACTTGTCGCACTCGATCACCGGGCCGTCATATCCCTGAATCTGGAACTTCCCTTCTTCCAGTTCGAAACCATCACAATCGGGATTATTGCCACAGACATGCAACTTGCGCCCGGGGTCAATGAGCCAGGCGTCCATTGCGTCGCCGCACTTCGGGCAGCGGTGTTTTTTGCGCAAGCGGATGTTTTCCTGCTGCTCCGCCTCTTCGGCGCTATCGGCGCGAATCGCCTCCTCGCCCGGAGTGAGATTCATCGTCGAACGGCATTTCTCATCCCCCGGCAAGCTATAGGCGGAACAGCCGAGAAATACCCCGGTGGAGGCATTGCGAAGCTGCATCCTGCGACCGCATTTGGGACAGTCCACGTCGACTTCGGTGGGCTTGTTGGCGCGCATGCCGCCGTCCTTCGCTTCCGCCCTGGCGAGTTGCCCGGTGAAATCCCGATAAAACTCATCCAGCAATTTCTTCCAGTTCTTGCTTCCGGCGGCCACCTCATCGAGAGAGTCTTCCATGCGCGCGGTGAAGTCGTAATCCATCAGATCGCGGAAGCTTTCCTGCAGGCGTTCGGTGACGATATCGCCGATCTTGAGGGCGTGGAAGCGCTTGTTTTCCAGCTTCACATAGCCCCGGTCCTGGATCGTGGAAATCGTCGAGGCGTAGGTGGAGGGCCGACCGATTTCACGCTTTTCCAGTTCCCGCACGAGGCTGGCTTCGGTGAACCGCGGCGGCGGCCGGGTGAAATTCTGCACGGGATCAAGCGCTTGCAGGGCAAGCCGCTCACCAGCCTTCACATCCGGCAGCACCACATCGGCATCCCGGGAAGGCATGGCGGCAAGATAGCCGGGGAATTGCATGATTCTGCCCCTGGCGCGCAATTCGAAGTCCGCGGCCTGGACCGTGATGGTGCTCGCCAGAAATCGTGCCGGAACCATCTGGCAGGCGATGAGATGCTGCCGGATCAGCTGGTAGAGCCGGCGCGCGTCATGGTCCATGTCCTGCAATGACTCCGGCGTTCGCCGCACATCCGTGGGGCGGATCGCTTCGTGGGCCTCCTGGGCGCCTTCCCGGGCGCGGTAGAAATTGGCTTTCGGCGGCAGGTATTCGACGCCGAATTCCTGCTCGATATGGCTCCGGGCGGCGGCAATCGCCTCATTGCCGAGATGGGTGGAATCGGTTCGCATGTAGGTGATATGGCCGGCCTGGTACAGGCGCTGGGCCAGGGTCATGGTCCTGCCGACACCGAAACCGAGCCGGGTGCTTGCGGCCTGCTGCAGGGTCGAAGTGATCAGGGGCGGCCGCGGCCGGGAAGTGGTGGGTTTGTCCTCGCGCTTGCCAACCGCATAGTCGGCGGTGCGCAGCGTTTCCAGCGCCTGCTCGGCGCCTCGCCTGTCCCCGGGACGGAAATTCCTGCCGGCCCGCCTGACCACCTGGCATTTGAGTTCCTGTTTCGCTTCCGTGAGCAGTCTGGCGAAAACTTCCCAGTATTCTTCCGGATTGAAAGCCCGGATTTCCCGCTCGCGCTCCACAACCAGCCGCACGGCAACCGATTGCACCCGGCCGGCGGAAAGCCCCCGGGCCACCTTGGACCAGAGCAGGGGCGAGAGCATGTAACCCACCACCCGGTCGAGAAAGCGGCGCGCCTGCTGCTCTTCCACATAGCGCATGTCCACCGCGCCGGTTTCGGCAAAGGCTTCCCGGATGGCCTTGCGGGTGATTTCATTGAAGACCACCCGGCGATAGCGATCCGGGTCGCCGCCAATCGCTTCCTGCAGATGCCAGGCGATGGCCTCCCCTTCCCGGTCCCGGTCGCTGGCGAGATAGATGGCGGATGATTTCGCCGCGATCTTTTTCAGGTCTTCGACGATCTGTTCCTTGCCGGGGAGGATTTCATACTGGGCCCGCCAGCCGTTTTCCGGGTCCACGCCGAGGCGCTGCGCGAGTTGTTGCCGCTTTTTCTGTTCCGGGCTGAGATTGGCTTTGCCGCGGCCCCGGCGCGGGGCGGCCCGGCCTTTTTCCGGCAAGTCGCGGATATGCCCCACACAGGACTTGACGACAAATTCCGAACCAAGATAGCGATTGATGGTTCTCGCCTTGGCCGGCGACTCGACGATGACCAGTGACTTTGACATTACCGCTTTCCTTCCTCCCTCTTCCTTCAACTCAAGTGAACTTCGTGGATCCAGCCGTAGTTTTCGCTGATTTCCCCTTGCTGGATGCCCGTAAGCAGATCGTAGAGTTCCTGCATCACCGGACCAACGCCGGCATCGGACCCCTTGCCGCCAGACTGTCCGGGATTGACTGCATGCCAGGCGTCATCGAACCAGATTCGGTTGATCGGCGACAATACCGCCGCGGTGCCGCAGGCGCCCATTTCCACGAAATCATCGAATTCGGCGCGCAGGTCGATGGGCCGCTCCGCGGTCACCATGCCGAGCCGGTCCGCGGCGAGCCGCATGATCGACCGGCGGGTCACGCTTGGCAAGACCGCCGCCGAAGCCGGAGTGACCAGGCTGCCGTCGCGCAGCACCACAAGAATATTCGCCGAACCCGCTTCATCGATGTAGCGCTGCTCCACGGCATCGAGATACAGGGCTTCATTGGCGCCCTGGCGCTGGGCGCATTGGGTGGCAAGCAGGCCCCCGGCGTAATTGGCGCCTATCTTGAAACTTCCCGTGCCCCTGGGAGCGGCGCGGTCCATCTCCGAAACCGCAAGCGAAATCGGCGCCAATCCCGCCTGCTTGTAGTAAGGCCCCACCGGAGAGACGAATACCCGAAACTCGAACTCTCTGGCGGGCCGCAGGCCGAGATTGTCACCCACGCCGATCAGCATGGGCCGCACATAGAGGCTGGCGCCGGAACCGAAAGGCGGAATCCACTCGCGGTTTGCCTGCACCGCCGCCTCCACGCCGCGCAGGAACAAGGCCTCGGAAACCACCGGCATCAACAGGCGGCCGGCAGCCTCGCGCATGCGATCGGCATTGAGTTCCGGGCGGAACAGCAGCACCCTGCCGTCCCGTGCGCACTGGGCCTTGAGACCCTCAAAGCATTGCTGGGCGTAATGCAGGGCCGGCGAACCCTCGTGCAATGGCATGATTTCGCTGGCGAGCAGTTCGCCTTCGCTCCATTCACCCTCGCGCCAACGGGCGGAAAAGCGTGCGTCGGTCCGTATATATTCAAAGCCGAGTTCCGCCCAATGCAGCGACTTGCCACCGATTTTTCCGTTCATTTCCGCAACCATCAGGACATCGTTCCTGTTGTGAAAGCCGCAAGCCGGTTTCTCAACGAGCCTCCGCCGGGCTAGAATCCCGGGTTTTCCGGCAGGCGGAACCCGACAAGACCCATGGATCTGATCGACATCGGCGCCAATCTCACCCACAAGTCTTTCGAGCACGATTTTCAGCAGGTTGTGGATGATGCCAGAAGCGCCGGGCTAAAGCACATCATTCTCACCGGAACCGATGCCGCAAGCAGCGAGGCGGCTGCGGGCCTGGTCGCCGCCACACCGGATTTTTTCCGCGGCACCGCGGGTTTCCACCCCCATGTGGCCAGCACCTTCAATGACGATGCCCGCACTGTCATTGCCACGCTGTGCGGGCGCGACCAAACCGTCGCCGTGGGAGAAACCGGGCTTGATTACAACCGCGACTTTTCCCCCAGGAAGGATCAGTTGGCCTGCTTTGAGCAGCACCTGGAAATCGCCGCCGCGGTGGGCAAGCCCATGTTTCTGCACCAGCGCGACGCCCATGATGACTTTCTTGCCCTGCTTGCAAAGCATCGCGGGCGTATTGTCGGCGGCGTGGTGCATTGCTTTACCGATACCCGGCGAGCCCTGGATGACTATCTCGACCTCGACATGCATATCGGCATCACCGGCTGGATCTGCGACGAGCGCCGGGGCAGGGAATTGCAGGGCATTGTGGGCCATATCCCGCCAGAGCGGCTGCTGCTGGAAACCGATGCGCCCTATCTTTTGCCAAGAACCCTGCGGCCCAAACCCTCCGGCAGGCGCAACGAGCCAAAGTATCTCCCCGCGGTGCTCGCCGAGGTCGCCCGCTGCACCGGGCGCGATGCGGCCGGAATTGCAAGACAGACCACAGCCAACGCGATTCGCCTGTTCGGGCTGGAAGCGTGAGATCCCCCGTCATGCCGCGCGCAGTCGCAGCATCTCCCTGGGAGCCACTGCATGAGATTCTGCGACTTCGCTTCGCTCCGAGCAGAATGACGGTAAAGGGCTGCGGCAGAACATTCCGGCTATGTCCTGGCCATATCCAGCAGGGCCGCAACCTGTTCGGGCGAAAATGGCCAGTTCAATTCCTTCCCCGATCGCGGATTGCGCAGCACCGGAATACTGAGCCCATAGCGCGCCACAAGCGCTTCGGACGCGCTGATATCCATCGGAGTCACGCGAAATTCCCGGGATTGCGACAGTTCAGCGAGCATGGCCTCCGCGTATTCGCAAAGATGGCAGCCGGCGGTGGTATACAACAGCAACTCAGGCATTGGCCGCCGCTTCGCCAAGTTCCCGGATCAGGCCGGGGCCGCGGAAAATGAACCCGCTGTAGATCTGCAGCAGATCGGCGCCGGCGGCAAGCATGGCCCTGCCGTCGTCGCCGTTCATGATGCCGCCGACACCGATCAGGGGAATGCGGTCACCGGTTTCGGCCCTGATTGCGGCCACGGTCCGCCGGGCGAGCAAACCCAGGGGGGCGCCGCTCAGACCGCCGCTTTGCCGGGCAAGATCGGCGGGCAGGGATTCCGGCCGCTGGATGGTGGTGTTGGTGGCGATCACGCCATCCACCTCCCAGGCCAGCAGTCTTGCGCAAATCGAACGGATTTCTTCCGCCGCCAGGTCCGGCGCGAGTTTCAGCGCAAGCGGCAGATACTTGCCGCTTTCCCCTTCGTGTTCCGCCTGGGCCCGCTTCAGGGCTTCGAGCAAGCGATCGAGTTCATCGCCTGACTGCAAGTCGCGCAGACCGGGGGTATTGGGTGAGGAGACATTGATGGCGACATAGTCGGCAAGCCGCCGGCAGCTTCGAAAACCATCGAGATAGTCCGCGGTGGCGTTTTCCACCGGTGTATCCCGGTTCTTGCCGATATTGACGCCGAGAATGACATTCGCGCGGCGCCGGGCGGCCTTTTCCACGGCGTGGGCGATGCCCCGGTTATTGAATCCCATGCGGTTGACGATGCAACGCCTGCCGCGGCTGCGAAACAGTCGCGGACGGGGATTGCCGGGTTGGGGCCGCGGCGTCAGGGTGCCGATTTCCACGAAGGCGAAGCCCAGCGCCGCGAGCGCGTCGACATGATCGCCATTCTTGTCCAGACCCGCGGCAAGACCGATGCGGTGCGGGAAATCCAGCCCCATGAGCCGCACCGGATCCGGGCTTGCCGGAGCCGCGAGCAGCCGCGACAAGCCGAGCCGGTGCAAGCCATCCAGCGCCCCGAGGGCAATGCCGTGGGACGCCTCGGCGGGCAAGGCGAACAAGGGGCTGGCGATCAGCGAATACACAGGCCCCTCCGGAGCGGCCGGCAGCGCTCAGAAACTGTAGCGGATACTCGCCGTAACATGGCGCGGCAACTCCGGCAGCACAATGACACCGCCATAGAGATTGGGGAAATTGGCGCGGAAATAGCGCTCATCGGTGACATTCTTGAGATTCAGGTTGAATCGCCAGTCCGGGGTTTCATAGCCGATGCCGAAATTCACCAGGGTATAGCCCGGCAGCCGCACACTGCGGGAGAAGCCGGAGTGGGTCTGCGCCACATTGGCGACGCTGCCGTTCAACGTCCAGCCATTGTCGAAATCCCAGGTGCCCAGCAGGGAGTATATCCGTTCCGGCATCCCCGCCCGGCGCGGGTCGCTGCTGATGACGCTCCCCCCGAGGGCGCCGCCGTACAGCCGCCAGGCTTCCACGTCGGGCAGGTCATCGCTGCCAAGGTAACTGAAGCGCGAGCCCGCCTCCCGGGTATTGAGATTGATCACCTCCATGCGGGTATGGCCGAAAGTGAGCAACAGATGCTCATTAACCACCCAGCGCGCTTCCAGTTCGATGCCTTCGGTGCGGTTCGCCTGATTGGTCACGATCGACTGCGCGGAAAAATCGGTGCGCTCCTGACGGTACGCCGCGGCGGCGAAATACAGCCGGCCATCCACGAGCCGGCCCTTGACGCCGGCTTCCAGCAATTTCGACTGGTCCACCGCCGAACCATTGCCCACATTGCCGGTGGTGACTTCCGAACCCTGGCCGGCGATGACCGTGGACTGCCGGGAAAGCGTCGCATAGGGCAGCATGCCGCTGGCAAGCTCCCAACTCAGGCTGAGCGTCCAGGAAAGCGCGTCCACTTCGTCTTCCGCGGCGAGTTCGACACAATCTCCCGGCGGCAGGCAGAAGTTGCTGGAACTGGGCAGCAGCAGCTTTGCCAGCGGTTGCCGGCTCGCCAGGGAGATACGGTCCTGACGCAGCCCGAGCAGGGCCGAAAAACCATTGTCGAAACTGAAATCCGCCAGGGCGGCCAGGCCGATATCGGTGTAATCGCCGATGTAGTACTCGGTGTAATCGCCGCCGATGCGGGTGGAAAGCAGCCGCGGTTTCGCCAGGCCCTGGCTGCGGGTGATGTCGTAGCGGTCGAAATACTCGTTGGAGTAATCGTTGCCGTGCTCGAATTCGGTATGCCGGATCGAGGGCGACAGTTGCAGCGCGGCGGTCAGGGCGTCAAGGCGCCAGTCCCGGGAGAATACGAGCTTGTTCTCCACCACCCAGGCGTCGTGGAACTGGGAAAAGCCATAATTGTTTTCATTGCGCACATCATAGCTTTCGTAAAACAACTGGTTGCTCCAGTCCCAGCCGGAATCGCTCTCGCCGAGCAGGCCGAAATACAGCGTGGTGACCGCGGTGTCCAGGGTATCCTCCGGGTGGGTGAAATTCATGTTGCCTTCGATATGGGCCACGCCGGGATTCACCAATGCCAGCAATTCCGGAAAACACCCGAACACCGGGCTCGGGCCGACCCGGCAGACGCCTTCGCCTTCCAGTCTTCCCGCCTGCCCCGGCGCAATGCCCGGCGTGAAGGGATTGAGGTCGGTGAAGCCATCCCCGTCCACATCGAACTCCTGATGGGAAACATAGCCGTCCCCATTGCGGTCGAGGTCCGGGGGAGAGCCGGTCACGTAGCGGCCGTGGTCTATCAGTTCCTGGCTCAGACGATTCCAGCCGGAAATCTCGTTGCTGAGATAGTTGTGCCACATGCCGCCGAACTGGGCCCGCAGTCCATCGGACAGGTCGAGGTCCACCGAAGCCTGCAACAATTCCTGGCCGCGGTCGGTATTGTCGTAGTATGAGCCGGAATCCTCGGCGAGTGCGTACAGGTAGTACCCCAACTGCTCCGCGCCAATCCGGGCGGGGCCGCCGAGTTCCGCCGACAGCGTCGACTTGTCCCAGCTTCCGGTGGTGAAACTGGCGCCGCCGCGGGTGTCGGCGAACAGCGCTCCGGTTTCCTCGACCCGCGCCGATTTAGGATTGATATTGAGATAGCCGCCGATCTTGGATGGCCCGTAAATCGGCGAGGCGGGGCCCCGCACGATGTCGATACGGTCGGCGGCGGCGATGGGAGTGGGATAACTCGCCGGATTGTCGAGCCGGCGCATGCCTCGGAAATAACTCTCACCCGGCGTTCCCCGAATATCGAGTCCGCCGGCGGCGCCGAAAAAGGACTGGGTGAAGGTGCCGGGGGAAAGCGCGATCAATTCGTCGATATCCTGCAAATCGAATCGCTCCAGCAGGGCCGCCGAAATCGTGGACGCCGAGCGCGGCGTTTCCAGCAGCGACTTGTCAAAGCCAAAAACCGATTCCACATAGCCCCCGGGCAAGCTGTCAAGATCCCCGGTGACGACGATTTCCTCCACCCGGTTCTGACCCGCCGCCCCACCCGGGCAAAGCAATAGCGTGCAAAGAGCGAACGTTCTCCATACCACAGGACTCTCTCCGAATCTCAACAACAGACACCAAACCGGGATTTGCTCCCGAATCAAGGCAGATGACCCACCAGGAGCCCAGGCTCCTAGACATCCATAGCAAAACCATTACAATCGCCCACTTCGCGCCCCCAACCGAGACCCTGGTCAATGAGCCAACATAGTACGATCACGGAACTGAAGAACTGGCTGTCGATGCAAATCATCGGACAGGAGCGGTTGATCGACCGGTTGCTGATTGCCCTGCTCGCCGATGGCCACCTGCTCGTGGAGGGCGCGCCGGGGCTCGCCAAGACCAAGGCGATCAAGGATCTTTCCCGGGGCATTGAAGGCGACTTCCACCGTATCCAGTTTACCCCGGATCTGCTGCCCAGCGATATCACCGGCACCGAAGTTTTCCGGCCCGAAGATGGTTCCTTCCGTTTCCAGCAGGGCCCGATTTTCCACAATCTCGTGCTTGCCGACGAAATCAACCGCGCCCCCGCCAAGGTGCAGTCGGCGCTGCTCGAAGCCATGGGCGAGCACCAGGTCAGCGTGGGGCGCGAATCCTTCACCCTGCCGCCCCTGTTTCTGGTCATGGCGACCCAAAACCCCATCGAGCAGGAAGGCACCTATCCCCTGCCGGAAGCGCAGCTTGACCGCTTTCTCATGCATGTCACCATTACCTACCCCGCCATCGAGGCCGAACGCGACATTCTCCATCTGGTGCGGGAAGAAGCCGCCAACAAGCTGCCCCAGCCCCCCAGCCAGGTGCCCCAGGACAAGGTCTTCGCCGCCCGTCAGGAAGTACTCGAAATGCACATGGCGCCGGAAGTCGAGGAATACATCATCCAGCTCATCATGGCGACCCGGAATCCCCTGGTATACGGCCAGGATCTGGAAGGCTGGCTCGAATACGGCGCCAGTCCCCGGGGCACGATTTCCCTGGATCGTTGCGCCCGGGCCCACGCCTGGATCCAGGGCAAGGATTTCGTCAGCCCCGATGATGTGCAGGAAATCCTGTTCGACGTGCTCCGCCACCGCATTCTGCTCAGTTTTGAGGCCGAAGCCAGCGGCGTCACGCCGAACAAGGTACTGGAAACGGTTCGCGAACGCGTACCCTCCCCCTGACTGGCCTTGCCGGCATGAGTTCCAGGCACCGCATCGATCCGGAACACGCGCGCTACCAGACCACCGGCGCGGTGGTCACCCTGCGGCAACTGCTGATGCAGCGCTACGCCGCGAAGACCCTGGAATACCTTGCCCACAGCCGCTCCATCGCCGGCATCAGCGGCCTGCACCTGTCCAGGATGCGCGGCCGCGGCATCGATTTCGAGGAATTCCGCCCCTATCAGCCAGGCGACGACATCCGCCTGATCGACTGGCGGGTGACCGCCCGCACCAGCCGACCCTTTACCAAGGTTTTCCGCGAAGAGCGCGAGCGGCCGGTCATCATCGCGGTGGACCAGACCCGCAACATGTATTTTGGCAGCCGGGTGGCGTTCAAGTCGGTCATCGCCGCCCAGGCCGCCGCGGTATTCTGCTGGCTGGCCATCGACAACGGCGACCGGGTGGGCGGACTGGTTTTCTCCGACCGCGAAGCGCGTCTTGTGCGGCCCAAGCGCAGCCGGCGCTCGGCGCTGCACCTGCTCAACCAGATATATGAATTCAACCAGGCCCTGGGCGACATCGCCCGCGGCGACTCCAGGGCAGATGAGAGTACCGGCCTGTCCATCGCCCTCGGCCAGATTCGCAAGATTCTCCGCCCCGGCAGCACCTTGTACGTGATTTCGGATTTTGCCACCCTCGATGAACGGGCGGTGAACTTTCTCAATCAACTCAGCCAACACAACAACGTGGTATGTTGCCTGGTGTACGATGCGCTGGAAGAATCCCTGCCCACGCCGGGGCTGTACAGTATCACCGACGGTCGGCGCAAGGGCGCGCTGAACACTTTCAACCGGCGCGCGAGAATTCGCTACCGGGAACAGTTCGCCGAGAGAATGCGGCTGATCGAGTCCGAATTCGACCGCCTCCAGGTGGCGCTGTTGAAGATTCGCACCAGTGATCTCGTGGTGGAGCGGATACGCCAGTGGATAGCGCAGAACTCCTAGCCCAGCTTGCGGATATTCATTTGCCGGAGCCCGTGGGGCTGTGGCCGCCGGCGGCGGGCTGGTGGCTGCTTGCCCTGCTGCTCGCGCTCGGCCTCTGGTTCGGCGGGCGGTGGGCCTGGGCGGTCTGGCGCCGGCGCCGGTTCTGCGGCCACGCCCTGCTGGAGCTCGAACGCATCCTGGACGTCTTCGCCGCGGCGGAAAGCGAAGACCCGGCTGCGGCCCGGCTGCGCTACGTCAATGCCTTCAACTCGGTCCTGCGGCGCGTGGCGCTGACGCATTTCCCCGAAACCGGCGTGGCCGGCCTCGGCGGCGATGACTGGGTACGCTTTCTCCGGGAGCACGGCAACTGCGGAAATCTTGACCGGGATCTTGCCGCGGCATTGAGTCACGGTCGATTCCGGCCTACCATCTCCGCGGATACGGACAAGCTGCATGAATTCGGCCGGGAGTGGGTCCGCTCCACCTATCTGCGCCCCCGCCATCCGCAACCGCATCAGACTGCGAGCGGTCTGAAGGTATCAGGATCCGATGCTTGAGTTCACCTGGCCCTGGGCATTCCTGCTTCTGCCCCTGCCCCTGCTGGTGCATCGGCTGGCGGCCCGCGCTCCGCGCCAGGACGCCGCCCTCTACGTGCCTTTTTTCAGCGTACTCACCGGGCTCCAGTCCGACAATGAAAACCTGGCTTCCGGGCGGATTCTCAACCTGATCTGCTGTGTGCTCATCTGGCTGCTCGTGGTGCTTGCGGCGAGCCGGCCGCAGTGGCTTGGAGAACCCGTGCAATTGCCTTCCACAGGGCGCGACCTGATGCTTGCGGTGGATATTTCCGGCAGCATGGAGGCCCAGGACATGATCGTCGGCAACCGCCAGGCTTCGCGCATCGATGTGGTGAAGGCTGTGGTGGGCGATTTTGTCGAACGCCGGGAAGGCGACCGGCTCGGCCTGATCCTGTTTGCCGCCCACGCCTATATCCAGGCGCCGCTGACTTTTGACCGCAAGGTGGTGGGAGAACTGCTGGAAGAGGCCGATATCGGCATCATCGAGGAATCGGCTACCGCCATCGGCGATGCCATCGGCCTGTCGGTCATCCATCTGCGCAGCCGCCCGGAAAACAGCCGGGTGCTCGTATTGCTCACCGATGGCGTCAACAATGCCGGCGAAGTCTCCCCGGAACAGGCGGGCCAGCTCGCCCGCACCGAAAACATCAGGATCTACACCATCGGCATCGGCGCCGACCAGATTACCCAGCGCACCTTTTTCGGCGCCCGCACCATCAATCCTTCCGCCGAACTCGATGAAGCCGTGCTGACCCGAATTGCGGAATCCACCGGCGGACGCTATTTCCGCGCCCGGGACGTATCCGACCTGGTGGGCATCTACGAAGAACTCGACCGCCTCGAAGCCGTTGAACAGGACGAGCAAACCTACCGCCCCACCCGGGTGCTGTTCCACTGGCCCCTGGGCGGAGCCGTGCTGCTCAGCTTCCTGCTGGCGCTGGTATCGATTCCCTGGCTATCGCTGTCGGGCCGGGCGTTGTTGAACGACCCGGAAGAACTGCCCGCGGGCGCCCGGGAAGTGTAGGAGCCCCATGGAGTTTTCCACCGCCATATTCAACGAGTTTCATTTCCTGCGCCCCTGGTGGCTGCTGGCGCTGCTGCCCGCGGTGGTTTTCGTAGTCGCCCTGTGGCGCGTGAACAGCTCCCTGAGCGCCTGGGACAAGGCCATCGACAGGAACCTGCTGCCCTACCTGCTGGACCGTTCGCGCAATGCCTCCCAGCGCACCCCGCTATTGCTGCTGCTCTGCGCCTGGCTGCTGTCCGCCGTTGCCCTGGCCGGCCCCGTCTGGGAAAAACTGCCCCAGCCGGTACAGCAGCGCCAGGATGCCATGGTCATCGTCATGGACCTGTCGCTGTCGATGTTCGCCCAGGACCATGTGCCTTCGCGCCTCGATCTGGCCAAACGCAAGCTGCGCGATATCCTGGCCCTGCGCGACGAAGGCCAGACCGGCCTGGTGGTCTACGCGGGCGACGCCCACGCGGTCATGCCGCTCACCGACGATGTGGTGACCATCGAGGCCCTGGTGCCTTCCCTGAACCCCAATATCATGCCGCTGTTTGGCAGCAATCCCATGGCCGCAATCGAGATGGCCATGGAACTGCTCAACAATGTGGAAGCATCCGAAGGCAAGATTCTGCTTATGACCGACGGCATCAGCGGCTTTGACCAGGAACTGCTGATTACCCGGCAACTCGAGGAAACGCCCTACGAACTGCTGATCATGGGAATCGGCACCGAACAGGGGGCGCCCATCCGCACCAGCGACGGCAATTTCCTCACCGACCGGCAGGGCGACATGGTGGTGCCCGCCCTGAACCGCAGCGTGTTGCAATCCCTGGCGAACCGGGTCGGCGGGCGCTATCACGATATCCAGCTTTCCGACTCGGATCTGGCCTACCTGCTCACCGATCGCAATCTGCTCGACGATCCGCAGTTGAGCGATGTGGAGGAGGAATTCGACATCTGGTACGAAACCGGCCCCTGGTTGCTGTTGCTGATTGCGCCCATTGCCGCGCTCGGTTTTCGCCGGGGCTGGCTGTTCGGTTGGCTGCTGGCGGCTGGCTTCCTGACTCTCCTGCCGGCGCCGGAAACCAGGGCGGCGGAATGGGCCGGACTGTGGCAAACCCCCGACCAGCGCGGCGCCAGAGCCTACGCCGACGAAGACCATTCCCTGGCCGCCAGCCTGTTTGCATCTCCCGGCTGGCAGGGCGCGGCCAACTATCGCGCGGAAGACTACGATGCCGCCATCGCCGCCTACAGCGCCCTCAACACCCCCGATGGACATTACAATCGGGGCAATGCCCTGGCCCTGACCGGCAATTACGCCGAGGCCATCGCCGCCTACGACATCACCCTGGGCATGGACCCGGAGCACGAAGACGCCATTTTCAACAGGGACATCGTCGAGCAACTGCTTGCGGAACAGCAGTCGGAAGACGGCGAAAGCACCGACGGCGACAACGAGAGCGAACAGTCGGAGCAAAATTCCGAGCAGCAGTCGGAACAGCAGGAACAAGGCGAGCAGCAGGACCAGCAAAGCCGGGAAGGCGACCAGAACCAACAGCAGGACCAGCAACAGGACCAGGCGCCGGAAGACCAGGAAAATTCCGAATCGAACAGCGAGCAGAACACGCCAAGCCAGAACAGCAACGAGGAATTCGAGGAGCAGCAGTCGCTGGAGCAATGGCTGCGCCGGATTGAAGACGATCCCGGCGAGCTGCTCCAGCGCAAGTTCCGCTACCAGTACCGGCAGCGGCAATTGAACGGTACGGCCAACAGTCTGCAGGACGGAGGTCAGATATGGTAAGGCAGGCAATCCGCATGATGCTGCTCGCGGCGTTCGCCCTGCCGCTGCTCGCCCAGGAAATCGAGACCAGCGTTGACCGCAGCGAACTCGCCCGGGGCGAAACCCTGACCTACACCATTCGCGTCTTCGACCGGCGCCAGGGCATGCAACTCGACCTGACGCCGCTCACCGAGGATTTCGACGTCCTCGGCACCCGCACTTCGAGCCAGATTCGCAGCGTCAATGGCAGCGTGGAATCCTGGACCGACTACATCGTTACCCTGTTTCCGCTCACCGAGGGAAATCTCACGATTCCCGCCATCCAGGTCAACGAAGCCCTGACCGATCCCGTCGAAGTGCTCGTGCGCAATGAAGGCACCCGCTCCAACCAGGGCAATGGGGAGCTTTTTCTGGAACTCGAGGCCGGCAAGGAATCGATCTATGTGCAGGAGCAACTGCTGTTCGCCGTGCGCCTGTATTACACCATCAACGGCATCCGCAATCCCCAGTTCACCGAGTTGGAAATCCCGGATACCGTGATCCAGTTGATCGGCTCGCCCAATCAGTACGAAAAACTCATTGACGGCGTCCGCTATGGCGTCTACGAAAAGCGCTATGTGATTTTCCCCCAGCGCAGCGGCACCCTGGAGATTCCGGATATCCTGTTTCGCGGCGAAGTCACCGATGGTTCGAGCAATTTTGTCTTCCGCAATCTCAACACCCGGCGCGTGACCGCATTCACCGAAGGCATGAGCATTGCGGTTCTCGAACGCCCGGAGATCACCCGGGACAGCGATTACTGGCTGCCCCTGCGCGAACTGAACATCGGGGAAAGCTGGGAAGGCCCCGTGGACGACCTGCGAATCGGCGATACCCTGACCCGCACCATCACCCTGGAAGCCCAGGGCCTCGACGGCGCGGTGCTGCCGCCGCTCGCGGAAATCACCCTGGACGGTGCCAATGTGTATCCGGAGCCTTCCGAGATCGAGCGCATGTTCATCGATGGCAGTATCGTGGGCACCCGCATCGAGCGCAGTTCCATCATCGCCACCGAAGCCGGCGCCCTGGAAATCCCGGAAGTCGTGATTCCCTGGTGGAATGTGGAAACCGACCAGCAGGAATTCGCCACCATTCCCGCCACGGTGCTGGCCATCAATACCGTGGCCGGCGCCACGCCCGCCGAGCAGACTATTGCCAGCGCCGGCGATGATCTGGCGGAACTGCTCGCCGCGGCCCCGGCGGTGGATCAGGAAATGATCGACGCCCAGGCCGCCGCGGAAACCATCGAAATCGGCGAGAACTGGCTCAACTGGCTGCTAGGCATCGTCATCGCCGCCATTGCCGCGGCGCTGTATCTGGCGCTGGTGCGGCCGCGCCATGGAGCCATTGCCGGCCATCTGCGCCAGGGCAGGCAGCAGATTCAGGCCCATTACGCCCCGGAAAACAACGAAGGCGTGGCCTACCGCAACTTGCGCAAGGCCCTGAACCGGGGCCAATTGCCGCAAATCCGGCGCAGCCTGGTGCGCTGGGCCGACCACCACATCGATTCCCGCCGTATCGCCAATATGGAAGACATCCTCAACCAGCGCGAGGCGCCGGAATTGCACGATTTCGTCAACCAGGTCCAGGCCGCCCTGTTCAGCACTTCCGCGGCGGAAACAGGCGGGCCCGCCATCAGCGCCCGGGAATTCGCCCGCATCGCGGCCGGGATGCGCAAGCGGAAACAGCAGCGCATCCGCGGGCAACGCAAGGCCGCCCGCTACGCCCTCACCCCGCTGTACCGCATCTGAATACGGCGGTGCCGCCCGGCCCCGGCTTATATTTCGTTTCTTCGGGCAAACTCATTGATGTGTTCGGCTGCGCGGAAAGCGAGCGCCATGATGGTCATGGTGGGTTGGCCGCGGCTTGAAGTCACCATGGAACTGCCGTCGCAGAGGAACAGGTTGGGCACATCGTGGGCGCGATGGTAACGGTCGATAACCGATGTGGCGGGGTCGTCGCCCATGCGGCAGGTTCCCAGCATGTGGGAGCTGCCTTCCTGGCCCGTCTCGGGATAGCTTGCGTGAATCTCGATTGCCCCCGCGGCTTCCATGAGTTCCACTGAACGATCCATGAAATAACGCATGGTGGCAAGGTCGTCGGGATGGTCCATATAGGTGCAGCGCAGCGCCGGGCGGCCCCAGCGGTCGCGGAGTTCGGGATCGAGGGTGATGTTGTTCGAGTCCAGCGGCAGGGAGGTGGTATGGCCGTCGAAAGCCGCGGAATGGGTGAACTCCCGCCGTAGTCTGGCCTTGAACTCGCCGCCCCAGGTCGGGCCATCGAACATGCTCGTGGCGATGGCGGACTCCATGGGCGTGCCGCTGCGCACCGGATGCCGGCCGTCGATGCCGCCGCCGCCGTAAAAGCCCAGGCTCGGGTCGAGCTCGTACCAGTCATGCACCACCCGGGTCGCCGGAATCCCCTTGTGGGCATTGACGGGTTCGGGGAACAGCCCGGACACTTCGCTATAGCCGTTGAACATGAGATTGCGGCCGACAAAGCCGCTGCTGTTGGCCAGGCCGTCGGGAAAGCGGGCGGAGTCCGACAGCAGCAGCAGGCGCGGCGTTTCCGCGCCATTGGCGCAGACCACCACGGCCCGGGCGCGCTGGGATTGTTCGGTGTCGTCGGCGTCAAAATAGCTCACCTCGCTGGCGCGTCCGCCGGCGTCGGTTTCCACCCGGGACACGGTGCAATGGGTGCGCAATTCGTAGTTGCCCGTGGCCAGGGCGGCGGGAATCATGGTGATCATGGTGGAGGACTTGGCGTTCACCTCACAGCCGAAGCCGAGACAGAATCCACAATGCACACAGGGAGGCCTGCCATTATAAGGCTGGGAAAGAATAGCCACCGGCGCCGGATAGGCGGTGTAGCCCAGGGCCCGGGCGCCGCGTTCCAGCAAAACATCGGAGCCTTTCACGGCCATGGGCGGACAGGGATAGTCCCGGGAGCGCGGCGGGTCCCAGGGGCCCTGGAGGCCGGAAACGCCCACTTCCCAATCGACCCGGGTGTAATACGGCTCCAACTCTTCGTAGCGAATGGGCCAATCGGCGAAATTGGTGCCGGGAATCGTCCCGCGAACACTGGCTTCCATGAAGTCGATGGGGCGCAATCGCCAGAAGTTGCCGGAAAAGTGCAGGCTGCTGCCGCCGACATTATGGGCGTAATTGCATACCCGGTCGCGCAGGGTCGCGGTTTCGCCCGCGGTCTTGCGGAAAGTCTGGGGGCGGCCCCGGCGGTGATTCCAGGTCAGATCGTTGTTGAAAAAAGTACCCCATTCATCGTGGCGGAAATCCGCCGCCCGCAGATGCGGACCCTGTTCCAACTGCACCACCGAGTGCCCGGCCCCGGCGAGCTCCCTGGCGATGATTCCGCCGGCGGAGCCTGAACCGACGACGACAAAATCGACTTCTTCCCGGGTCTGGAATATGGCCCCGGCCATGCTCACCACCCTCCCCGATTCATGTAATCCTCGTCGTAATAGCCGAACGGGGGCTGCCAGCCGGACCGGTTTTCAAAGCCAAGCAGTTCCCAGCCCGCCAGGTCGCGATTGCCGCCGTACTCCGGCAGGGCGAACATGCCGGCGACGGTGAGGAAACGGATCGTGGCGAAGAATTCGCTGTCTTCGATTTCGCGCAGCAATTCGTCCTGTTGTCCGCTTTCCAGCAACGAGAAACGGTCCACCGGAAAGCGCCCCGCCACCCGTTCCCGCAACTGCGCAAGCCCTTCGCGCAACAACTCAAGTTCGCGTTCGCGCTGGTCGGCGAGCACCGTGTCCATGAAATGCGCCACGCCGGCCTCCCGGGCGCCGGGGGTATCGTCGGGAGGGATGATGCGGTCGGCAATGGCCGCGAATTCTTCGGCCTCTTCACCGTCCAGCAATTGCAGGCCGATGCCGTCGAGTTCGTTTCGCGCCGCGCGGGAACAGGCGGCGAGGATTGCCGGCAGGCTGAGCGCAATGGCGGAACGAGGCAAGGCCGAAAGGGTATTTTTCAGCAGGGCGCGGCGGCTAAGCGGGTGCGGTTCCATTTGTCGATGCCATCAAAGCCGGCAGGTCGGCTTCAGCCAATGCGATTCGAATTCGCCGCAAACTATAACACAGCAGGCCTGAAGCAGTAATCAGACAACAATGCGATACGCATACCAGGCAATGCTGGCGGCCAGCGCAACCAGCCCGCTGGACATTCCCAGCAGACCCGTGAGAAGCCAGACTTTCATGGACTCGATTCGGGTGTGTAAAGTCGCGATCTTGATTTCCAGATTCTTTTCCAGGGACGCCAGATCAGCCTTGGTTTCTGCCTTATGAGATGCTATTTCCGCCCGGAGCTCGACCGAATCGGCCCTGGCTTCCCTCTTCAGGGACGCCATTTCCGCTCGGAGCTCGGCCGAATCGGCCCTGGCTTCCTTCTTCAGGGACGCCATTTCCGCCCTGAGCGCGCTCAAATCAGCCTTGGTCACAACTTCTTCCCGTCTCGCCAATGGCTCCACGGCTGTGATGATGGTCCTGGCTATGGCTTCGGCCTGCGCCCGGGTCATGCCGGCTCGTTTCATGTCCAATGTGCTGTCGAGTATAGCCTGTGCTTGCATGGCATCTCCAGTGCTGTCCTGAAATTGGTAATAAGGCGCTCCGGGTTCTGCCCACGAGCTTCACCGTTACAGCATAGAACAGGGGTTGGGGAAATGCGTAGTTTTTGGGGAAAATAGTTTGCGGCTGTCTCCAGACGCATGTTTGGCGACCGGTTTCCATCGCCTCATTTGCAGCTTCGTTCCGGCTATTGCCGCTTTGTCGCAATGCCGTTGCCAGGGTTTTCCGGTCATGCTCAGATGACTGTCAGAGCCTTCAGCAAAGCATGGGAGCAAGACATGAACAGCAGCAATCTTTGTCGCGCAATCGCCCTCACCCTGGCGCTTGGCGTTTCCGGCGCAGCCGGGGCGGAAACCCTGACCATCGTCATCGAGGACATCCGCGAAGCCAGCGGCACGATTCGGGTGCGGGTGCATGCCGGCAAGGCGCAATTCGATGGCGAAGGCTCGGTGGCGCAATTCCTGGAACCCGCGGCAACCGGTTCGATTACCCTGGTCGCCGAAGACCTGCCGCCGGGAGAATATGCCATCCGCATCATGCACGATGTGAACGGCAACGATGAACTCGATACCAATTTCGTCGGCGCCCCCACCGAACCATTCGCCTTTTCCAATAACGCCAGGGCCATGTTCGGTCCGGCCTCGTGGGAAGACGCCCGCTTCACGCTGGAAGGCGAAGTCACCCAGGTGATCAGCCTCAAGCCCTGATTAAGTCAGAGCTTCCCTGCGGCACATGGAAGTGCCGCCGAATTCGATGGCGCAAGCCATTGAATTCGGGAGCAAAACAAAACCACGCTTTTGTTTTGCGATAATGAAAAACTCCACGGATGGAGTTTTTCAGGGAATACCTAGTGGATATGCAACGAAATCGAGCAGCCGGGGGCGTGGAGTGGATGAGAGCGGATTTGCAGCCGTGAATTCCCACGGCGCAGGCTCCCAGGCGGACATGATCAGGAGAAAGACCATGCACCGACGCGAATTTACGAAAATGATGGGATTGCTGGCCCTGCCCTGGCCCGGCGCCGCGCTGGCCGAGGCCGGCGACGACTGGTCGGCGCAGTTTGCCCGCAACCTGGAAGAGCATCCCTGGCTTGCGGCCTGGGGCAATATCGAGCGCGACCACTACCAGAGTGAAGCCGAAGTTTCGGGAAACTGGCCCGAGGCGCTCCGGGGCGTACTGTATCGCACCGGCCCCGCGCAACACGAAGCCCATGGCTGGCGCAATCGGCACTGGTTCGACGGCGACGGCATGATGCACGCCTGGCGCATCGGCGCAGATGGCGTGCGGCACGAGGCGCGGCTGGTGGAGACCGCCAAGCTGAGAGCCGAGCGGGAGGCGGGACGCGCCCTCTATCCCGGACTTGCCGGCTCGCCGCCGGACCCCGCCGGACTCAGCGGCCCCGACGATCTGAATCTGGCCAATACCAGCGTTCTGCACCATCACGGCCGCCTGCTCGCATTATGGGAGGCGGGCAGTCCCTATGAGATTGACCCGGAAACCCTGGCCACCAAAGGACCATACCGGTTCCCGGAAGCCGACGGCGGCTCGAGTATGCGCGGCGTGCCCTTTTCGGCCCATCCCCGGATGGATGTGGACGGCAGCGTGTGGAATTTCGGCTATGCCTCCAGCGCCGGCCTGCTGGTGTTCTGGCATATCGGCGCAGATGGCGTGCTGTTGCGGGCGGGCCGCATCGCGGTGGAGCCCATGACCATGCCACACGATTTCGTCGTGACCGAGCGGCATCTGCTGCTGTTGCTGCCGCCCTTCCATTATCGGCCGCGGGCGAACGCCACGGGTTTTCTGAACATGCACGAATGGCGCCCGGAGGACCCCTGCCGGGTGCTCGTGGTGGACAAGAACGATCTTGCCAGCCACTACTTCCTGGAACTGCCCGCGCAATGGGTGTTTCATTTCGGCAACGCCTGGGAGGACAGCGCCGGCATCATCCGCTTCGACGCCGCCCGGGCGCCGGACCCGGGCATCATGACCGATGCTTTCAGCGCCATCATGCGCGGCGAGGCCATCGCCAGCCGGCCGGCAAGCCATTATGCCTACCGCATCGACACCAGGGCGCGGACTGTCTCGGAAGAACCATTGGTGGGAAGCGACGTCCAGACCGAGTTTCCCTGTGTTGATCCCGGAGTGGGCTGCCGGCGCTACCGCAAGCTGGTGATGCTGTCCCGCAGCGGAGAGCAGCCGCTCGGCCACGGCGCCCTGAATGAAGTCAGCATGCTGGATGTGGAAAGCGGGCGGCGCGATTTCTTTCGCTACCCGGATTCGCAGATTCCCGAAGAGCATCTCTACGTCCCCCGCCCGGGCAGCGAACCGGAAAGCCGGGGCTGGATTCTGGGAACCGCCCATGACTGGCGGCGCGGGAGGCAGATGTTGAATCTGTTCCATGCGGACAGCGTGGCGGAGGGCCCGATAGCCGCGGCGGAGTTGCCCTACGCCATGCCGCTGGGGCTGCATGGCAAGTTCGTTGCGGCTTGAGTTGTGGAAACTTGCATTGCGACGCCGGGTCCAGCCCACCGCCACTGGGAGGCTGCGCCGACCGGGCCTCATCCAGCGCCAAATTGAAAATCGTGGAACTTGAGGGAAAAGGATGAATGAATATGCGGCAACCAGATTTCAAGCATTTTCTGTCCGGTTTTCTGCTAACGGGAGCCTTCTCCGCGGCGGTGGCTGTGCTGGTGTGGTGGCTGATCGATGCCGGCGGTTTTTGGGCGGTTTTGATCATTTCACTCAGCATCGGCTGGTCGGTGAACCTGGCCTTCGTGCTGCTGCGGGACTTCCTCAGCCGCCGCATCGGACCCTGGGCCGCACCGGCGCTCATTGTGGCCCTGGGCCTGATGGCAGGTCTACTGATTGCCGGTACCCTCGTGGGCAATCATCCGCTGTTCTACTTTTCCGGGAGTTTCACCACCATCGCCCTGGCGCTGTTTTTCGGCGTCACCGGCACCCTGCTGTTCTACACCCGGGAGAGGTTGCACCACACCCGGCGGCAACTTGCCGAATCCGAACTGCGCCAGTCGCGCCAAGAACAACTGCTGGCGGCATCCGAACTCAAACTGCTTCAGGCCCAGATTGAACCGCATTTCCTGTTCAATACCCTGTCCAATATCGCCCAGCTTGTCCCCAACGAGCCTGAACTTGCCGTTAACACCCTGGAGAATCTCACCACCCTGCTGCGGGCCTCTCTGGCGCGCACCCGCAGCGGCGAAAGCACCCTGGGCCAGGAAATTGATTTCGGCGCTGCCTATCTGGCCATTCAGGCCACCCGATTGCAGGGGCGGATCACGTATGAAATCGATCTGCCGGATGCCTTGCGCGAGATACCGCTGCCGCCCCTGCTGGTGCAGCCGCTGCTGGAAAACGCCGTGATCCATGGCATCGAAGTCAAACCGGAAGGCGGAAAGGTGGTCTTCAACGCCCGGCGAATCGGCGATGAACTGATCCTCAGCGTCAGCGACAGCGGCGCAGGCATCAGCGAAACCGGCGCATCCGGCGGCGCCGGCCTGCGCAATATCCGCGACCGCCTCCGTCTGCGCTACGGCCCCCGCGCATCCCTGGAACTGATCCCGGCCTCCCCCCATGGCGTCAATGCGATCATCAGTGTTCCATTCACGGAAGCGCCCGAGGATAATGCAGCGTCGCCCTCCCCTGGCAGCGTGGCCGGCGGACCGCGCCTTGCCAGACCGCAGGGGATGCGCTGAAATGCAACGAACTTATGGGACAGCACACTAGCGCCCTGATTGTCGAGGACGAGCCACTGCTTGCCGAGCAGTTGCGGGGGAAACTTGCAGCGCTTTGGCCCGAACTGGCGATTGCCGGCGTCGCCGGGGAAGGACGGGAGGCATTGCGGCTCGCGCGGCAATTGCGACCGGACATCGCTTTTCTCGATATCCGGCTGCCGGGGATGTCGGGTCTGGAAGTCGCCGCCGCACTGCCTGCGGAAACCCGGGTGGTTTTTGTGACCGCCCACAATGAGTTCGCCGTGGAAGCCTTTCGCGCCGCCGCCGTGGATTATCTGCTCAAGCCCGTCAGCAATGAGCGGCTGCGGGCCACCATCAAGCGCCTGCGCCAGAACGAAAGCCGGCATGGCGCCAACCGACAGCGGGAAGAACTGCTGTCGCTGTTGCGGCAACTCGGCGCGGGTGCTGCGGCGGAACATCTGCGATGGATTCGCGCCGGCCTCGGCGACGCCACGGTGCTTGTGCCGGTGGAAGATGTGGCGTACTTCCGCGCCGAGGCGAAATACACCAGCGCCTTCACCCGGGACCGCGAGTATCTGCTCCGGCGGGCCATCAACCAGTTGGAGCGGCAACTTGACCCCAGCCGGTTCTGGCGAATCCACCGCGGCATCATTGTCAGCGTCGAACAGATCGTCTCCGCCAGCCGCGACCTGCGGGGCCGCTACACAATCACCCTGCGGGACCGACCCGAAAAACTCCGCTCCAGCCAGACCTATGGCCACCTGTTCAAGCTGATGTGATTCCGGGGGAATACAGTCATATTGGAATGCAGCCCGACGGCGACGAATCGAAGCCACAAATTCTGATGAACAAAGAGCACCAGGGAAGCTCTGATTAAGTCAGAGCTTCCCTGCGGCACAGGGATGTGTCGCCGAATTCGATGGTGTAAGCCATTGAATTCGGGAGCAAAACAAAACCACGCTTTTGTTTTGCGATAATGAAAAATTCCAGGGAGGGAATTTTTCAGAGAATACCTAGCCCTAGCCAAGTTCAATCTGGTATGTTGCGATTCACAAGCAGAAGCCGAACTACGCCCAGCCCAGCCAATCACATCGGGAGAATTCCAGATGACCAGAAGCGCAAACCCAGCATTCGCCATTCTTGCCGCTGCCGCCTCTCTCGCGTGGGGCCCGGCGGCATCCGCCCAGCATGGCACCAGTGTCGCGGCGGGAGACTGGCCGCTGTATCACGGGGACGAATTTTCCCAGCGTTATTCGCCGCTGGAACAGATCAACGCCGACAACGTTCACGAACTGGAAATCGCCTGGCGTTTTTCCACCCAGGGCATCGGGCCGGACCCGGTGTACAACAACCCCGCCACGCCGCTGGAAATCGACGGAATTCTCTATACCAATGTCGGCAGCACCCGCAATGTCATGGCTCTGGACGCAACTTCCGGACAGGTTCTGTGGCTCTACCGCTACCAGGAAGGCGACCGCTATGACGAGGCGCCCCGCAAGGGCTCCGGTCGCGGGGTGGCCTACTGGACCGACGGCGAAAAGCAAAGAATCATTGACGTCAGCCCCGGCTACCACATGGTTTCCCTGGACGCCAGAACCGGCATCCCGGACCCGGACTTCGGCGACAACGGCACCGTGGACCTGATGGTGGGCGTGCGCAACGGCGACGACCCCCGCTTTCCCTATCCGGACATCGGCCTGTCCGCCCCGCCTTTCGTCATGAATGACGTGATCGTGGTGGGCGCCGCCCACCGCACCGGCGGGCGGCCCCGGGCCAAGATGAACACCAAGGGCGATATCCGCGGATTCGACGTACATACCGGCGAGCGCCTGTGGACTTTCCACACCATTCCCGAACGGGGCGAAGTCGGTTATGAATCCTGGCTCGACGAAGGCGTCGATTTCACCGGCAATTCCGGGGTCTGGGCGCCCATGTCGGGTGACCCGGAACTCGGTCACGTCTATCTTCCCGTGGAAGATCCCACCGGCGATTACTACGGCGGCGACCGCCCGGGAGCCAACCTGTTCTCCAGCGGCATCGTGGCCCTTGACGTGCAAACCGGCGAGCGACAGTGGCATTTCCAGTTCATTCACCATGATATCTGGGACTGGGACGTGCCCGCCGCGCCGGTGCTGGTGGACCTGCCCAACGGCCGGGACGTGGTCATGTCGGTGACCAAGCAGGCCTTTGTCTACGCCTTTGACCGGCACACCGGCGAGCCCATCTGGCCCATCGTGGAACGCCCGGTGCCAGCCGGCGACGTGCCCAATGAATGGTATGCGCCCACCCAGCCCTTTCCCACCCGGCCCGCGCCATTCGATATCCAGGGCTTCACCGAAGACAATCTGATCGACTTCACTCCCGAACTCAGGGCCCTGGCGCTGGAGGCCATCGCCGATTTCCGCCTCAGCCCGAGCCTGTATACGCCGCCGTCGCTGGCCGACGCGCCCGACGGCACCCGCGGCCTGCTGAGCCTGCCCTCCTCCACCGGCGGCGCCAACTGGGAAGGCTCGGCCATCGATCCCGAAACCGGCATCCTCTATGTGCCTTCCAGAACCCAACTCCAGGTGCTGGCCCTGGCCAAGAATCCCGAGTCGGATATCGACCTGAGCCAGGGTTTCGGCGTGCGCATACCCCGCATCCAGGGACTGGAAGTGGTCAAGCCGCCCTATGGCCGCATTACCGCCATCGACATGAACAGCGGCGATCACCTGTGGTGGGTCCCCAATGCCGACACTCCCGGGCGCATTGCCAACCACCCGCTCCTGGAAGGGGTTGACCTGCCGCCCACGGGAGTGCCCACCCGGGCCGGCGTACTGCTGACCAAGACCCTGCTGTTTGTGGCGGAAGGCAATGGCAGCGCCGACGCCGGCCCCACCATGCGCGCCATCAACAAGGAAACCGGCCAGATCATCGCCGAAATCGAATTGCCCGATAACCAGGTGGGCCTGCCCTTCACCTACGAGCACGACGGCGTCCAGTATCTGGCCATGTTTGTGGGAGGCGGGACCCGGGGACTGGCGGAACTCGTGGCTTACACCCTGCGCTGAGAAGGCCGGGCCAGGAGCCTGCGGCGCGGGCGCAGGCCCTGGGTATTCTCTGAAAAACTCCATCCGTGGAGCTTTTCATTATCGCAAAACAAAAGCGTGGTTTTGTTTTGCTCCCGAAGCTCTGACTTAATCAGAGCTTCCCTAGGAGCCTGCGCCGGTGGAATTAGCGAAAGCGAAAATTCGCTATCGCCGCGCCCCTGGCCGGTCGATTGAGGCGAATATTGGTGGATATGCAACGAAATCGAGCGGTCGGGGGCGTGGACGGGAGCGGATTTGCAGCCGCGAATTCCTACGGCGCAGGCTCCTAGCTCGCCGCGCGGATCTCCCCGCTGGCGCCGGGCGGCAGCACTTTTCGCAGGTATCTCCCGGTATGGGATGCGGGAAACTCCGCCACCTGCTCCGGCGTGCCGCTGGTGACCACGCGGCCGCCGCCGCTGCCGCCTTCGGGGCCGAGATCGATGATCCAGTCCGCGGTCTTGATGACGTCGAGATTGTGCTCCACCACGACGATGGTGTTGCCATGGTCCCGCAGCCGGTGCAGTACCTTGAGCAACTGGCGGATATCGTGGAAATGCAAGCCGGTGGTGGGCTCGTCGAGAATGTAGAGCGTGCTGCCGGTATCGCGCTTGGATAACTCCCGGGACAATTTCACCCGCTGGGCCTCGCCGCCGGACAGGGTGGTGGCCGCCTGACCGAGACGGATATAGGAAAGCCCCACATCCACCAGGGTTTGCAGCTTGTTGGCGATGACCGGGATGGCGTCGAAGAACTCCCGAGCCTCTTCCACGGTCATGTCGAGCACCTGGTGGATGTCCCGGTTCTTGTACTTGACCTCAAGCGTTTCCCGGTTGTAGCGCTTGCCCTGGCAGACATCGCAGGTCACATAGACATCCGGCAGAAAGTGCATTTCCACCTTGAGCACGCCATCGCCCTGGCAGGCTTCGCAGCGCCCGCCCTTGACATTGAAGCTGAAACGGCCCGGCTTGTAGCCCCGGCTGCGGGCTTCGGCGGTGGCGGCGAACAGGTCCCGCACGGGAGTGAACACCCCGGTATAGGTCGCCGGATTCGAACGCGGCGTGCGGCCGATGGGGCTCTGATCGATATCCACCACCTTGTCGAGCAGGTTCAGGCCCGTGATCGAGTCGTGGGGCGCCGGCGCCAGCGACTGGGCCTTGTTGAGCCGCGTGGCGGCGACGGGATACAGGGTGTGATTGACCAGGGTCGATTTGCCGGAACCGGAAACGCCGGTAACGCAGGTGAACAGGCCAAGCGGCAGCTCCACATCAATTTGTTGCAGATTATTGCCCCGGGCGCTCTTGATCCGGAGCGGGCGCTTGGGATTCCGGGGCGTTCTGCTTTCGGGAACGGCAATGGCTTCCGCGCCGGAGAGATACTGGCCGGTAATCGAGGCCGGGCAGCTTTCAATCGCCCGCGCCCCGCCCTGGGCCACGATCCTGCCGCCATGAACGCCGGCGCCGGGGCCGATATCAATAATGTGATCGGCGCTGCGGATGGCTTCCTCGTCGTGTTCCACAACGAGCACGGTATTGCCGAGATCGCGCAGTCGCAGCAGGGTGTTGAGCAGACGGCCGTTGTCGCGCTGGTGCAGGCCGATGGAAGGCTCGTCAAGAATATACATCACGCCCACAAGTCCGGCGCCGATCTGGCTGGCGAGGCGGATACGCTGGGCCTCGCCGCCGGAAAGCGTTTCCGCGCTGCGGTTGAGGGTCAGATAGTTCAGTCCCACATCCACCAGAAACCTGAGCCGCTGCTGCAATTCCTTGAGCACTTTTTCGGCGATGCGGGCCTGCTTGCCTTCGAGGCTCAGTTCGTCAAAGTACCGTGCCGCCCGGGCCACGGTCATTTCGCTGATGGCGGGCAGGTTGCGGCCTTCGATATAGACGTGGCGGGCGTCGCGCCTGAGCCTGGTGCCGTCGCAGTCAGGGCAGGTTCGAAAGCTGAGATAGCGGGCGAGCTCACTGCGCACGCGCTCGGAATCGGTCTCGTTGTAGCGCCTCCGGATATGCGGCATGACGCCTTCGAAAGGCTGCTTTCTGGTGATGTTCATGCCCCGGCTGCCCACATAGCGAAACTGGATGGCTTCGCCGCCGCTGCCTTGCAGGACAATGTTCTGGTGGCGCCGGTCAAGCTTCCCGAACGGCGTGTCGAGATTGAATCGGTAATGCCGCGCCAGGGCTTCGAGTTTGGAGTAGTACCAGAGGTTTCTCGGCTCCCAGCCGCGAATCGCGCCTTCGGCAAGGCTGCGCTCGGGATCGGTGACCACCCGGGATTCATCGAAAAACTCGCGCACGCCAAGGCCGTCGCAGGACGGGCAGGCGCCGGCGGGATTATTGAAGGAGAATAGCCGCGGCTCGAGTTCGCCAATGCTGTGGCCGCAGTGCGGGCAGGCGAACAGGGCGGAAAACAACAGCTCTTCCGCGCCTTCCTCCGTATCCATGCCGGCCACCATGGCGAGTCCGCCCGACAGTTTCAGCGCGGTCTCGAAGCTTTCGGCGAGGCGCTGAGCCTGCCCGGGCCGCACCCGCAGGCGATCCACCACGACTTCAATGCTGTGCTTCCTGTTCTTGTCGAGTTCCGGCGGATAATCGATCTCGCAGATCAACCCGTCGACCCGGGCGCGAATGAAACCCCCGGTGCGCAGTTCATTGAATACATGGAGATGCTCGCCCTTGCGCTCGCGCACCACCGGCGCAAGCACCATGACCCGGGAACCTTCGGGCATGGCAAGCGCCTGATCCACCATCTGGCTCACCGTCCGGGCTTCGAGCTTGACCTTGTGCACCGGGCAGAATGGCTCCCCCGCACGGGCGAACAGCAGGCGCAGATAGTCGTAAATCTCGGTGATCGTTCCCACCGTGGAGCGCGGATTGTGGGAAGTGGATTTCTGCTCGATGGAAATCGCCGGCGACAGGCCGTCGATATGGTCCACATCAGGCTTTTCCATCATCGACAGGAACTGCCGGGCATAGGTGGAGAGAGACTCCACATAGCGCCGCTGCCCTTCGGCGTAGAGGGTGTCAAAGGCCAGGGAGGACTTGCCCGAGCCGGAAAGCCCGGTAATCACCACGAGCTTGTCCCTGGGAATGGTCAGATCGATATTCTTGAGATTATGGGTGCGCGCGCCCTTGACGACGATGGAATCCATGGATTTGCCAGTTGCGGAGTCAAACGCTTGATTATCCGCCTCTCAAAAAAATTTTCCATCGACTCCGGGCGGGCGGGAGCGCAATGTTATAGACTTTGCCGCAGTACTTGAACATATGCATATGGGAGGTCATTGTGGCAGGTCGTGGTATCAACAAGGTGATTCTGGTTGGCAATCTGGGCAGGGATCCGGAGGTTCGCTATACCCCGAGCGGAACCGCGGTGGCGAATGTAACCCTAGCCACCGGCGAGTCCTGGAAGGACCGCAACACCGGCGAGCAGCAGGAGCGCACCGAATGGCACCGGGTGGTGTTTTTCAGCCGGCTGGCCGAAATCGTCGAGCAGTATCTGAAGAAGGGCGCCAAGGTGTATGTGGAGGGGCGCTTGCAGACCCGTTCCTGGGAACAGGAAGGCGTCAAGCGCTACACCACGGAAATCATCGCCAACGAGATGCAGATGCTCGATTCCCGGGGCGGCGGCGAGGGCGGCGGATTCGAGCCGCGGCAGCCCGCCCAGTCCGCGCCCGGCGGCGACAAGCCCCAGGCCCAGGCGGCGGAAACGCAGGGCGGCGGTTCGGGTTTCGACAACTTCGACGACGACGATATTCCTTTCTAGGAGCCCGCGCCATGGGAATTCGCGGCGCGGGCTCCCAGGCCCGGGCCGGTTCGCAACAGAAGCCATTCCAATCATCACAACATGCGCGAAAACGATCCCGCCGCCCATTCATGAAGCTGTTCCTCGTCGGCGCCAGAAGCCCCACCGGCAAGGCCCTGGTGGACATTCTGCGCAAGCGCAGGATTCCCTTTCTGGCGCCGGCGGAAAAGCACTTCACGCCGGACAACGCCGCCTCCATCGACACCATGATCGGCGAATACGGGCCGACCCAGCTCATCAATCTGGCGGATTTCATATCCGGCAACCACAGCGCCCTGAAGCGCGCCCAGTCCATGGAGGAACGCTGCTGTTCCATCAATGCCGAACTGCCCGGCGTGCTCACGGAAATCTGCCAGCGGCGGGAACTCCCCCTGTTCCATCTTTCCAGCGCCTATGTCTTCAGCGGCGGCAAGAAACTCGCCTACGGCGAACACGACACGCCGGAGCCGGCCGGGATCTATGGCCGCTGCTCGCTGGAAGGAGAGCGGCGGGTGCGGGAGCTAGCCAGGCATGTCGTGATGCGCCCGGGATGGCTGTTCGGCCCCCACAAGCGCGGGCTGATCAAATCCTGGATTCGCTCGATCAAGCGCCACGAAGGGGCGATCGATGTCTGGCGCCGCCGCCTGAGCCCCACGAGCACCGAAGACCTCGCAGGCGCCATCGTGGCGGTCTGCCAGCAGGTGGACTGCGGGGCCAATGTCTGGGGCACCTACCACTATTGCGGCCTGACGCCAAGCTGGGAGAAGGAAATCGCCTCGCTCACGCTGGAATACGCCGCCGCCCAGGACGAGGAAATCTACAGCCTGCTGGACCGGGTGCAACTCACCGAAAAACCCGTTCGCGCCCCGGAGATCTTCAATTCGATCCTGTCGGGCAAGAAACTCTTCGACACCTTCGGCATCAAGGCCAGAAGCTGGCGGGAACAATTGAAGAAAACCGTGCAGTCCCTGTACGATGCAGGCAAACGCGCCGCCGCCCCCGAAGCGGCGCATGTGGAACCCGTGAAGCCTCCATGAAGCAGAATCCCGGCAGTTCCCTGACCCCGGTGGATGCGGCCTGCCGGATGATCTGGAACAGTGTGCCGCGCATCAGCGGCGTCGAGCCAGTCGAACTCGCCGCCGCCGGGGGCAGAGTGCTCGCGGAAGATTTCCGCGCCATCATCGACGTGCCGCCTTTCGCCAATAGCGCCATGGATGGTTATGCCGTGCGCGCCGGAGACGTGGCCAAGGCGCCGGTGCGGCTGCCGGTGCGTCGCCGGATCGCGGCGGGCGAGGCGGGCGGCGAACTGCCCCGGGGCGAGGCCGCGCGCATTTTCACCGGCGCCGCCATGCCGGCGGGCGCCGACGCCGTGGTAATCCAGGAAAATTGCCGGGCCGGGCCGGACGAAGTGACCATACTCGAATCCGTTTCTCCCGGCGAACATGTACGCGCCGCGGGAGACGCCATGGCGGCCGGCGAATTGCTGTTCCACGCCGGACATCGCCTGCTGCCCCAGGACATTGGCGTTGTCGCCTCCATGGGCAGCGGCAGCGTCCCGGTGCGGCGCAGGCTGCGGGTCGCTCTTTTCACCACCGGCGATGAACTTGTTGCGCCAGGCAATCCGCTGGGCCCGGGCCAGATCTACAACGGAAACTACTATGCGCTGGCGAGCCTGCTGCGCGCCTTGCCGGTGGAACTGATCGACCTCGGCATCGCCGGCGATGATCTGGAAGGCACCAGGGCGCTGCTGCGCAAGGCCGCCGCAAGCGCCGACTGCATCATCTCCACCGGCGGGGTTTCCGTGGGCGAGGAAGACCATGTGCGGGCGGCGCTGGAAAGCGAAGGCGAGTTGCGGCTGTGGAAACTCGCCATCAAACCCGGCAAGCCACTGGCCTGGGGCAGGCTGCGGGGGGCGGGATTTTTTGGCTTGCCGGGAAATCCGGTGTCGGCCTTTGTCACCTTCTGTCTGATCGTGCGTCCCGCCTTGCTGGCGATGATGGGCGGCCCCGCGGCGCCGCCCGCTGGTTACCGGTTGCCGGCGGGCTTTGCCGCGCCGCGCTCGGGTGGGCGGCAGGAGTATCTGCGCGCCTCGCTGCTCACCGATGACCAGGGCAGACAGCGGCTCTTCCCCGCCGCCAACCAGAGTTCCGGCGCGGGTTCCTCCCTGAGCTGTTCCCGGGGATTGCTTGTGGTGCCGCCGCATACCGCGGTTGCGCCGGATGAACTGTTCGAATTCATACCGTATTCCGAATTACTGGCCTGAGCCATGTCCATGCGATTTCTACTCTTGCCCGGCCTGTTGCTCGCCGCCCTGCTGCCGGCCTGCCGGTCGCCGGCGCCGGAGACGCCCGCGGACGATACGGGCGGGCTGCCAGACATGCGCACGATTCCAAACGAAGAACACCCGGTGGAGGCAATTTCCCCCGATGTGCGGCAGTTGATCGCAGATCTCCTCTATTCCGGTCTTCAGGCCCTCGATGAGGACCGCCTGCTGATGCCGGAGCATGACAATGCCTACGATTTTTTCCGTGAGGCGCTGCAATTCGAGCCGGATAATGAAATCGCCCTCGAAGGCATGCGGGGCATTGTGGAGCGCTATCTGGAGCTGGCCCTGGATTCGGCCAACCGGGGCAATTTCGCCGGCGCCGACCGTATGCTCGGGCGGGCGGAAATCATCGACGCCGCCCATCCCGGCATTGCCGAAGCGCGCCGGGCCATTGCCGCCGAGCGCAACTCCGGCGACCTGTTCTACCCCCTGGACGAACAGGTCCTGCGCGGTCGCGGCGATACGATCCGTGCCATGCTGGCGGAAATCGCCGCTGAAGCCAGGGATCGGGACGCATTCTTCCTCATCACCGCTCCCGATGATGAACTCGCCCGCTGGATCTATTCGGTGATGCGGGAATCGGTGCCGGGCTACCGCCTGCGGGGCAATATCGAAATATCCGGCGTCACCCTGATAAGGCTCCGATTGCCGGATTCCTGAGCGCGGTAACCGGCGGCGTTTCCGCGCGTCAATCTGGTAACCGGACAATTCATGTAAAATCCCTGCCATGGGCGAATGGTTCAAAAACCGCTGGAGCAGCCTCTGCGGGAAACTGCGATGGCCTGCCATCGGCGCCGGTGGCGGGGTGCTGCGAAGAGTGTTGCTCTGGGGCGGCGGCGCACTGGTTCTGGTGGTGCTGGCCCTGGGTATTTACTGGAGCGATGAGCCGGAGCCTTTTTCCGTCCGGCGCAATACCGGCGAAAAACTCGCCGCCGGCGGCAATGACGAAGTCATCGGCGCCGCCACCACCGCCGCCATGATCCGCGTGGCGGAAACCCTGCTCGACAAGCCTGGCGGCTACCTCAGCAACGACATCATGCCGCCGGGTGTGTATCTGGACAATATCCCCAACTGGGAATTCGGCGCCCTGGTCCAGCTTCGCGACCTGTCCCGGGCCATGCGCGAGAGCTTCAGCCGCTCCCAGTCCCAGTCCACCGAAGACCCGGACCTGATCATCGCCGAACCGAATCTTCACTTTGACAACAATCGCTGGATCCTGCCGGCCTCCGAAAGCGAGTACCGGGAAGCCGTGGACAGCCTGTATTCCTACCTCGGCAGGATTTCCGACAGCGGCGACAGCAACGCCCAGTTCTTTGCCCGGGCCGACAATCTCGCGGCCTGGCTGGAAGACGTGGAAACCCGGCTCGGCAGCCTGTCCCAGCGGCTCAGCGCCAGCGTAAGCCAGAATCGCGTCAATACCGACACCGCCGGCGAGCCGGCCGCGGTCCAGTCCACCCCAGTGGCCGCGGAAATCCGGGTGCAGACGCCCTGGCTGGAAATCGACGACGTGTTTTATGAAGCCCGGGGCGCAGCCTGGGCGCTGATGCATTTTCTGCAGGCGGTGGAGATCGACTTCGCCGCGGTGATCGCGGACAAGAATGCCGGCGCCAGCCTGCGGCAGATCATCCGCGAGCTTGAAGCCAGCCAGGCCACGGTTTTTTTTCCGGTAATCCTCAATGGCTCGGGCTTCGGCATGTTCGCCAACCACTCCCTGACCATGGCCAACTACCTCTCCCGAGCCAACGCCGCGATTATCGATTTGAGAAATCTCCTGGAGTCGGGGTGAGGCCCGGTCGGCGTAGCCGACGAAAAGCATGCTTTTCGTGGGCCGAACGACTTGCCATGGATGGCAAGGCTGGGGTTTGGCGAAGCCAAAAAAGCCGCGCCAAGGATGGCAGGCACGATCTGACAAAGGCTGTCACCCGGTCGGCGTAGCCGGCAAGAAGCAAGGCCCAACTATCTGTCATTCTGCGCGGAGTGAAGCGTGGTCGCCGAATCTCACGCAGTGGCCCCCCAATGAGATCCTGCGACTGCGCGCGGGATGACGTGGAAAGAGGCGGCATTTGTGCATGGTTGCCAAACCGCCAGCATTGAGATTGAGGCATGACCATACCCAACTGGCTACCAGCCCCGCACTGGGCCAGAACCTACACCTCCGCCGCTTTCCGCAGCGACGCGATCGCCGCCGTGGTGGTGGCGGTCATGCTGATACCCCAGGCGCTTGGCCTTGCCCTGGTGGCTGGCGTTCCGCCCCAGGCGGGGCTGTACGCCGCCATGGCGAGCCTGGTGACCTACGCCCTGTTCGGCAGCAGCCGCACGCTTTCCGTGGGTCCGGTCGCGGTGCTTTCGCTGATGACCGCCGCCGCCCTTTCAAGACTGCCGCTGGAGACCCCGGCGGAATACGCCGGCGCCGCGTTGACGCTTTCCTTTCTGACCGGCGCCATTCTCCTGCTTGCCGGATTCCTGCGGCTCGGATTCATCGCCAATTTCATCCCCAGGCCTGTGCTTGTGTCCTTTGTCACGGCATCAGCCATACTCATCGCCATGAGTCAGGCGGGATTGCTGTTCGCGGTTCCGGTAAGCGGCGGCAATGCCCTGGAACTGCTGCTGTCTCTGCTCGCCAATCTGCCCGATGCCCATCTGCCGACCCTGGCCCTGGGGCTGGGCGCGATAGTTTTCCTAGCCTGGTGCCGCCGACGTCTCGCACTGTTGCTGGTGCGTTTTGGCCTGCGGCGCACCACAGCCCGGTCGCTTTCCCGCATCGGCCCCATCCTGCTGGCGGCGGTCACGATCTGGCTGAGCTGGCAATTTCAACTCGACCAGGCCGGGCTTGCCCTGCTCGGCGAGATTCCTTCGGGCCTGCCGGCGGTCACCCTGCCGGATTTCTCCCCGGCCCTGCTTGGCGGGCTGTTCCTTTCCGCCCTGTCCCTGGCCATTGTCTGCTATGTGGAGTCGATATCCGTGGCCCAGGCACTGGCGGTGCGGCGGCGCCAGGCGATTGAACCCAATCGGGAATTGACCGGCCTCGGCGCGGCCAATCTGGCGACCGCATTCAGCGGCGGCATGCCGGTGGCCGGCGGCTTCACCCGTTCCCTGGTCAATTTCGAGGCTGGCGCGGTAACCCCCGCCGCCGGCATTTTCGCCAGCCTGATGATCGCCCTGGTGGTGCTGTTTCTGACGCCGGTGCTGTTCTGGCTGCCCCGGGTTTGCCTGGCCGCGGTGATCCTCGTTGCCGTGCATGCCCTGCTCGATTTCTCCATGATCAGCCGGGCCTGGCGGCATTCGCGCAGCGATTTCCTGGCGGTGGCCATTACCCTGGGCGTCACCCTGTCCGTCAGCGCCGAGGCGGGCATCGGCGCCGGCATGCTTGCCGCGATACTCATGCACCTGTTCAAGACTTCCCGGCCACATGTCGCCGTGGTTGGCCGGGTGCCGGGCACAGAACATTTCCGCAATATCAGGCATTACGAGGTGGAAACCAGCGACGCCCTGCTTTCGGTGAGAATCGACGAAGCTCTCTATTTCCCCAATACGCGCTACCTGGAAAGCCTGCTGTTCCGGCTCGTTGCCGAGCGGCCAGGGCTGAAACATGTGGTGCTGATGTGCCCGGCGGTCAATGACATCGATCTGAGCGCACTGGAAAGTCTTGAGAATATCAATGACTTGCTCGCTGAATCGGGAATCACTCTGAACTTGTCGGAGGTAAAGGTGCCCATCATGAACAAGCTGTCCGGCAGCCGCTTCCTGAGCCGGCTCAGCGGTCGCAGCTATCTGTCCCAGAACCAGGCCTTCGAGAGTTTGCGCGAGTAGGAAGAACCCGATGCTGCGCGGGGCGCCGCCTTCCCCGTCATTCCGCGCGGAGCGTGGCGCAGTCCAGACATTGTTAATCCGCAATGGTCCTGCGATACTTCGCGCCATACCGAACAAGAGCCATCGGCCGGGCGGGCGGTCGGAAAACGGAACAATCTTCAGATGATTACCGACACCAGCAACGGTGACCGGGAGATTCGCGCGGCACTCGCGGAAAGCTGGCGGCTGTTCGCCTCGGTGGGATTTTTCAGCATCTTCGTCAATCTGCTGATGCTGACCGGGCCGCTGTTCATGCTCCAGGTCTATGACCGGGTGCTCACCTCACGCTCCGAAGCGACCCTGCTGACCCTGGTCATCATTACCGCCTTTCTTTTTCTGATGATGGGGGTGCTTGATTATGCCCGGGGCCGGGTGCTCGCCAGGGCTGGCGCACGGCTGCAGGAGAAGCTCGACGACCGGGTGCTGCGGGCCACGCTGACCCGGGCGCTGTCGCCCGCCGAGCGGGCGCGGCCGGCAACCGGCCTCGGCGACCTCGAAGCCATGCAACGCTTTTGCTCGGGGCCGGGGCCATTCGCCTTCTTTGACGCGCCCTGGACGCCGGTATTCCTTTGCGCCCTGTTCCTGTTCCACTGGATGCTGGGCGTGTTCGCCCTGTTTTGCGGACTGTTGCTGCTGCTCATCGCCCTGATCAACCAGGCAACCACGGGAAAACTGCGCCAGAACGCCGGCGAAGCCACGGCGCGCTCGATGCATTTCGTCGAACAGATGCGCGCCAACAGCGAGACTGTCCAGGGCCTGGGCATGCAGGACGCGGTGGTCGCCCATTCCGGCAAACTGCGGGGCAAACTGCTGGAGCAGACCCTGGCGGCCTCGGACCGGGGCGGGCTGTTCGGCGTCATGTCCAAGACCCTGCGGCTTTTTCTGCAATCCATGATGCTCGGCCTCGGCGCCTGGCTGGCGATTCAGGGGCAGGTAACCTTTGGCATCATTATCGCGGCGTCCATCCTGCTTGGGCGGGCGCTGGCGCCCATCGATCAGGCGGTGGCCCAGTGGCCGCAGTTGCAAAGAGCTTTCGGCGCCCGACGCTCGCTGGCCATGCTGTTGCAGGCAACGCCGCCGCCGATGCCCCGGACCTCCCTGCCCGCCCCCAGGGCCCTGCTGGAAGTGCAGGGCCTGGTGGTGGTCGCGCCGGGCGCAAGGATTCCCGCCGTGCGCGGCGCCACATTCCGCCTCGAACCCGGCAAGGCGGCGGGAATCGCCGGGCCTTCCGCTTCGGGCAAATCGACCCTGGCCAGGGCATTGGCGGGCGTATGGCCGACGGCAGCCGGCTCGGTGCGACTCGATGGCGCGGAACTTGAGCAATACGGTTCGGATCTCAGTCGGCATATCGGCTTCCTGCCACAGGACATCGTACTCTTCGACGGCTCCGTCGCCCAGAATATCGCCCGCATGTCGGCGGACGCCAGGGACGAGGACATTGTCGACGCCGCCAAGCGAACCGGCGCCCACGAAATGATTCTCAAGCTGCCTGGCGGTTACGACTTCCAGGTTTCCGCCGGCGGCGCCGCGCTTTCCGGCGGCCAGCGCCAGCGCATTGCCCTGGCGAGAGCCTTTTATGGCTCTCCCGTATTCGTGGTCATGGACGAGCCCGACTCGAATCTCGACGCCGAAGGCACCATGGCGCTGGCCAAAGCCGTGGAAAACCACAAGGCCCGGGGCGGGGCGGCGGTGATCGTCGCCCACCGCCACGGCGCTTTCGCCCAGTGCGATGTCGTTTATGTCATGCAGGGCGGACAACCGCTGCCGGCAACTTCCGGCCGCCGCAAGGAACCGGTGCGGCAACTGCGGCAAAAACCCGGGCAGGCGGCTCCGGCCCGGCCCGAAGCTGCCAGACAAGCGACTCCCGCCAGATTCCAGCCCGGCGCCCGGCCTGCCTATCTGCAAACCGCCGCCGCCGAAACCCCAACATCTCGCCCGGCGATTCCCGGCCGCGACCGGCAGATCGCCGACGCCATCGCCCGGGTCACCAGCGCGCGCTTCGAAGGCCGCAAGCTCGATGAGGATTCGACCGACGCCGAATCTGATCCACCACGGCCCGCCGCGGCGCAAGGCGCTTCCCGATGAATTCACACTCCAATCCCGACAGATTTTCCGCCAGGCGACCCATGCTGCTCGGTTTTGGCGGCGCCGTCCTGCTGATTGGCGGGCTTGTGGGCTGGAGCCTGCTGTCTTCGATTTATGGCGCGGTAATCGCCACCGGTCGGGTCGCCGTGGAAACCTACAACCAGGCCGTGGAGCATATCGATGGCGGTACCGTCAGCGAAGTGCTCGCCCGCAATGGCGACCGGGTGGCCCCCGGCGACGTATTGCTCCGCTTCGACGATGAACTGCTGCGCACCGAAGAGGCGATCTTGGCGGTGCAATACGCCGAACTCGCCGCCCGCCGCAATCGTCTCGAAGCCGAATTCCGCGGCGGCGAAGCCATCGTGTTCGACGCGGAACTTGCCGCCATGGCGGCCCGGGACGCCAGAATCGAACGCATACTCGAAGGCCAGCAACGCCTGTTCGAAGCCCGCAATGCGGCCCGCGACGGGGAGATCGAAAGGCTGCGCGAGCAGATTGGCCAGGCGCGCAACGAAATCGCCGGGCTTGAGGCGCAATCCGTCTCAATCGAGGAACAGCGGGCGCTGATCGCCCGGGAGCTCGAAGCCGAACAATCCCTGTTCGAGCGGGGCCTGTCGGAGTTGCCCATGGTGCTCGACCTGCAACGCACGGCACAGAATCTGGCGGGGGAATCAGGCGCCGCGGAAGCCCAGATCGCGCGGGCCATGGGCCGCATCGCCGAGCTGGAAATCCAGATTCTCCTGATCGGTTCGCGCCATATCGAGGAAGCCGAAGAACAGGTAAACAACATCAGGGCACAGGAAAATGAGGTGGTGGAGCGGCTTGCCGCGGTGCGCGAGCGGCTGGGCAGAATGGAATTACGGGCGCCGGTGGCGGGCGAAATTTTTGGCGCCGCGGTCTTTGCGCCGGGTGAAGTCGTGGCGCCGGGCGAGCCCATTCTGCAAATTGTGCCCGACGATACCGATCTTGTGGTCATCGCCCAGGTGCAGCCATCTGACATCGATCAGATCTATCCGGGGCAGGAGGCCCTGCTGCGTTTCTCGAGTTTCCCTGCCCGCCTGACGGCGGAGTTTGACGGCCAGGTCACGCGAATTTCGGCGGACGCCATGCAGGACCCCAACCTCGGCACATCCTGGTACGAAGTCGAACTGAGCATGGAGGAGCCGCCGGAGTCCGCCGGAAAACCCGTGGCGGCACTGAACGGACAGCAGACGGGCCGCCCTTTCGGCGGACTGCTCCTGACTCCCGGCATGCCCGTGGAAGCCCACATCCGCACCACCGAGCGCACGGTGATCAGTTTTCTGGTGAAGCCGGTAACCGATTTCTTCTCCCGTTCCCTGCGCGAGGAATAAGGCGCCATGACCGAAGCAGCGACTGCGGCACTGGAACTCGGGCTCGTCAACGACCTGCGCCAGATCGCCGGCATTGCCGGAAAAATCGACAGCTTCTGCGCCGACCGGGAAATCTCCCCGGAAATCGCCTACGCCGTCAATCTCGCCCTGGAAGAACTCCTTTCGAACACCATTGAACACGGCTACCCGGACGCCGAGCCGCACCGGATCGAAATCATCCTGCGCCAGGAAGGCGAATCCCTGGTGGTCATCGTCGTCGATGACGGCGAGGCTTTCGATCCCACCAGGGCCGGCGCCGCCGACAGCAGCACCGGCGCCACCCCCGAAGACGGTCGCGACGGCGGCCTCGGCCTCCTTCTCGTAAACCACATGATGGACCAGGTGGAACACCAGCGCCGCGCCGACTGCAATGTCGTCACCCTGACCAAGAACATCACCGCGGAGTGATCTTCAGGGCGCCTGCCCAGGCAAACGATAACTTGTGCTGCGTCCACCGCCGGGGTTTTGCGCCAATATCCCCCGGGACTGCAAGTGCTGGATGTCCCGCAGGGCCGTCCCGCAGGGCCGTGTCTCTGGAACACTTGGCCATCGCGGCGTATTTGGAAGTGTTCATGAATCCGGTGAAATCGTCTTCCAGCATGCGGTTGATCACCAGGCGCTGGCGCGCATTGACCGGATGTTCATTGATACGCTCCCACAGGCGAGCCTTGTAGAGTACCCGCGACAAACTTGTCTCCGCCGCGGCAATGGCCCCGTCGAGGCAGCCAAGAAACCATTCGAGCCATCCGGTAATGTCAAGGCCCCCGCGCTGTGTCCGTTTCAGTTGGTCATCATATTCCTTTCGCTCGGCTTCAATCTGGCTGGATAGACTGTAGTAACGCTCCGGCATGCCATCCGCCCGGGCAAGCGCCATATCGGACAGGGCTCTCGCGATACGGCCGTTGCCGTCTTCAAAAGGTTGAATCGTCAAGAACCAGAGTTGAGCGATACCCGACTTCAGGACCGGGTCAATTTTCGAGCCATATTCGAACCAGAACAGGAAGGCCTCCATTTCCCGTTCCACGATCTCCGCGCCCGGCGCTTCAAAATGAACGGTTTCCCGCCCCACTGGGCCGGAAACCACCCGCATCGGTCCGGAATCCACAGTGCGCCAGGCGCCAACCCGAATCGGGCGTAGCCCGCTCCGGACACCGGGAAACATCGATGCGTGCCAGGCAAACAGACGCTCCCTGTCGAGCGGCGCCGAAAACTCTCCCGTGGCGTCGAGCATCATCTCCACCATCCCGTCGGCTTCCCTGCTCACCGTTGCCCGCAAGGCGGAATCCAGGCCCAGACGACGGGCAATGGAGGAGCGCACTTCGCCCGGGTCAAACCGCTGGCCCTCGATAGCCGAAGACTTGACCACGTCATTCGTCAGCGTCAGCAGACTCGCTTCACGCCGCAGGGGAAACCCCAGCCCCGACATCCTGCCGAGCAGCCGCCCCTGCCGATGGCGAACATCAGCCAGCAGAGCAACAAGCCTGTCACTCTCCCAACAGAAATTCGGCCAAGCGGCCTGCTGATGAATCCACATAATCACCGCACCATTTGCGGCGTTTATATCCGATATTCACCGCAAGGGCAATTTTTCGCTGTACTTTTTGCAATGAATATTGGGCGATTGACAGGTTGTCAGACCTGATTCTGGCTGCGGCCAGAAGATCCGGCTGGAATGGGTAAGAGAAGACTGTTTAGCGAGCGCCGATTCGCGTATAGTTCTCATCGACCTCAAAGACGGCCATTTTCGTCCGATAAAGAGTCCAATGTTCAGGCAGAAATTGACCGAAAACGATCCCCGCTCGCTTCCCGCGTACACGATCATGGAAGTCGGGCACTACCTTTCCGTGCCGCCGGCCACCATTCGCTATTGGTCGGTAGGTCGGAACGGTTACGCGCCGCTGATCGAAGTACCACGGCACACCCCCACTTTGCTCTCTTTCCTGAATCTCACCGAGCTCCATGTGCTCGCCGCCGTCCGGCGCAGGTATCAAGTGAATATGCCAAGCATTCGACAGGCGATCGATTACCTCGTGAGGATCGCCGACAACCCGATGGACAGATGTCATCCATTGATCAGCCGCGCTCTCGAAACCGACGGACTCGATCTATTCATCAAGCAATACGGACAGATAATCAATATCAGCAAATCGGGCCAGATAGCCATGCGGGAGATCATCAGCGGAGCGCTCAGGCGAATTGATCGAGACCCCGCCGGCATCCCGATCAAGCTCTTTCCCTATACGCGGTCAGCCCTACCGGATTCACCTGCGAGAGTTATCATCGACCCGACGATTTCCGCCGGACGCCCCGTTTTGGCCGGTACCGGCCTGGCCACCGAACTCATCGCGGAGCGCTACAAGGCCGGCGAATCCATTTCAGACCTGGCGACGGACTATGAGCGCACGGAAGAGGACATCGAAGAAGCAATCCGATGCGAACTCCCAATCGCAGCCTGAACTCACGCTGTTTCTCGATCGCAATCTCGGAAAACATGTAATCGCGGAAAAATTGCGTTCAGAAGGAATCGTGGTTGAGATACATGACGGCCATCTTCCACTCAATGCTCCGGATGAGGATTGGATCGCACTTGTTGGAAACAGAAACTGGCTGGCTATAACCAAAGACAAGAACATCCGATATCGCTCTGCGGAGCTTGACGCAATCAGGAGATATTCGGCGCGAGTCATCGTGATCAGGATGAAGAACGCGACAGGACCTGACATCGCTGAAATGCTGGTTTCAGGGAAAAATCGTATTTTCAGTTTCGCAGCAAAAACGCCTTCACCATTCGTAGCTGGAATTTACAAGAGCGGCAAGATTACGTTGTACGAAATTCTGTAACGCTGCACCCCTCAAAGGACTTGAATGCCTTGGCGAAGCCTCCGTTCAAGCAATTCATTTTTCAGGAACTCCCTGACTTCAACAGAGTCTCTACTTGTGCGCATAGCCCAGTAGTTGGTCTTCGTTTCTTCCGATTTCAAGACAGGATTAGCCTTATGAATCGTCGAATCATCCACGCTTATTCTTTTTTGCATATCCATTTTCTCCAATCTGAAAATTGTGGCAACGATTATTGGGAAAGTTCATCCAAGAATCCCTGGATTACCTGCTCCGAACTTTGACTTATCTTTGTCGAAGCTAAGTGCAAGCTAACATCGGTGAGAATTTTTTTCTTGCTGCGAGAATCAATCATTTTTGGATCTTTCCAAGCCCAATCTCGGCCTGGATGTAGCGTATCCCATGGCGATCTCTTGTTTGAGCGCGTTGACGGTGAGTCCCCATGTTTTCCGAATCCATAACAGATGCCAGTCTCGTTATTCCAGACAGGACGGAATATTTCAATCAGATAATCCTCCGCCGCTCCTTGCCACCCGGTCTGTACTACCAAGTATCTGCAATCAAACCTTTCTGGGTTCAGAGTTGATTCAGCCTGTCTTATGGTGCGAAGGTGATCCTTTAATCGTCTTGAAATTCGATCTCCTTGCTTCTTTGGGTTTCTGGCACTGTCTTGCGCCGGGTCCGCTTTACCAACATAAATTGGAGTTTCCGTGCCAGAGATTGGAGCATAAGGTGGAAAATCTCCGTCGTAATAGAGCGCATAGATTCCAGAGCCATGAAATCTGCCTACTTGATCCAGAGGCACTCGCGGCTGCGCGATCAATGCAAGTGCAATGAATCTTCCAACCACCACCGGGTCGCCTGGGTCGAAAACGAAGCGCGGCCAATGGATTGGGTCCAATTTTCTGGCCAGGGCTTCCGCCCGTTCAACAAAGGATCGCAATTTTACATCCAGACGAAGACGGGCCAGTTTTGATAGCTCGCCTGAACTTGCAATGCCGCTCAAGTTTTCCAGCTTTGCATCAAGATCTTCGACAACTTGCTTCGTGGCTTCCCTGTCGATGCTTATCGCTGATTCCTCTCTTGCTCCAACCGCTCTCCGATGCTGTTGGCCACTACTGTAGCAAGCGCCACCGGCACCGCGTTGCCGAGTTGGCGCATGCTTTCTGTCCAGGTGCCGTGAAACACATAATCATCGGGAAAGGTTTGTAGCCGGGCGCATTCGCGAATTGAGAAGTATCGAATGCTGCCATCCGCCCGTCTCAGCATGTTTTCCCCGCCCGGAACACCGTGGTCACCGGCCTTGAGGGTCTTGGCGGGTTCGTCGCTGGGGCTGCCGGTGTGCCCGGGGTAGCTTCTGGCGCCTGGCTGGAATTTGTGGTTGGGGTAATCATCGGCGGCTTCCGCGTCAAATTCCGGGTCGGGCAAATCCGCCAATGCTTGACGTACTGTGCGCCAAGGACTCGTTGTGGGCCGTTCGCGTAATCTCCGCGCCGATTTTTGTGACCGCCTGGCGGATTCGTCATCCGGTTTCCTTGTATCCGCAACTTCCCAATAGTCTTCGGAGCGCCACTGGTCCCACAACAGCGCCTCTTTCGAATGGGTGGGCGCTGGGAAACTCCATTCGATTCCGAGGTCGCTGCGAAAGCCCACAATGAAGACGCGCTCCCGGCGCTGGGGAACGCCATAGTCCGCGGCATTGAGGATGCGCGTAACCACTCGATAAGACGGAGTGTTGCCCCGCCCTTCGGTATGATGCCGCTCAAGGCGCGACAAGTGGTCGGTCCACGCCTCATCGGCGTGGCCCACGATTTCCGGATAAGCCAACTGCAGACGCATGTATTCGAAATAATTGGCGAACGAGGGACGGGTCAGCCCCTTGACGTTCTCGAACAGGAAAGCGCGAGGCCTAAGCTCGCGCACCGCGCGTATCGCCTCGGGAAACATGTCGCGCCTGTCAAGATACCCCTTGTGCTTGCCACCCAGCGAAAAAGGCTGGCAGGGAGGGCCGCCAGACACCAGATCCATCTCTCCGCCGATCTCGGCATAGTCAACGTCCCTGACATCTCCCTGCACGAGAGGCCAGTTGGCGAGCGGCTTGAGGTTTCTTTCCTGGTTTTCCCGGATCGTGTCACAACAGTAGCGGTCGCGCTCGACAACGACGGCCGCCTCAAAGCCGGCGCGGCACACACCCATCCCAAGCCCGCCCGCACCGGTAAACAATTCAACTGTCCGCATATTCAAACACCGAAAACCTGGGCGCGACCGGAAATCGCCGTTCACCACAGTCAATGCTCAAAACGCAAATATAGTCGTTTTTCGGCCTGAAAGCACTATATATTGTATTGATCCGGCAATTCCCATTTTTGCGACGCGCCATGCCCTGGGTGGGAATCGGTCGGTGAAGCCGAAAGCGCCGGGCCAAGGATGGCTGGCACAAATGAATAGACCGCCACTTGCCTGAGATTCTGCGACTCCGCTTCGCTTCGCGCAGAATGACGGGGGGAGGGTTTTGCTTCGCGCAGAATGACTGCGACGGGGGCAACTCGCGGTTGGAGCCCTTTCAGTATCCCGCTGGGGCCGGTTCCAGGAAATCCCTGATTCTGGACTGGACCGATTCCAGGTCGCCAACTTCGCATTCCCAGATTTCCAGCACACCCCAACCGAGTTCCTTCAGCTTTTTCCTGTTTTCACGGTCCCGGCGGCGATTGCCCTCCAGCTTGGGCCGCCAGAAATCCAGTCGGGATTTTGGCATCCGGGCATGCTTGCAGTTCGGGTCCGGATGCCAATGCCAGAAGCAGCCGTGGACGAAGATCACCTTCCTCCGGCTGGAAAACACCAAATCCGGTTTCCCCGGCAAGTTCTTCCCGTGCAACCGGAACCGGTAACCCATCCCGTGCACAAGGCTGCGGATGAGCAGTTCCACTTTGCTGTTCCTGGAGCGGACGCGGCTCATCAGCTCGCTGCGCCGCTCCCTGGATATTGTATCGGCCATGTGCCCAGCCGTTGCTTGTGTTTTGTTCTTCGCGGTTCCCGAAATCAGGAGCCGGGAGCCTGCGCCACAGGAATCCGCGAAAGCGAAAATTCGCTATCGCCACGGCGCAGGCCCCCAGATCCGTGATTGCGAGTCGTTCTATCGTATTGCCTCCGAATTCCTCCCCGAGTGGGACGCGGCATTCCGCCGCTTCAATTTATGCCTGTCCACACTCAGAACCGCACCACCATTTTGCCGAAATTTTCGCCTGAGAACAGGGCGAGGAAGGCGTCTACGGCGTTTTCCACGCCTTCGTAGACGGTTTCCCGGATGCGGATCCTGCCGTCAATGATCCATTGGCTCATGTCTTTTTCGAAGTCCGGGCGCAGGTCTTCGTGGTCGGAGATGATGAAACCCTGGATGCGCAGTTTCTTGCCGACGATGTACATGAGATTGTTGGGGCCGGGGACGGGTTCGGAATTGTTGTAGCCGGAAATCATGCCGCAGGCGACGATGCGGCCGAATGGGTTCATGACATTGATGGCGGCCTGGAGATGGTCGCCGCCGACGTTCTCGAAGTAGACATCGACGCCATCGGGGGCAGCGGCGCTCAGCGCCCGGGTGAGGCTGCCGCAAGTTCGGTAGTTGATGGTGGCGTCGACGCCGCATTCGTCCCTGAGCCACTCGGCCTTGGCTTCGCTGCCGACGCTGCCCACCACCCGGCAACCCTGTTGTTTGGCGATCTGGCAGACATTGGCGCCCACCGCCCCGGATGCGGCTGAGACGAATACCGTCTCGCCCTCTTTCGGCTCGCCGAATTTGCGCAGGCCCACATAGGCCGTCATTCCCGGCATGCCCAGGGCGCCGAGATAGAGCGAGATGCGCTCGCGGTCGAAAGGTTCAAGTCGCCGCAGATGGGAAGCCTTTGCCACGAACCGGTCCTGCCAGGCGGCGAAATTGAGGACGATGTCCCCCGGCTTCAGGCTCGGATCCCGGGATTCCACCACCTCGCCCACGGCCCCGCCGTACATGGGCGCATTGAGTTGAAAGGGCGCGGCATACACGGCGTCGGCGCGCATGCGACCGCGCATGTAGGGGTCAACCGACATGTAGCGGTTTTCCACCAGGGCCTCGCCCTCGCCCGGTTCGGGCAGGTCCACTTCCACAAGCCGGAAGTGTTCGTGGCCCGGCATGCCGGCGGGACGTTCAATCAGGTGAATCTGTTTTGCGGTGCGGGAAGTCATGGTTACTCCTCAGTGGGTCGTTTTGGCGAATTGGTGTTGCCAGATGATAACGCCGGCGAGCAGGGCGGCGCCGGCGGCATGAAAATAAATTGGCAGCGGCATCCACATCAGCAGGGCCGCGCTGAGCGCGAGCAGTGTGGCGATGGTTGCATTGATGGGCTTCTCCAGATGCCATTGCAACAGTCCCGCCAGGGCATACAGCCCCGGGCAGGCCCAGATGAAAACTTCCAGCCGTTCGGCCCAGCCTCCGGAAATCAGCGGCGAATAGGCGAACAGCACGGGTATCAGATACAGCCCCTTGGCGATTTTCCAGCTCGTGAACCCCGTGGCGATGGGCCGGGTGCCGGCGATGCCCGCGGCGGCGAAGGATACCAGACACACCGGCGGCGTGACATTACTGTCCTGGGAAAGCCAGAAAATGATCAGATGGGCGCTGAGCAGCATCCCCACGAGCAGTTCCGCCGGCAGCATTTCGGCGCGGATCAACTGCTTCATTTCCAATGGCATCTGCTGCAGGGCGACCGCCGCGTCGCCGCCGAACAGGCCGATGGTGGCGGCCACATTGGAAGGCAGATCCGCAGCCTGCAGGGCTTCCAGCAGCTGCGACTGGCTGATCAGGTCGAAGATCAGCGGCGCCGAAAGCGTGGCAAGGACGATATAGGAGGCGGTCACCGGCAGCCCCATTCCGAGCACCAGGGAGGCCAGGGCCACCAGCAGCAGGGTGATCAGCAGCGAACCGCCGGCCCAATCGGCGATCATCAGCGAAAAGGCGTTGCCGACCCCGGTGGTGGTGACCACGTTGATGATGATGCCCACCGCCACCAGCAGCAGGGCCGTGGAAACCATGGTTTTCACGCCATTGACCACGGCCTCGAAGATGTCATTGAGGCCCATGGGCCGCGGCGAAATCCATGAGGCCGCAATCACGCTGAGGATGGCGAAGGCGGCCGAAGTCGTGGGGGTGCGCCCGCTTACCAGAAAGGCCACCAGGGTGACGATGGGAATGATGAAATGCCAGCCTTCCCGCAGCACCGTGGAAACCTTCTCGGCGTCGGCGGCAAGCTGCGGCGCAAGCCCCAGCCGTTTCGCCTCGATGCGGATAAAGAAGGAAACGGTCAGGAAATACAGCACCGCGGGCAGCATGGAAGCGCCGATTACCGTGAGATAGGGAATCTGGGTATAGCTTGCCAGCACAAAGGCGCCGGCTCCCATTACCGGCGGCATCAGCGCGCCGCCGGTGGAGGAAGCCGCCTCCACGCCGGCGGCGAAACGCGGCTGAAAGCCCGACTTGCGCATCATGGGAATCGTGATGACTCCGGTGGAAACCGTGTTCGCCACCGCCGAGCCCGACACCGAACCCATCAGCCCGGAACCCACCACCGCCACGAGCCCCGCCCCGCCGGTAAAACGTCCCGCCAGGCACTGGGCCAACCGGACGATGAAATCCCCGGCGCCGGACTTGAGCAGAAAGGAGCCGAAGATGATGAACATGAAAACGAAGGTGGAAGAGATTTGCGCGGTCAGCCCGAACATGCCTTCGCTGGTGAAATAGCTGCGGTAGAGCACGGTTTCCAGATTGAGCCCGGGAAAGGCGAACACCCCGCCGATATAGCGCCCGAGAAAGAGGATGTAGGAAAGGCTGACCGCAATCAGCACCGGCATGAACCAGCCCGTGGTGCGCCGGGTGAACTCTATGGCCAGGGCGATGGCGATCATCGCGAAAACATAATCGCCGGGGATGAATTCGGTCTCCCGGGCGTACAGCGCGTTCTCGAACAGAATGAGATATGCCGCGACCGACACCGCAAGCAGCGCCAGGCCGATATTGGCCCAATAGGCCGGCGAGCGTCTCGTCAGCCCAGGGTCTTCATTGCCGAGCAGGGCGCAGATGGCGATAAAACCGCCAAAATGGATCGCCGACAGCCATAGCTCGGAAATGCTCGCGAACACATTGCAATAGACATGGAACAGGGCGAAAGCGAATGCGGCCCAGCGCAGGGGAGCGGAATTCATGGGCTGGCGCCGGGCCCTGCCATGGCCGAGGGTTCTTCCAGCAGCAGCCGCCGCGGGATTTCCAGGCCGACTTCCCGGTAGTAGCGCAGGGCGCCGGCGTGCAGCGGGGCGCCAAGGCCGGCGATGGCGATTTCGGGGCGCATGTCCCGGGCTGCGCCGTGGATTTCCTGCAGGGTGGCGAGGTTTTCCCAGATCACCCGGGTGATGTGGTACACCGCCGCTTCGGGAATATCGACCCGGGTCACCAGCACATTGGGCGAGGCCACCGTGCGCACGGGCTCGGTCTGGTTGGGATAGGTCAGCGGCGGGAAATCGTACCAGTCCCAAAGGGGGTAGCGCGCGTTGATCCGGTCCAGGGCCTGCTGGGACCAGTTCAGAATCCGCATGCGCCCGCCCATGATGGCGTAGGCCTGGGTGATCGAGCTTACCGGCGCGCCGGCGGGGATGTTCATGCCGACGATATTGCCGTCCTGGATGGCGCCCACGGTGGGGCCGTAGCCCATGTAGCCCAGGGTGAACCTGTTCTCGTAATCAACGCCCAGGGTTTCCAGAATGAAGCGCCCGGTCTGCTCGGCGCCGGAATTGCGCGCGCCAAGCACATAGCGTTCCCCGTCGAGATTGTTCAGGTCCATGATGTCGCCGGAAGTCACCAGTTCGCTCAGCAATACGAAATGCTCGACGTTCTTCCACAGCGCGCTCACCGAACGGATATGGGTCTGGGGCTCCCGCACCGGGCCTTCGCCGGCCCAGGACCAGGCGCCGAAAGGCCCCTGCAGAATCGCGAACTGGGCCTGGTTGTCCCGCAGCAGCTTGAGATTCTCCATGGACCCGGCGGAGCTGATTGCGGTCAGGGAAACATTTTCGGTTGCGGACAATTCGGCGTGGGCGATGGTGGCGATGGCGACCCCCACAGGATAGAACACGCCGCCGGTGGTGGCGGTGGTGAGCACATAGGGCCGCGCCCGGCCCAGCTCGTCGCCGCAGCCGGCCAAGGCCGCCGCCAATACGGTGATGAGAACTGCGCGTCCGTTCAAGAGCGGGCCCCTCTTGTCCCGCGGCAATCATAAATGAATTGCCTGAGATCTTCCGGGGTCTGGATTACCTGTTCGTTCAGGAACAACTCAGGATGGATTTCGCCCTCGCTATAGCCCACCGGACGTTGGGTGGCCGTTGCGACGACCCAGGACGCCGCGGGACGTTTCGCGCCGAGAATGCGCTCGATGTTTTGCCGAGGGATTCCCAGCAGGCCGGCCACCGCCACATCGGTGGCCCGGGTCCTGCGCTGGTTCAGGCAGGAAAGCACTTCCCGGGGACTGAAGCGGTCGGATACCGGGCGCTCGCCGTCCATCCTGCTCACCAGCAGGGCGGTTCCAGCGAATACCGTGGCGGCGATGGTAATGCCGAGCACCATGGTCAGGCGGTAGAACATGGCGATTTGCACGCCACCGAAATAGCACGCCGCCTCGGCAAGCGCGTTGACAAGAATCAGGGCGACAAAAAAAGTAATCCAGACGGCTTTTTTCACGGAATTGCCGTTACTCCGGGATGAATTCCGGGCTCAGTCGGAGCCCACGCCACCCGAGAGTAGCAGCAAACCCCCTATGTTCCCAATTTCATCGCGTGACAGGAGGAAAATGTCGTGGATGCCGTCGTCGTTGAGATGGGCGCTGAGCACTTCGCCGTCCTCCGCCGCGGGGCCGGCGTCAAGGCGGATATCCGGCTCGCGGCCCGCCACTTCCCGCAAATGCCGGTTCTCGCCGATGCTGATGTCGTCGATCATCGCCCGCAGGTCGATGCGGTAGTCGTCGCGTTCCCGGCTGTAACCCAGCGAGCCGAGAAACTCCCGCTGTTCGGGCTCCGGCTCGATGCTGTTGTAGAACACCTGCAACCGCCGGTCCATCAGGACCAGCAGATCCAGCGGATCGGTCTCATTGTCGAGCCGGGCAGTAGCCGATGAGACCAGGTCGGCGCCGCGGGTCGCCTCGGCGGCTTCGGTCAGTTCGCTATAGTCGCCGGCAAGCCCCACCAGGGAGGGGATCTGCAGCGACACGGTGATTCTGCGGCTCGGGCGGCGGGCGAATCGCTGGCCGTCGTTGGGATAGATCAGCGCTTCCACGGCAATATCGCTGGACAACACCAGCCAGAGGAAGATATCGCCGAGGGAGATCGACTCCACCCTCCAGAGCCACAGGTCCTTGAGTCCGTCGCCGTCTTCGTCGTGGAGAAAACTGCCGAGCACATTGCCACCGGAGCGCAGCACCTGCCGGGGAGTCGCCAACTCCATGCCGCTGGCGGTTCCCGCGAACAGGGAAATCTTGCCGCCTTCCCGGAGCAGCAGGTCGTCGATGCCGTCTCCGTCCACGTCTTCCAGCCATTCCTCGTGGGTCAGGGCGAGTATGCCGGTAAGGTTGGAGAAGTCGAGGTTGTCCATGTCGAACTCGCCGAGGCGTTCCTCGATCTCCGCAAGGTCGACGCTGTAGCTTGGGGCGAGGGGAAAATAGTCTGGCGCCTCCGGGTCGGCGAGGAAGACCGCGAGCAATTCATCGGTTTCCGAAATCAGGTCCGGATGCCGGTCGGCGTTGAGGTCGCGCAGGCTGAGTGAGGGAATCGTCACCGCCTGACCCGTGCGCCAGAACAATCCGCGGGAATTGAGATTGGTGCGCAGGCGGGTGTCTGCCCGCACCGGCAGCGGCGACCGGAAAGCGCCATCCGCCTTGCGCAAATGGATATGCAATGCGTCGGGAGCGGGAGTCACCAGATCCATCAGGCCGTCGGCATTGATGTCCCGGACGAAATGCAGGCGGTTGAGCCCGGGGCTGAGAAAGCCGCCTGCCCCGCTGAGCAGGGTTTCCGGCTCGCTCAGGGCGCCGTCCCGCAAGCGCCAGGCCAGCACCCGGTTGCCATCGAGCAGGGCGATGAGCGTCGCGGCCTCGCCGGAATCAAGGCCCCGGGCGATATCCCAGCCCACCGAGCGCGCATCAAAGCGCAGGCTGATATAGCCATGGTCGAAGTCAAAGCCCTGCTCGCCCTGGAGATAAATCCGCAACTCTTCTTCGATGACCGCGATGATTTCCTGTCTGGCGTCGCCGTCGAGATCGGCAAGCACCAGATTGTCCGTTTCGGCGGGCAGGCTCAGGGGCTGGGAGCGGAATCCCCAGTCATCGGCGCCCGCCAGGGAAGGCAGGCAGATCAGCAGGACGAAGAGGCAGCGCTTCATGGGCTCGACACCAGCACCGTGGTGGATGTCCCATGGCGCAGCACGAAGTCGGGCAGCCCGTCGCCGTTCAGGCGCTCCACGACAATCCGGAATACCGAACGCGGCGCGACGTATTCCCAGAAATCCCCGTTCTCGATCTGCAAATCCTCGTTGATGCGCCGCGCCGCCAGGGTGCCGCGCTCGGTCACATACAGCGCGTCCGAGCGGCCATCACCGTCGAGGTCATGACCGAACAGGATGGGTTCGGCCAACCCCCGCACATTGTCCACCGAGAAAGTCTCTTCCAGCCGCATGGCGGGACGGCGGCTGAACAACTGGCCGTCCGCTCCCGCGGCGCTGCGGTACAACAGGCTCACCCGCTGCACGCCGGTATTGCGGATCGCCTCCATGGCCGGCACAGCGTAATACGTCGCCGCCAGCACGGGCTCGCCATGAATCCGAACCACCTCCAGTCCCAGGTCGTACCCGCCAAAGCGCAGCACCTGGGCAGGGCTTTCCAGATCGAATTTGCCGCCCTGGTTCAGATACAGCCTGGCGTCCCGGTCACCGCCCTGCTCAACCACCTGAATGAGGTCGATTCGGCTATCGTCGTCGAGATGGGCCAGCCGCCAGTCGCCTCTGGCTTCGAGCGGGCCGGTCCAGTCGGGTTTTTCGGCGAAGCCTCCGGCTTGCTGGAAATGCATGTTGAGCCGGCCCAGGCCGTCGATTCCCTGGTTCACGTAGACCAGGTCCGGCAGCCTATTGCCGTCGAGTTCTGCGAACAGGGCGCCGGGCATCCAGCTTTGGGCTTCGAACAGCGCCCGCCCGGCTTCGCCGTCCCATTGCTCGATGAAGCCGCCAAAAGCTGTGGGCGTTTCCGCGCGGAACTCGATCACTATGCCCTGTTCGGCATCAATACTTGCCCGGGCGTCCAGGTCGGCTTCAAAATTGTCGCGAACCCGCCGCGGCACTTCGGAGTTTTCGGTTGCAACCAGTGCCGCAAGTTCGAACCGCTCATTGCCGAGCCCGCGGAAATAGCCATAAGCTTCGGTTCCCGGCACGAGCAGGTCGACGTGGCCATCGCCGTCGAGGTCAGCGATGTCGCGCATGAACTGCACGCCTTCCCGGTCCGGCAGGGCCGCGATCAACTCCCAGGCGAACAACTGGCGGATATTGCCGGCATAGCCCGGCGTGCCGCTGGCCAGACTGTACACCCCGTCACCGGCAAACAGCAGCAACTCCTTGCCCGGCTCGGGGCGCAGGTCGGCAAAACCGATGGCGATGATTTCGCTCTTGATTTCCACCCGGACGGGTTCCGCGGCAAAGCCGCCATCGGCCTGTTGATGGTGGATCAGCAGTTCCCGGCCCACGCCGGGTCGGTATTCCGCAAACAGCAGGTCGGCGCGGCCATCGCCGTTGACGTCCTCGGCGATCAACTCGTCCCAGTTGTCCCTGCGCTGCAGGTCAAAGGCGGTGTAGTTCTGGGCGGCGGCGCCAGTAGCCACAGTCGCCAGCAGCAGAACAAATTGCAGGGAAAAAGTCTTCATTGGACCTCTTCAATCAACTCGCCATAACCAGTACTGAAATGGATCAGGCCGAGGATGGAGTGGGAGCGCTCGCCTTCGTTGCGGGCATAGGAGTACACCGAAAACAGCCAGAGATCCAGCACATCGAGGCTGGCGGAATCCGGGTCCAGGCTCGACCGGTATTGCAGCACCGGGCCGAGGGATACTTCGCTGACGCGTCGGCCAGGATCCCATAACTCTACTTCCACCCGCCGCAAACCGCTGCCGTCCCAGACATCGAACAGCACTTCGCCGCCGGGTGCGTGGTCCCGGCTGAGCCGGTTAACGAGTTCCTGGGCCGAGCCGAAACCCGCGCCGTCCAGGGCGAGTATCCAGTCTCCCTCGCCGATGCCGGCCGCCGGCAAGGGGCTGCCGGAAAACAGCGCCATCACCCGCGCTCCGCCTCTTGGGGCCTGGCCGGAGACTTCGATCACGCCGCCGCGATAACCCGCCCGGGTGGCCACGGGATCGATCCGGTACAACTCTTCCGGGCCGGCATTCAAGGCGATTTCGCGGCCTGTCACGCTGGTCGAAAGCACGGCGGTGTCGCGCCGCAGGATGAAGGTATAAGGCGCTTCGCGGTAGTTCGTCCGCTGGATGGCGAGCACGGCGTCCGGGCTGTTGGTTTCCATTTCGTCAATGGTGAGGATCACGTCGCCCACCCGGATTCCCGCCGCATCCGCCGGACCGTTGGCGACGACTTCCACCACCCGAACCCCGGGCAGGATTTCCACGGCGGCCAGGGAATCGCTTTCATTCAGCGCCAGCCCAAGGCCGAAATCCACCAGCAAACCGGCATTGCCCCGCCCCAGGCTGAGTTGTTCCGGAGAAAGATTGATGGCGGGCGCCAGCCGTGCCGGCTCAACCACCGCGCAGGAAGCCATCAGGCCGCATAGCGCGGGGAACCCGATTCGCAGGAGTCGTCGCATCGGCCTACAAGCTGCGCCGCAGGGCAAGCAGCACTGCGACCGCGGCCAGCGCCAGGGCCGCAATGGCGGGCGCCCAAACATTGAAAACAAAAAAGCGGTCCGGCACGAGCACGTCGGAAAATCCCCGCACCAGTCTCGCCACTTCCCGCAAATACGACTGATCCAGCAACGATGGATGAAAAGTCGCGTACAGATACCAGGCGTCCTCGCCGAGCAGGGTTTTGAAGATATCCATGGCCAGGGTCGCGCCCAGGGCAAGCGTTACCGCCTGGGTCGCCGACTGGGCCGCGACCGAAACCAGCATGCCAAAGGCGATCACCGCGGGCAGGGGAACGACCGCCATCAACAGGCCCAGATGAATCTCATCCCGAATTTCATTCTCGCCAATCAACTCAAAACCATCCTCCATCACCGGCCCGAAATCCCAGAACATTGCCGCGCCCGCCCAGGCCGCGAGCCCGAGCAGGGCCAGCGCCAGCAATCCGAGCAGATGCAGCCGCAGCAGTTTCGCCAGCACGATGCTGGCGCGTCCGGCGCGGCGAATCAGCACATGGCGAATTGCGCCATTATCGCGTTCGCTGCTGAAGTCATGGGCGGCCACCGCCACCAGCAGCAGGGCCAGAATCATCAGGCCGGTATTGACGCCATCGACGAAATGCCCATAAGCGTTCTGTGACTGGGCCAGGGCGAAGTCGTCGGCGCCGAGCAGGCCCGCCCGGGCCTGATCCCCCGCCTGATTGAGCCAGACCAGCACATAGCGCGCCAGACAAACCAGCGCCGGCGCCAGCACGGTGATTTTCGCCGCCAGCGAATAGCGGGCGAGGAAAAGTTCCAGGCGCAAGGCCGCCAGCAAATGGTTCATGCCGCCTCCCCCGCCGTCAGTTCGCGGAACAGCCCATCGAGAGAAGCGCGTTGCCTCACCAGTTCGCAAACCGGCACGCCGTGATGCACCAGATGCGCGGCAAGCTCGTCGCTGCGCCAGTCCCCAAGCCGCAGGCTCAGGCGGCCATCGGGGCCCAACTCAAGAATTTCGACCCGCCCGTCTTCCCCCAGCAATTGCCGGGCGGCTTCGGGGTCGCCGCTTTCCAGGATCACCCGGGAGCCGGCGTCCGCCAGCAGGCCCGCAAGCTCACCATTCGCGGCAATCCTGCCATCATGAAGAATCGCAATATGGCTGCAGACTTGTTCCAGATAGGGCAATTGGTGGCTCGACAGCAGAAAGCTCGTGCCGCTGGCGCGATTCAAGTCCGCAATCAGGGCCAGCACCTGGTCCACGCCGCCGGCGTCGAGCCCATTGAAGGGTTCATCCAGCAGAATCAGCCGGGGTTCGCCAAGCAGGGCCTGGGCAATCGACACCCGCCGCCGGTTGCCGAGGGAAAGCTGGCGGATGCGGTAGCGGCTGTAGGCTTCCACCCCAAGCATCCGCTCGACTTCGGCGCAGCTTCGCAGCGGGTGCGCGCACAGCCGGCGGGCGTGTTCGAGACACTGGCGCACAGTCAGATGAGAAGGCACGCTGGGGCTGTCGAAAATCGCCACCACATCGCCCCTCAGGCGAAACAGGGCATCGGGGGCAACGCCCAGCACCGAAACATCCCCCTGCTGGAAATGCTGCAGGCCGAGGATGCACTCGATGGTGGTGGTCTTGCCCGAGCCATTGAGGCCCACGAGGCCGAGCACGCCTCCGGCGGGCAATTCCAGGTTCACGCCGTGCAGCACCGGCGCATCGCCATAGCTCTTGCGCAGCCCGCTTACCCGCAATACAGAACCGGTTTCATTCATAAGCCGGGCTTGGCGCGAAGCGTCGCAACCGATTTCCTGTCAGTCCACGAACAATTCATCCACCTGGACCTGTTGGACCCTGCCGAATGGTTCGAGTTCCGCCAGATCGATCACCGACAGGTCGCCGACGATGGAAATCAGCTTGGCCCGGTCCCTGACGCGCCGCTGCTGGAATTCCACGAGATCGTCCATGCCCGCCTGCCGCAATTCGGCATAGCGCCGGCGCCGCGGATCGCCTTCAAGGCCGAGCCGCTCCCAGCCCCGCACCGCCCGCAGCACTTCCCGGAAGCTGAGCTTGGAAGTGCGGTAGCGGTTGAGGGCCGCATTGACGGTTTCCTCGAATCTTTCGGTGGAGACCGGCATGTTGTCGATGAGGTCGATAAAGGCGGAAAGTGCCTCCGCGGTCTTGTCGGTCTGGGTGCCGATGGCGCCAAGCATCAGGTTCTGGTCATTGCGCCGCCCGCCCTGGGCATAGCGCGCCGATGCCGAGTAGGCCAGCGCCCGGGCTTCCCGCAGTTCCTGGAAGACCACGCTGGACATGCCGCTGCCAAAATAGCTGGTGTACAGCGAAGACAGCACGCTGTCGCCCTCGTCATACACGCCATCGGCGAATTCGATCCGCACCTGGGTCTGGGCGGTTTGCTGATCGACCACATAGAGTTCGTTTTCCCCGATTTCCCGCGCCTGGCGGAAGCGGTATTCCGGCGGCGCCTGAAGTTCGCCGTCGTTGGGCAGGTGGCGGCGCAGGATTGCCGCCACGTCTTCTAGTGGCAGCGAACCGGTATAGGCGATGGTTTGTTCGTATCCGAGCAGGCTCGCCGGCAGGCTGAGCAATTCATCGAGCCCGGACCGCATGATTTCCCCGCTGGTCAGCGATTCGAGCATGGGGGATTCCTCGCCATAGCGGTTGTACAGATACAGCGCCCGGGCAATGGCCGGCGGCGACTGCTTCTGATCTTCCCTGGACTTGAGGATGATGCCTTTCAGTTGCTCCAGGGTGTTTTCGTCCGATACCGGTTCCCGCACGAGTTCCAGCATCAGGACGAGACTGTCCTCGAATTGTTCGTCGAGTCCGGTCAGATTGAAACTCGATGCGTTCTCCGCCACCTGGAAGCCGAACTCCGAGCCCATGCGGTACCACTGCTTCTGCAAGTCCTCATTGCTCAGGGAAGCGCTGCCGGCCACGTCCATGAGGGCGGCGGACAGGCTCAGCTTGCCCATTTCCTCCGAACCGGCATCCACATTGATGGACAGGGTGAACAGGTCATTGAGCGGATTGGGGGCGTAATACAGTTGCACGCCTTCGGCGAGGTCGAGTATGCGGTAGTCCTGGTCGGCCTCGACAAAAACCGGCTCGATGGGGTCATAGTCCATGGCGAGCACCCGGGCGGCGAACGCCGACTGCCGGGTGGGGTCGATTTCCACCGGATCGATCACGGGTTTTTCCACCGGCGGCACTTCATGCTGGCCATTGACCTGTTCCACCGCCACGTAATCGCCGCCAAAATAGCGGTTGGCCACGGCGACCACATCGTCCCGGGTCAACTCACCCATGCGCTCGAGTTCGGCGACGCGGTAATCCCAGTCCACGCCGCGAATAAAGGCATCGCGCATGCGAACCACCCGGGCGGTATTGGATTCCAGCCCGGCTTTCTCGTTCTTGGCGAAGTCATTGATGATGGCGGGAATAATCCAGTCCTCGAACTCCCCCGCCTTGATGATTTCGATCTGCTCAAGCAGCAACCGCTCGACTTCGGCGAGAGTCTGGTCCTGTTTGGGCACGCCATAGAGCAACTGGTAGCCGGCGTCCACAAGAAAAGCGGGCGATGACCCGGCCCGGGCCACCCGCTGCTGCTGGTTGAGATTGAGATTGATGAGCCCGGCGGTGCGATTGTCGAGAATCATGTCGAGCAGAATCAGGGCTTCCCTGTCGGGATGGGCATAGGGGACCGTGGGAAAGGCGATTTGCACCTGTTCCTCGCCGGGGTATTGCACCGTGGCCCTGCGCACGCCCTCCACCGGAGGATCATTCCAGGGGCCGACCCGCGGCAATTCCCCCGGCTCCCAATGGCCGAACTTCCCGGCGACCAACGCAATCGTTTCGGGAATGTCGATATCGCCGCTGATCAGCACCGCCATGTTGTTGGGCACATACCAGGCGTCAAAGTAGTCCTGGATATAGACCAGGGAAGGGTTCTTCAGATGCTCCGCGGTGCCGATGGTGGGCTGCTGGCCGTAGGGATGCTCGGGAAACAGCAAGTCATTCAACGCCTGGTAGACGATGAAACCGCGATTGTCCAGGGAGCGGTTCTTCTCCTCGTACACGGTTTCGAGTTCGGTGTGGAACAGGCGGAAAACCGGATTGACGAAGCGGTCCGATTCGATTTCCGCCCACTGCCGCAGACGATTGGAAGGCAGGCCCACCCGGTAGACGGTCTCCTCGTTGGAAGTATGGGCGTTCAGGCCGCTGGCGCCCATGCTGTTATAAAGCTTGTCGATTTCATTGGGAATCGCAAACTGCGCCGCCTGCTGGGCTGTTGCATTGATTTCGGCGTAAATCGCCGCGCGCCCGGCCGGGTCTTCGGTGGCGAAATGCGCCTCATACAAATCGACGATGCGGTCGAGATACGGCGCCTCGGCCTCGTAGTCGAGACTGCCGAGATTGCGGTTGCCCTTGAACAGCAGATGCTCCAGATAATGGGCCAGCCCGGTGGCGTCGGCCGGGTCGTGCTTGCTGCCCGCCCGCACGGCGATTTCCGCGTAGAACCGCGGCTCCTCGTGATTTTCCGTGAGATAGACCAGCAGGCCATTGTCGAGCCGGTAGATATGGGTATCCATCTGGTCGAGCGGATTGGGCGCATTGATGCGGGTATACCCCCGCCCCGCCCCGGCCTCCGCAGGCTGACCGCCTTCCACTGCGGCCCCGACTCCGCCAAGGCTTCCATCAGGCTCAGGCTCGCCGCAGGCAACAAGCAGCAACATTCCCAAGCAGGCAATGGAATAACGCAATCCGAAAAACAAATCGGTCATGAACAGGCTCCGCGGGAAAAACTCAAAATAGCTCCGAATCTTATCAAATCGCTTGAAAATTGATAGCAGGCAAGACTTGGAGGCTAGGAGCCTCCGCGAAGTCCGGGATGACGGAAAATCGATCTCTCGAAGGCAGTCTTGCCAGCATCCCAACCGCAAGAATCCGAACCCGCTTCTTCTCAAAGGGCGATGGCTTCGATCAGGTGCATTAGCGATGCGGGGTATACGCCGAACACGATCAGCAGGACGAATAGCGCCAGCACCACGGCGAAACCCGCACTGCCCTGCTCCAGGGCGGGAGCGTTTTCGGGCTCTGGCAACAACATGCGGTAGACGATTCGCAGGTAATAGTAGAGCCCGATGCCGCTGCCCGCAACCAGCGCCCCGAGCAGCAGCCAGAGCCCGGATTCGACGCCCGCCAGGATAAGGTAGAACTTGCCGATAAAACCCGCGGTGAGCGGAATTCCCGCCAGTGACAGCAACATGCCGGTGAAGGAGGCGGCCAGCCAGGGCCGGCGCCAGAACAGGCCCTGATAGTCGGCGATGCCGTCCCTTTCCCCGGCATGGCTGGAAACCAGCGCCACCACGCCAAAAGCCCCCAGGGTCATGACGACGTATGCCAGCAGGTAGAAACTCACCGCCTCGATGCCGATGGGTCCGTCGCTGTAAAAGCTGGCAATGATGGCGATCAGCAGGTAGCCCATGTGGGCAATGGAGGAATAGGCGAGAATCCGCTTGAGATTGTCCTGCAACAGCGCAAGCAGATTGCCGGCGATGATGGACAGCAGGGCGAGCAGGGAGAACACGATGACCACCGGCGCCATACCCAGCGCCCGGGTTTCCACCACGATGCGCAGCAGCACGATAAACACGGCGAGCTTGCCTATCGTGGCCAGAAAGGCGCTGGCCGGCGCCGGCGCGCCTTCATAGACATCCGGGGTCCAGATGTGAAAGGGGAAAAGCGACAGCTTGAATGCGATGCCGGCGGAAATCAGCAGCAGCGCCAAGGTGGAAAAGGCAATGCCGGGGCCGGCGGGCAGATTTTCCAATCCGCTGAATGCGAGACTGCCGGTCTCGGCGAAGACCAGGGCGACGCCGAACAGGATCATGGCGGTGGATACCGCCGAAAGGATCAGGTATTTGATGGTCGCTTCCAGCGCATGACCCTTGTGCTGCCGGCTTTGCACGGGATAGGCGAGCATGCCGTACAGCGACATGCCGAGGATTTCCAGCCCCAGCAGCAAACTCGCGAAGTGGTTGGCGCCGGCCAGCACCACGGCGCCCAGCGTGGCCAGCAGCAATAGCAACAGAAACTCTTCCCGCTGATCGTCGAATTCCGACCAGTAGTTGTGTCCCAGCAGGCACACGCCGATGGCCGCCGCGCAAATCAGCACGGTAAAGAACTGGGCATAGCTGTCCATGCCCAGCAGTGGCATCGCCGCAAATTCCGGCCTCAGCATCAGGCCATGGGCCATCAGCAGGGCAAGCAGCAGGCCGGTCACCGTGGAATACAGCGCGAAGGCATAGTTGCGCTTGACGCCAATGGCCATCATTACCCATACCGAAGCGGCGGTCAGCACGATCAGGGGCAGCAGTGGTATCAGGTCGCTTGCGCCCATGGTGTAGCCGGCAAAATCCATGCTGACAAGGTTCATGGCCGCGCCACTCCCATCAGGGACTGCCCCAACTGCCCGTCAAGCAGGGCCTGCAGCGTCGGCGCCGAAAGATCGAGGAAAAACTGGGGATACACTCCCATCCACAGCAGGCCCAGCATCATGGCGGCATAGAAGGCCATTTCGCGGTTGTCCAGGTCGCGCAAGCCGCTGCCGTCGAAGGCATCGCCGGCATACTTGCCCTGAAACACTTTCTGCATCACCCACAGCGAATACACCGAGGCGAAAATCAGGCCGAAGGCGGAAACGATCGTCAGCAGCGGATTGGCCTGGAAAGCGCCCAGCAGGGACAGGAACTCGCCGATGAAATTGCCCAATCCGGGCATGCCCAGGGCGGCGATGGAAAAGAACATCGCCACCGCCGACATGCGCGGCACGCGGCCCCAGAAGCCGCCCATCTCAAACATGTTGCGGGTATGGATCCGGTGCTGCAAACCCCCGGCGAGCATGAACAGGGCCGCGGAACTCAGGCCGTGGGCGAGCATGGTCATGACCGCCCCCTGCAGGGCCAGCTCATTCCAGGCGTACACCCCCAGGGTGACAAAGCCCATGTGGCTGACGCTGGTGTAGGCGATCAGCCGTTTCAGGTCCGCCTGGGCGAAAGCCACCTTGGCGCAGTACAGGATGCTGATGGCGGCCAGGGTCATGGCCACCGGGGCGAATTCCGCCGCAGCGGTGGGGAACAGCGGCACGGCAAAGCGGATCAGGCCATAGGCGCCGGTCTTGAGCAGGACGCCGGCGAGAATGATGCTGCCGGCGCTTGGCGCCTGGCTGTGGGCGTCGGGCAGCCAGTTGTGGAAGGGCGCGCTGGGCAGCTTGGTGGCGAAGCCGATGAAAAATCCGAGCATGACCCACATTTCCATCCCGCGGTTCATGCGCACGTTGAGCAGGTCGAAATAATCGAAACTGAAAAAACCGAGCTGCAAATAGTGGAACCAGGCCAGCACGGCAATGGCCACCAGCATCAGCAGGCCGCTCACCTGGGTGAAGATGAAGAATTTCTTGGCGGCGTAGAACTTGTTCTCATGGCCCCAGATCGCGATGATGAAATACATCGGAATCAGCATGACTTCCCAGAAAAAGAAGAACAGGAACAGGTCCAGGGCGGTGAAGATGCCCACCACGCCGGCCAGGGTCCAGAGCAGGTTGAAATAGAAGAAGCCCACGCGCCCGGTAATCTCGTTCCAGGCCGAACCCACGGCGACGATGCCGAGAAAGGCGGTGAGCAGGAGCAGGAGCAGCGACAGTCCGTCGGCGGCGAAATGCAGGGAGATGCCGAAGCGGGGCAACCAGGCCCGGTTGTATTCCGCCAGCCAGCCGTTTTCCGGCGTTGCCCCCAGCAGGCCCAGCATCAGCAGCAGTTCCAGGGCGAGCACCCCCAGGGCCACCCAGCGCGGCCAGGCGGGGTTGATGCGCTCGCTGAACCAGGCGAGCAAGCCGCCGAGGAACAGCAGGGCGATGAGCAGGGTCAGGATCACAGCAGCACTCCCACCGCCACCAGCAGCACCAGTCCCGCGGCCATGGACAGGGCGTACCAGCGCAGATAACCGGTCTGGCTGCGGACGATCAGCAAATGCCCCGCCCGGCTCAGGGAAGCCAGACCATGGTAGAAGGCGTCGATCACATCTTTTGCATTGACCCGCGCCAGCCACAGGAAGGGGTGGACGAACAGCGCATCGTAGAGGCGGTCCATGCCCCAGCCGCTGTGCCAGAAACGATGCAGGGCTTTCGCTCCGGGCAGGGCCATGATCCGCTCCGCCGGCAAGGCCCCGGTTCCGTAAATCAGGTAGCTGATGGCGATTCCCATCAGGGGCGCGGCGATCATGACGCCATGGAGCAGCGCGCTGACATGATGCTCCCCGGCGTGATGACCGAATACCGCGTCGAGAGGCACCGGAATCCAGCCTCCCAGCAGGGACAGGAACATCAGGATGCCCAGTGGCAGGACGATGTTCATTCCCTTGACTTCCGTGGCGTCGTGATGCGCCCTGCTCCGCCCGAGGAACACCACGAAGAACAGGCGGAAAGTATAGATGCCGGTGAAGAAGGCGCCCGCCACGCCGCCCAGCCAGAGCCAGAATCCGGGCCCTTCCACTTCCAGCGCGGCCAGCAGGATTTCATCCTTGCTGAAATAGCCCGAAGTATAGGGAAAGGCCGTCAACGCCAGACCGCCGATGAGAAAGCAGAGAAATCCCACCGGCAACTGCCTGCGCTTGCCCCCCATGCGGAAGATGTCCTGCTCATGATGCAGACTGAGAATGACCGCGCCGGCGCCAAGAAACAGCAGCGCCTTGAAGAAGGCGTGGGTCATCAGGTGGAAGATCGCCCCGGACCAGGCGCCCACGCCGAGGCCGAGAAACATGTAGCCGATCTGGGAAACCGTGGAGAAAGCCAGAATGCGCTTGATGTCGCTCTGGGTCATGGCGGTGAAGCCGGCCATGAGCAGGGTAATCAGGCCCACCCAGGCCACCAGCATCCGCACATCGGGCGCGAGTTCAAAAAGCACATGGGTGCGGGCGATGAGATAGACCCCGGCGGTAACCATGGTGGCGGCATGGATCAGGGCGCTGATGGGAGTCGGCCCCGCCATGGCGTCCGGCAGCCAGGTCTGCAAGGGCAACTGGGCGGACTTGCCCACCGCTCCGCCGAGCAGCAGCAGGGCGGTAATCGCCGGCAGGGTAGAACCCGTGGCCCATTCCAGCTCGGCGGCGTGGAGCAGTTCCTGGATATTCAGGGTGCCGAGCTGGGCGAACAGCAGGAACAGGCCGATGGCCATGGCGGTATCGCCCACCCGGGTAACCACGAAAGCCTTGCGGGCGGCATAGCCGTTTTCGGGATCGTCGTACCAGAAACCGATCAGCAGGTAACTGCAAAGGCCCACGCCTTCCCAGCCCAGATAAAGCAGCAGCAGATTGTCGCCAAGCACCAGCAGAAGCATGGCGAAGACGAACAGGTTCATGTAGCAGAAAAAACGCGCGAAATCCGGATCGTCGGCCATATAGCCGGTGGAATAGACGTGGATGAGGAAGCCGACACCGGTAATCACCAGCATCATCACCAGGGACAGGCCGTCGAGATAGAGATTCCAGCCCGGATCAAAACCGGCCACGGACATCCAGGTCCACAATGACACGGTATGGCTTTCCAACCCGGACTGAAGAAAGGCCATCGCCACCAGGGTGGCCACCGCAAAGGACAGCCCCACGCTGCCGGCGCCGACCCAGCCGGCGATATTCTTGTCGAGGCGGCCCTCGCTCAGCGCCAGGATCAGGAATCCCAGCAACGGAAAAGCCGGCAGCAGCCAGATCAGGTCAAGCACTTTCCCTATCCCTTCAATTCACTGAGTACATTGATGTCGACGGTCTGATAACGCCGGTACAACTGGATGATCAGGCTCAGGCCCACCGCCACCTCCGCCGCGGCCAGGGTCAGAATCAGAATGAACATGATCTGCCCATCGGGGTGGCCCCAGCGCGAGCCGGCAACGATAAAGGCCAGCCCGCAGGCATTGAGCATGACCTCCAGGGACATCAGCACAAACACGATATTGCGCCGGGTCAGCACGCCAACAAGCCCCAGGCTGAACAGGATTCCCGCCAGGATCAGGCCATGCGCAATGGGTATGCTTCCCATCAGTCGTCTCCCGGGCGGATCTGCCTGGCCAGGTGGTAGGCCGACACCAGTCCCGCCAGCAGCAGGATGGAAGCGAGTTCCACCGCCAGCACGTAGGGCCCGAACAGCCGCGAACCCACCGCCAGCACCCCCACCTGCTCCGCCGCCGACATGCCTTCCACGCCATTCATGACGTAGAGCAACTGGCCCAGCAGTACCGCGGCGAGAAGCGCCGGCAGCAACCAGCCGCCGGCCCGCAGCCATTGCCGCTCCCGATCCCGGGTGCTCTGGCCGAGATTGAGCATCATGATCACGAACAGGAACAGCACCATGATCGCCCCGGCGTAGACGATGGCCTCGAGCATGGCCGCCAGCGGCGCCCCGAGAACATAGAAAATCACCGCCACCGCCAGCAGCGACAGGATCAGGTACAGCAATCCATGCACGATATTGCTCTGGACGATCACGCCGATGGTGGCGATCACCGCCACCGCGGCGGCAAGATAGAACAGCAGCGTCATGGCAGCAGGCTCCGCACGTCCACCGGCTCGGCTTCATTGAGCGCCTCGCCCTTGCCCTTGCCGGCGATCTGCTTGCCGGCGACCCGGTAGAAGTTGTAATCGTGATATTTGCCGGTGCCGTCAATGAGCAGGTCCTCTTTTTCCCAGACCATGTCCTGGCGCACGTATTCCGCCATTTCAAAATCCGGCGTCAACTGGATGGCGTTGGTGGGGCAGGCTTCCTCGCAAAAACCGCACATGATGCAGCGGGAGAAATTGATGCGGAAAAACTCCGGGTACCAGCGTCCGTCTTCGGTTTCGGTTTTCTGCAGGGCGATGCAATCCACCGGGCAGGCCACGGCACAGAGATTGCAGGCCACGCAGCGCTCCTCGCCATCCGGATCCCGGCTGAGAATGATGCGGCCCCGCCAGCGGGGAAACATGTAGGGCCGCTCTTCGGGATACTGCACCGTATCCGCCTTGACGAACAGCTTGCGGAACACGCGCCACAGGGTAACCGCCTGACTGAGCAGGGTATCCCGGATCAGGCTGAACATTCTGACCTCCGGGGAATTCGTTCTGGCTGCATGAACACCGGTTTCTCCTACAATGTACTCAACACCACCACGCCGGTTAGCAGCAGATTGAGCAGCGATAATGGCAACAGGAACAGCCAGCCGTAACTCATGAGCTGGTCATAGCGCGGCCGCGGCAGCGCCGCGCGCATGAGAATGAAAAAGGCGATAAAAAATCCCGCCTTGAGGGCGAACCAGACGATCGGCGGCAGAAACGACGGCCCGAGCCAGCCGCCGAAAAACAACACCGTGATCAGCGAGGAAATCAGCACGAGGCCAAGATACTCGCCAACGAAGAACATGCCGAATTTCATGCCCGAATACTCGGTGTGATAGCCGGCGCAGATTTCCTGCTCCGCCTCGGGAATATCGAATGGCAACCGGTGGCTTTCCGCCACGCCGGCAATCAGGAAAATCAGGAATCCGATGCACTGGGGGACGATGTACCAGCCGTCGGCCTGGGATTCCACGATCTCCCGCAGGTTGAAGCTGCCGGCAAGCACAACCACGCCAAGCAGGGAGATGCCCATGAAGACTTCGTAGCTCACCATCTGGGCCGCCGCCCGCAGGCTGCCGAGCAGGGCGTACTTGTTGTTGGAGGAAAGTCCGCCCAGCATGACGCTGTAGGCGCCGAGGGAAGCCATGGCGAGTACGAACAGCACGCCGATATGGGAATCGATGACGCCCACTTCCGGCGTGAAGGGAATCACCGCAAAGCTCATCAGCACCACCACCATGATGATGGCCGGCGCGAGTACGAAACTGAGCCGGTCGGCAAATGGCGGCACCCAGTCTTCCTTGGTGAAGATCTTGATCATGTCGGCGACGACCTGCATGATGCCGAACCAGCCCACCCGGTTGGGGCCGAGCCTTTCCTGCCAGAAGCTGAGCAGCCGCCGTTCGACCCAGATCAGCATGGCGGCAAGCACAATCACCGCCAAAAGAATGCTGGCGATACTCAGGCCGGACCCCACTGCGAAAGTGAACATGCCCTAGCCCTCCCGCGCCAGATCGGAAACGATCAATTCACCGAGGCCGCGGTCAAGCGCCTGGGCTGCGGGCGTATCCCCGGCGGCCGGCGCCAGGCTGACCCGGGCGCCAAGTCCGTGGAAATCGATATCCCGATCGCTTGCATGCAAGGTGGCGACGCCCGCCGGCATGCTGCCGCGCACACAGGCGAGCACGGTGACGCTGGCGTTTTCGCCCCGCACGTTCACGGCTGCGCCATGGGAAAGGCCATGCCCGGCGGCAAGTTCGGGGGAAATCGCCACATAGGCGTCGGTCATGCGCCTGCGAATCGCTTCGCTGCGGGCGCTGAGTTCCTCGCTGCCGAAGATCTGCCAGGCCGGCGCCAGTTCAATTCCCGTGGTCCCGTCCGTTTCGGCAACCGGGTGGAAACCGGCGCCGCCCGCACCGCGCTTGAGCAACAAGGCGCCGCCATGGCCCTGGCGAAGCGGTCCATTGATCTCATCCTGGAATTTGCTGATGCTCTGATTGGAGTTCCATTGGGGCGCCCAGGGCGAAGCAAGCAGGGTTGCGTCGCGCCGCGCGGGAACGCCTTCCATGGAAAAGGCCAGCGCCGAATCCGGGTCCTGGGCCTGTTTTGGCTCATGCACATTCAGATTGGCTTTCATGGCGGTCCTGCCGCTGTAGCGTTCCGGCTGCCGCGGCAGCTTGCCGCCGCCTGGCAAATGGGAGGTATCCGGCAAGACTTCCGCCAGCCTTGCCATGGCCGGCGCGCTGGCGGCGCAGTCATTCAGAGCCTCGCGGAAATGGGCGAATTCTCCGGTCCACTGCCAGGCCGGCCGCGCCGCGCTGTGATTGCGGTGTACCTGCCAGGCGAGTTGCGCCCTGCCCTCATAATTCACATACGTCGCCTGCTGCTCGGAGAAGGCGGCAACCGGCAGGACCAGGTCCGCCCTGGCGGTGGTGCGATTGGGCAGCAGGTCCAGCGCCACGGTGGTTTTGACGGCGTTCAGGGCGGCGTCCACCCGGGCATGCGGGGCGCGGCGGTAGAGATCGTTTTCCAGCACAATGAGATTTTCAGCCTCGCCATTGGCGAGTTTGTCCAATGCCGCGGCGAGGCTGTTTTCCGGCCTGGTCAGCAGATGCAGCCCCATGCTGTTGACTTCCCCGGTGAGCAGGCACAGGTCCACCGGTTTTTGCCCGCCATTACCGCGGCGCTTATGCAATGCCCGGGCGATATTGCCGGCGGCCCGGATCAGTTCCACCTGGCCGCTGCCCGCGCCGGCAACAATCAATGGCCTTTTCGCCGCGGACAGTTGTTCGGCAATCCTTGCAAGCTGTTCCGCATTTCCCTCACCGTCACCGCCCACCGGCGGCGCATCGGCATGAATCCGGTGGGCCAGGGCGAAGGCTTCCCGGGCCAGGCCGGAAGGCGTATCGATGATGTTTGCTTCCGCCACGTCGTCAAGCCGGGTGGCGCCATTGACGAAAAGGTACAGGGGGCTGCGCTCCCGCTGGGCGATTTCGCGCACGGCGGCGTCCTGCCAGTGGGGAATTTTCGCCGAATCCGCCAGTTCATAGGCCCGGTTGCGAACCGACTGGCGCAGGGCCAGGGCGATTCTCGGGGCGGTATTGGTCACGTCCTCGCCGAGCACGAGCACGGCGTCGGCCTGTTCGATTTCCCGGACCGAAGGGTTGTGAAAGGCCGGATCCCTGGCGAGGGCGGCGATTTCATCCATGCAGGCCTGTTCCGCGGCGGAAAATCCCCCGTGAAAGTTCGTCTCGCCCACGAGTCTGCGCAGGGCGTGATTGGCCTCATTGCCCGCCCGGGGCGAGCCGATGGCAATGGCCTTGCCGGCGATTTCCCGCAGCCGCGCCGCCGCCGTTTCGGCGTCAAGCGTCTTGCCCTCGGCGTCTTGCGGCTGTTGCAGACGCTCGGCATGGTTCACATAGCCCGTGCCGAATCGGCCCCGGTCGCAGAGGAAGTAGCCGTTCAATTCACTGTGGTAGCGATTGACAATCCGGCGCAATTCGCCATAGCGCTCGCCGGGTGCGGTATTGCAGCCCACGCCGCAACCGGTGCAGATCGAAGGCGCGGTCTGCAAGTCCCATTTGCGGCTGTAGCGTTCGCTGAAAACCTTGTCGGTAAAGACCCCCGTGGGGCAGACTTCCACGAGATTGCCGCTGAACTCGCTTTCCAGGGCGCCTTCCTCGTGGCGGCCGAAATAGGTGTGGTGGTGCGCCGCCTGGGCCGCGAGATCGACACCGCCGGCATATTCGGAATAAAAGCGCACGCAGCGGTAGCAAGTGATGCAGCGGTTCATCTCGTGGTTGATGAATGGGCCCAGGTACTGGTTGCGGTGGGTGACTTTCTTCTTGTCGTAGCGGCGGTAGTTGTGGCCCGACATCAAGGTCATGTCCTGCAGATGGCATTCGCCGCCCTCCTCGCAGACCGGGCAATCGTGTGGATGGCTGATCATCAGGCTTTCGATGACCCCGGCGCGGAAATCCACCGCCTGCGGGTCGGCAATGGAGATTCTCGCGCCGGGCTGCACCGGCGTCATGCAGGCCATGGTGAGCAGGCCGTCCCGGTCATCTTCATTGCGGTATTGCTTCACCGCGCACTGGCGGCAGGCGCCCACGGAACCCATGCAGGGGTGCCAGCAGAAATACGGCAGATCCAGCCCCAGGGACAGGCATTCCTGCAACAGGTTGCCACCGGCGTTCACCTGGTGGGCAACGTCGTCGATGATGATTTCCACTTTCGTCTTTTCAGTCATTGTCGTCATTGCCGATAGGGGCAGCGCTGTTCGCTGATATGGCGTTCAAAATCCTCGCGAAAGTAGCGCAGGCCGCTGCCCAGCGGCGCGGTGGCGCCGGGAGCCAGGGCGCAAAAAGTCTTGCCGGGGCCCAGGTAATCCACGTGTTCCTCGAGAATCGCCAAATCCCGATGACTCCCCTTCCCCGCCTCGAACGCCCGGAAGATTTCATCCACCCAGGGCAGGCCGTCGCGGCAGGGCGTGCAGTAGCCGCAGGACTCGTGGGAGAAAAAGGTCATCAGATTGCCGATCATTCCCACCGGGCAAGTCTGGTTGTCGAGCACGATCATGGTGCCGGTGGCGAGCCTGCTGCCCGCGCCGGCGATATCGTCATAGTCCAGATTGAGGTCGAGGTGCTCGGGCAGCATGAAATCCGTGGAGCCGCCGCCTGGCAGAAAGCCCTTGAGTTCGAGGCCGTCGCGCATGCCGCCGGCATAGACTTCCATCAGTTCCCGGATCGGCGTGCCCAGGGGCAACTCCCAACAGCCCGGGCTGCGCACCTTGCCGCTGACGCCGAACAGCTTGGTGCCGTGGTCATTGCCCTTTGTCAGACTGCGGTACCAGTCGATGCCCCAGGCCATGATCCCCGGCAGATTGCACACGGTTTCCACATTGTTGACGATGGTGGGCTTGCCCCACAGCCCGCTGACCTGGGGAAAGGGCGGCTTGGCCCGGGGATTGGCGCGCTTGCCTTCCAGGGCATTGAGCAGGGCGGTTTCCTCGCCGCAGATGTAGCGCCCGGCGCTGGTGTGGAGAATGATATCGAGATCGAAGCCGGTGTCGAGAATATTGTTTCCGAGATAGCCGCGTTCGTAGGCTTCCGCCAGGGCCTTGCGCAGGATGCGCTCGGATTCGGTGTACTCGCCGCGAAGAAAGATATAGGCGGTATTCGCCTGGATGGCGTAGGAGGCGATGATCATGCCGTCGATGAGCAGGTGCGGGTCGCCTTCCATGAGCAGGCGGTCCTTGAAAGTCCCCGGCTCCATTTCGTCCGCATTGACCACGAAGTATTTCCGCCTTGGGGCATCCTCGCCCATGGGGACGAAGCTCCATTTCAGCCCGGTGGGGAAGCCGGCGCCGCCGCGGCCCTTCAGGCCCGAATCCTTGACCTTGTCGAGCACATCCCCGGGCTCGAGCCCCCGGGCGATTTCGTGGAGGCCGCGATAGCCGTCCACGGCCTCATAGGCGGCGAGGTCGAAAGGCGGCCGCGACAGGTCGATGTTCCGGGTGAGCGGGTTACCGACCATCTTGTTCCCTCCCTTCCCGGTATTGGGCGAAAATCGCGCCGAGGTCGGCCCGGTCGAGATTGCGGTGCTGGTCGGGGCCCACCATCATCACCGGCGCGCGGTCGCAGTCGCCAAGACAGGGCACGGGGATCAGGGTGAAATCTCCATCCGTGGTGGTTTCGCCGAAGCCGATGCCGAGTTCGCCGGCGATTTTATCCTTCACCTGTTCGCAGCCCATGATCCAGCAACTGACGCTGTTGCAGTACAGAATGACGTTCTTGCCCACGGGCCGGCGATAGATCAGATTGAAAAAGGTCGCCACCCCTTCGAGTTCGGCGATGGGCAGTTGCAGGTATTCCGCCACCGCCTGAAGGGATTCGTCGGAAACCCAGCCCCGGTGCTTTTGCACGATCTTGAGCGCTTCCAGCCCCACGGCGCGGGCGTCCGGATACAGCGTCCGCTCGTGCTCGATTTCGGCGATCTCCGCCTCCCGCAGGTAGTCCGCCGCTACTGTGGTGGAGGCGATCAGCTGATTGTCCACTGTATTCACGCTTGTCCCTTACCTGTCCACATCGGCCATGACGAAATCGATGCTGGCGATGATCGCGATCAGGTCCGCCACCATGAAGCCGTTGCTGATATGGGGAATCATCTGCAAATGGGCGAAGGACGGGGTGCGGATGCGGGTGCGATAGGAACCGCCGCTGCCGTCGCTCACCAGGTAGTAACTGTTGATGCCCTTGGTCGCCTCGATGGCCACGGTGGCCTCGTCCGGCGGCACCACGGGCCCCCAGCTCACGCTGAGAAAGTGGTTGATCAGGGTTTCGATATCGCGCAGGGTCTCCTTCCTGCGCGGCGGCGTGGTCAGGGGATGCTCGGACTTGTATGGGCCGCCGGGCATATTGTCAAGACATTGCTTGATTATCCTCAGGCTTTGCCGCATTTCCTCCACCCGCACCGCGCAGCGGTCGTAGCAGTCACCATTGACGGCGATGGGCACGTCGAATTCGAAATTGTCGTAGCCGGCGTAGGGGCGCTGTTTGCGGAAATCCCATTCGAGCCCGGTGGCGCGCAGACCCGCGCCGGTGACTCCCCAGTCAAGGGCTTCCCGGGTATCGTAGACGCCGATTCCCCGGGTGCGGCGCTTGAGTACGCCATTGTTGAGCACCATGGCGTCATATTCGTCGATTCGCGGCGGCATGAATTCCAGCAGTTCGCGCACTCTCATGTCCCAGCCTTCGGGCAGGTCCTGGGCCACGCCGCCAATGCGGAACCAGCCCGGATGCATCCTCGCGCCGCAGATCGATTCGATGATATTGAAGATGCGCTCGCGCTCCACAAACATGTAGAAGATCGGCGAAAGCTGGCCCACGTCCTGGGCGAAGGTGCCGTAGAACAGCAGATGACTGCACAGCCGGAACATTTCGGCGAGCATGATGCGGATCACCTTCGCGCGCTCGGGGATTTTGATGCCCGCCATCTTTTCCACCGCCATCACATAGGGCAGGTTGTTCATCACCCCGCCGAGGTAATCGATGCGGTCGGTATAGGGAATGAAGGTATGCCAGGACTGGCGTTCCGCCATTTTCTCCGCGCCGCGGTGGTGGTAGCCGATGTCGGGCACGGCGTCGATGAGCGTCTCGCCATCGAGTTGCAGGGCGATGCGGAAGGCGCCATGGACACTGGGATGATTGGGACCCAGATTGAGGAACATGAATTCGGAGTTTTCCGACTTGCGTTGCATGCCCCATTGCTCTGGGTTGAACAGCAGCGCGCCCTGCTCGTAGGCGGCCTGATCGTCATCCAGGGAATACGGATCCATTTCCGTGGCCCGGGCGGGATGCTCCTTGCGCAGGGGATGCCCTTCCCAGGTGGGCGGCAGGATCAGCCGGAGCAGGTTGGGATGGCCGGCGAAATCGATACCGAACATGTCCCAGGCTTCGCGTTCGTACCAGTTGGCCGCGGGCCACAGGCCGGTCACCGTGGGCACCCTGAGGTCCGCATCGAACAGCGCCACCTTGACGCGGAAATCGCAGTTGCCGGAAAACGACATCAGGTGATAGACCACGGTGAATTCGCTGGCGGGCTGGCCTTCCCGGCGGGTTCGCAGGCGCTCGTCGATTGCGGTCAGGTCGAACAGCATTTCGTAGCGGGGTTTTTCGCCATCGCGCAATTCGCGCAGAAACTCCACCACTTCGGCCCGGTCAATCCAGACTGTGGGAATGCCGTCGCAAGTGAACTGTTCCGCCGCGATGCGACCGGCGAATTTTGCCTGTAATCCGGGGGGAATGCGGCTGGAAACATCCTGTTTCGGGCTGGCGGCGACTGCGACTGACATGTGGATGCAGATTCCCCGAGCCGTTTCAGACGCGGTCCGGCGAGCGCAATTCCGTGGCCGCGATACGCTCGGCCTGACGAAACTCGCGCTGCACGGTTCTCGGCTTCTTCTGGATGACGCCCTGGTCGTTGATGACCCAGCTCAGGGGCCGGCGTTGCTTGCCCACCTGTTCCCGCAGCAGGATCAGCCCCTGCAGCAGGGCTTCCGGGCGCGGCGGGCAGCCGGAAACGTACACATCCACGGGCAGGAACTTGTCCACCCCCTGCACCACCGAATAAATGTCGTACATGCCGCCGGAATTGGCGCAGGAGCCCATGCTGATCACCCATTTGGGTTCGAGCATCTGGTCATGGAGCAGGCGCACCACTGGCGCCATCTTGCGGAACACGGTGCCGGCGATGACGATCAGGTCCGCCTGCCGCGGCGTGCCGCGGATGACTTCGGCGCCGAAGCGGGCAAGATCGTGGCGGGCGGTAAAGGCCGTGGCCATTTCCACGTAACAGCAGGACAGGCCGAAATTGAAGGGCCAGATGGAATTCTTGCGGCCCCAGGCGATCATGTCCTCCAGATTGGCCATGACCACATTGCGGCGCAGGAATTCGTCGATACTGGATCCGCCGGGCTGTCCCGAGGCCGCCTCTTCGGCTTTCTGCAACTGCCAGCTCAAAGCTCGAACTCCTTGCGGTTCACCACGCCGCCACTGCCGCGCAATTCATGCAGTCCGCGCCGCTGGATATCCGTGCGCCAGTCCAGCGCCCCCACGCGCCAGAGATAGAACAGCGCCGCAAGCAGAATTCCGATAAACACCGTGATCTCGACGAAGCCCACCCAGCCGGTTTCCCGCACCCCCACGGCCCAGGCGAAAAGAAACACCACTTCGAGATCGAAAATGATGAACAGGATCGCCGGCAGATAGAAATGCACGGAACTGCGGAACTGGGCCGAACCCACGGAAACGATACCCGACTCAAAAGGCGTTCCGGTGTACTTTCCCGCCGCGCTCTGGCCAAGAACGAACGACAGGCCCAGCATGACGCCGACAATCGCCAGCACGGCGGCGGCATAAATAAAAAAAGGCGCCAGTTCGCTCATGGTTTGGAATGGGTGGCAGGTCTCAAAAATCCAGAATTGGCGACGCCAAAAATTGGTTGGGAAATGTACACGGAACGCCCGCGCAAGGCAAGCGGCCAGGGAGTGTCATTAACTTTTTTGCCAAACGGGGCGGGAGCCTGTGGCACAGGCTCCCGGAGCGAGAGAAACAGGGAATGAGGTTCAGGGGTCCGCCTGTTCGAATTCCGCGATGACCTCCTGGGTGCGCCAGCCGGCCATGATGCCGGCCATACTGTAGTTGCCTTCGTGGCAGGCGTATTCGTAGATCGGCTCGGCGGCCCGGCGCATGGGGAACATGGCGGTCCAGGAATCGGTCCAGGTGGTCGGGTCGCTGATGGTGAATTCGTAGCCCAGGGTGTCGGCGTCGATGCGCCAGAACTTCTCGGTCAGTTCCATACTGGCGCTGGAATTGCCGAAAGCCGTCGCCCCGGCGAAATGCCGGGTTTCCACCACCAGGGTATCGTCGTCCCAATGGCCGATGGAATCGCCTTCCCAGTCCCGGGGCGTCTCGCGATGCTCGCCGGCGCCCATCTTGACGATGCGGGCGTTGTGGACCATTTCATTGTGGATGACGAAATGATCCCCGGCCTGGATGAGTTGCACGTTATTGTTGTAGGCGCTGGGCAGCATGGGCGGGCCGGAGTTGAAACCCATGATGCAGCGTTCCGACAGGGGCCGCGCTTCGATTCCCGCATTGTGCGCGGCGGCTTCGCGCCGGGCGGTATTGCGCTGCTCGGCCTGTTCGGTGAGTTCGGGGATGCGCCCGTCGGCCGGATACGTGATCAGCGAAGTCCGGTTGGAATCGAGGATTTCGCTGCCCCGGTCGTACCAGAACTGGTTGTAGTCGCCGGTGGTGCTGGTGTCGGTGAAATTGTCCCGGTCGAGCTGTTCCTGCCGGGCGGCTTCGAAGGCGGCGGCCTCCTCCGCCGTCAGCACTTCCCGGTCGCCGAATTCCAATGGCCGCTGCAGCGGCGTGATGGTGCGAAAATCCCAGGTTCCCTGCAGGTCGGGCGTACCATCGGCAAGGCGGGGGAGTTCGCCCTGGGCCAGCGCAAAGGGCGCGGACAACAGAATGAACAGCAGGAAGCCGGGGCGGAGCGAATGGCGGAACATGGCATGCCTCCAAGAATGGGATCATCGACCCTCTGCGGAGCATCCCGTGGATGTCCTGTGCAGATACCAGATACTGTACACATCGGGCCTTGTGGATACAAATTTTCTGTTGACTGGGGGTTGGATACGGATTTAGACTGGCGCAGTTGACAAGTGAAGTTGGTGGGAAGATTGCGTCGCGATGGTGGCGCGGCTTTCCGTGGTTGCAGGGAGAAGGACATGGACGCGATTACTGCCTTGATCAATAGCGGGCAGGCTGTGTTTTGGGTTGCGGGCATCGGCTTTGCGATCCATCTGGTGAAGTGGTACGCCAATGTCAACAGCGACCGGGAACAGTTTCGTGAGTTCATGACGCGCATTGACAAGAACATCTTGCGCATCGACGGCAACATACGCGATATACTCAGCCGCCTGCCGCCGCCCCGGGCGCCCCGGAGCAAGAGTCCGGATTTCTGAACCAGGAAACAGGAAACAGGAAACAACAAGAACCATGAAACAAATTGCAAGCTACCTTCCCCTGCTGGCCTTCTTTTTCATCTGGGCCATGGGCGAGAGGCCGGTAAACATCGCCGGCTTCGAACACAGCGTGGGCGGCATCTACAGCGCCGCCGAAGTGCTGCTGCTGACTTCGGTGCTCGTCTACGGCGGGCTGTTTCTGGCCTACAGGCGCCTCGACAAGTTCGAATGGATCACCCTGGCCGCCGTGGTGGTGTTCTGCATTCCCACGTTTCTCCTGCGCGACGTGAATTTCCTCAAATGGAAGGCGCCGCTGGTCAACTGGATTTTCGCGGCGATTTTCCTGGGCTCGCGCTATATCGGCGCCAAGCCGGCGCTGCAGCACATGCTGGGCCATGCGGTAAACATGCCGCGGGAGTTGTGGCTCAGGCTCAACAATGTCTGGATCGTGTATTTCGTGTTGCTTGGCGCAATCAATCTTGCGGTGGCTTTCGGCCTCAGCGAAGCGGCGTGGATCCAGTTCAAGGTCTTTGGCAACCTGATCATTACCGCGGTCTTCATCTTCGGCCAGATGCCCTTTCTGGCAAAACATATTGAAGCGCCGGGACAGGCCGAAGCGGCCACCGGCGGCGAATCAGAATAGCTGAAGTGCGCCTAAAACTCGGGCGCCGGCCTCAAATCCGGAAACTCCCGGTCGAGAATCGCGTTCCATTCCGCAAGCTGCTCCTGCCTGCGGCGAAAAACCGGCGCCGGGTCGCCCTCGATGGTTATGGAGTTGATCAGGTCCCGGCGGGCAATCTGCCGCACCACCGCGAGCCCTTCCACCACCCTGCCGAAAACCGAATGGAGACCGTCCAGATGCGGCGTGGCCACATGGGTGAGGAAAAACTGGCTGCCGTCGGTTCCCGGGCCGGAATTGGCCATGGAGAGTATCCCGGGCTGATTGTGCTTCAGAATCAGTTCGCCGCTGAAACGGTAACCCGGGCCGCCCATGCCGGTGTTGAGCGGGTCGCCGCCCTGGGCCATGAAATTGCGCTCGACGCGGTGGAAACTGAGGCCGTCATAAAAGCCGCGCAGTGCGAGATTGGCGAAGTTGGCCACGGTGGTGGGCGCCGCGCGATGATTCAGTTCGACCCGCATCACCCCCTTGCTGGTATCGATTAGCGCAAACAGCCCCTGGGCGGAAGCCGCCGCGCTGAATCCGGCGGCCCCGGCAAACAACAGGCCAACAAGGATAACTCTCGGTCTGTTCCACATGGCTTTCAGTCCATCTCCAGGTCGTATTCCAGGGTTAGCGGCGCGTGATCGGAAAAATTTTCCTCCGGGTTGGCAATGCCGTCAACAATTTTGGCGGATTGCACGCTTTGCGCAAGACCCGGGGTGATGACCTGCAAGTCCAGCCGCCAGCCCACATTCTTCGCCCTGGCGGCGCCGCGCTGGGACCACCAGGTGTATTGCTCCGCGCCCTGGTTCACGAGGCGGAAGGCGTCGGCATAACCCACTTCATCGTAGAGTTCATCGAGCCAGGCGCGCTCTTTCGGCAGAAAGCCGGAGTTTTTCTGGTTCGAGCGCCAGTTTTTCAGATCGATTTTCCGGTGGCAGATATTCCAGTCGCCACAGATGATGTATTCCCGGTCGTGGCTTCGCAACTCCCGCAAATGGGCCATGAAAGCGTCCATGAAGGCGAACTTGCGCTGCTGCCGCTCTTCGCCGGCTGAGCCTGATGGCAGATACAGCGATATGACGCTGAGCCCGGCAAAGTCGGCCTGGAGGTAACGTCCTTCGCTGTCGGCCATGGCAAAGCCAAAACCCCGGCGCACCGCCAGCGGTTTCCGGCGGCTGAATATCGCGGTGCCGGAATAACCTTTCTTTTCCGCGTCGAAGTAATGGCAATCAAAGCCGGAGGGATGGAATACCGCCTCGCCGGCCTTTTCTTCCAGCACGGTCAGTTGCGGTTCCTGGGCCTTGGTTTCCTGCAGGCAGACGAGGTCCACATCCTGCCGCGCAAGCCAGCCGAAAAAGCCCTTGCGCTCGGCGGCGCGGATGCCGTTGCAGTTGAAAGTCATGACTCGCATGGCTGCTCCGAAAAAATGTTACCAAAAACCATATAGTGTTACCTTTTCCCAAAATGTGTTACCATTCGGAACGTTTTGAGAAAGCATCCAGCATTCTCAGTTTGGGGGATCGATACGAGAGAACAAGAATGCCCAATGTGGCAAGCCAGTTCTGGAGGCTATCGTTGTCAGTTCGGCGCAGGTCGCGGCCACCTTGGCCCTTCCGGCGCTGATCGTTCTTGCTGCGGTCTGCTCCTCCTCTGGAAGGGCTTTCCTCAAGCCCTTCGTTTTGTCCGTTTGCCGGGCCAATCGCGGCCCGGCATTTTTTTGCCTCATCCCGGCGAAAGGATTCTTTCAGCGAAATTGCAGGGTTTGTGGCCGCTGTCGAGTTGTTCCCGGATGATCTGGTCCCAGCCGGTGCGGCAGGCGCCGGTGGAGCCTGGCAGGCAGAATATCGCCGTGCTGTTGGCCAGACCGCCGAAAGCCCGGGATTGCACGGTGGAAGTACCGATTTCCGCAAAGGAAATCTGGCGGAACAATTCGCCGAAACCTTCGATCTCCACGTCGAACAACGGCATGACGGCCTTGCGGGTATTGTCCCGGGCGGTGAACCCGGTGCCGCCGGTGGTGAGTATGGCCTGGGCTTCCGGGTCGGCGATGAGATTCGAGACCAGGGCGCGCAACTGGTAGACATCGTCCCTGACGATACGGCGCGAATGCAGCCGGTGCCCCGCTTCCACAAGCCGGTCGGCGAGCAGGGCGCCGGAAGTGTCGGTCTCCCGGTTGCGGGTGTCGGAAACCGTCACCACGGCGATATTCAGTGGAGTCCGCGCCGCCATCAATCCTATCCGCCGGTCATGTTCATCAGTCGCACCGGCTGGGCGTGATCCTTGTCATAGAAGTAGTGTCGCTCGGGCTTGAGATCCATGGCGGCGACAATGGCGTCTTTCAGGTCCTGGCGGGTCTTGCCGGAATCCCGCAGAACCGCCCGCAGGTCCATGGAATGCTCGTTGCCGAGGCAGAGCAGCAGGCGGCCTTCCACGGTCACCCGCACCCGGTTGCAATCGGCGCAGAAATTGTGGGTCACCGGAGAGATGAATCCGATGCGGGATTTCCTGCCGATGACCTGGGCGTAGCGTGAAGGCCCGGCGGTCTTTACCGCGCTGTCGAGCAGCGGATAGCGGCTTTCGATCTGCTCCCGCACCCAGGCGTTGCTGCAGGTGGTGTCTTCCCGGGCATGGTCCGAGGCTTCGCCGAGCGGCATTTCCTCGATAAAGGCGATATCGATGTCGCGGGCAAGTGCGTAATCCACCAGCGGCAGCACTTCGTCCTCGTTATAGCCCCGCATGATTACCGAGTTGAGTCGCAGGCGGTCAAAGCCCGCATTCACGGCGGCGTCGATTCCGGCAAGCACCCGTTCGAGTTTGCCCACCCGGGAAATGCGGCGGAACCGCCCGGCGTCGAGACTGTCGAGGCTGATGTTGATGCGATTCACCCCCGCGGCCCGCAGGGGCCCGGCGTACTTTACAAGCTGATTGCCATTGGTGGTGAGCAGCAGTTCATCGAGTCCCGGCAGCTTGCCGAGGCGTTCGATGAGGTGCATGACATTGGAGCGCGCCAGCGGCTCGCCTCCGGTGAGGCGGATGCGCCTGACGCCGAGTTCGGTGAAGGCCCGGGCGACGGTGTACAACTCTTCCAGGGTCAGCACCTGATGGCGCGGGACGAACCGCATTTCCTCGGTCATGCAATAGACGCAGCGGAAATCGCAACGGTCGGTGACCGACAGGCGGATATAGTCCACCCGCCGGTCGAACCTGTCGATCAGCTCCCGCGTCTTTGCCACTGGCCCGGCCATGGGGTTTGCGCCCCCGCTGGCGCTATTCTTCCGATCCGGCGCCAAGCTCGGCTTCCATTTCCTGGATGCGGGCGCCGGCGAGAATGCCCGCCATGGAGTAATTGCCCTCGTGGCAGGCGTACTCGTAGAGGTTTCCGTCCATGGCGTGATAACTCAACTCGGCGGTCCAGGGCTGACTATAGAGATTGTCGTCCTCCACGGTGAAGGTGTAGACGATCTCGGTATCGGAATAGCGCTCGAAGCGCTCGATGATGCGCCCGTCCCGAGTGATGGGCACCGGGCTTTCGGACAACTGCAGCTCGTTGATATTGACGGTCTCCACCACGAGTGCGCCATCCTCGTACCAGCCGCGGGAATCGCCGAACCAGGGCTGGTGCGACGCCGGTCGCAGATTGGCCCTCGCTTCCCCGGGGGAATCGAACAGGGGAACGATGCGGGCGTCGTGTGCCATCTCCACTGAAATGACCACGTAATCGTCGGTTTGCACGAACTGGTAGCTGCTGTTGTACAGCGTTCCCATCATGCCGGGGCCGGCGGTATTGCCGAAACCGATCAGGCAGCGCTCGGAAATGGGGATGGCTTCCGGGCCCCGGGCATCGCCAACCCCGGTCAGGTAGCGGGCGCCGTAACTGGCGCGCTCGAAATCCAGCCGCGGAGTCTCAAGCCTCGGCACGCGCCCGCTGGGCGGGTCAACAATCAGCGAAGTGCGGTACTCCCCCTTGACGTGGGCCAGGGTGGAACCGGGATCAACCCAGAACAGGTTGTAGCCCCGCAGGCCGAAATCGTATGCCCCTTCCGGCGGCGCGCCGGTTTCCGGGTCGATGGCCGGGCCGGCTTCGATATTCTCGGCGGATATGCCGGCAATCGCCATCTGTTCGACAATCCGGGCCGCCTCCCCGGCGCTGACCACGAGCCGGTCGACACCCTGGGGCCGCGACAGCGGCGTCCGCGAGGCATTGGTCCAGACACCTTCCAGATCAGGCCTGGCGCCCTCCTGGGCCAGCGCCGGCGCACCGGAAACCGCCAGGGCCAGAGAGACGGGGACAGCTGCTAACTTGTTGATCTGTGGCATATCGGTTCACCTGCAAAGATTCGGTAATGTGATCCAAGCCTTGAATTGTACAATCCTCCCCCACCGCTGTCAGTAGCGGAATTTGCCGAATGATCACGAAAACACGGTCGAATTGCGGTTATCATGAAATCTGGCTTCCGGCAGTGGATGATCCTTACGCCATCAAGGCAGCCGGGCCGCCGTTCGCCGAACAACCGGAGAGCGTAGTGGTCAATTTCATTCCCAGGGGGAAGTTATGACACGCGGGAAAATTGCCGGGCTATTCGATAATCCGTTCAGTCCCGGATACGGACGGCAGCCGCCTTACCTCGCCGGCAGAAAAGAAGAGCGTTACCGAATTTTCGAACAGGTAGGAGCAACCGCCAATAGCGAGATTGTATCCCGAGATGTGGTTATATACGGTCCAAGAGGTTCCGGCAAAACAAGTTTGTTGCGAGCGATTGAAGAAACGCTTTCCAATCCGGGCTTCAACGTAACGCTGGAACTCATGACCGCAACCGACCTCAAGAGCGCCGAAGACGCTCGCAGGGAACTGATCGGCGTATTGGGTCAATCCCTGTGGGAGGCGCTGAAACCGAGTGAATGGGGACTGGATTGGCGCGGGATGCAGGCCAAATGGCAGCGGGGTGAAATTTCCAGAAACGAAGTGCGCAAGGGCTTGGTGGCCAAGTGCAAATCGAGCCCGCTGATTCTCCTGATCGACGAAGCGCACCTGATGGCGCCTTCGGCATGTCGTGAATTGCTGAACGAAATACTCACCATCCGGGGTCGGGGCGGTCCAGCCATTGTCGTGCTGGCAGGCAAACCGCAACTCGCTGAATTAGGCGATATTGCTCAGGTCTCATTTCTTGAGCGTGGCGAGGTCATGAGTCTGGACCTGCTCGACGAACAGAGTGCGGGAGATGCAGTCCGCATACCTCTTGAATGTGCTGGAATCAAGATCAGCAACAACGCACTGGTAAAGATTGTCAGGGACACACAGGGTTATCCGCAGTTTCTACAACTATGGGGCAGCCGTTTATGGAAACTTGCCAGTGAGCAGCGTCGCAGTGAGTTGACCGAGGCGGACGTGGACTGTCTGGACGACGAAATGAGAAACACACGTGAAGAAGTTTATCTGGGCAGGTTCGCAGCCTGGAAGACTGAAAACAGGGAACTCCTGACGGTCATCGCGAAACAACTGCTTCAGAGGGGATGGATTGGACAGCCTGCGCTGGAGGAGATGGTCCAGGAAGCCCTTGAGAATCAGGGAAGAGACGGGCGGGAATGCGGCGAAATTCTCAACCAGATGGTGGAATCAGATTTTCTCTGGAGACCCAAAGGACAAGCGAAAATGTTGCCGGCGCTACCCAGCTTTGTATCCTTCGTCGTTGAGCAGGAAAGGATCAAATTCAGGGAAAGAGAACCATAGCACTGGAATGAAAAAGCCTTATGGTTGGGCAAATAGTCGAGATAACCGATCCTGGCCATTGGTTGAAAAAATCCCGTGGCTTCCTCCAAGTCCATAAGAATGGCGAAAAAATCGGCCAGGTGCCGCTTGATGATATCCTCACGGTTCTGATTTCAGTACCCGGGTGCGCAGTCTAGCACTCAGGGATAGAGACTGTTTTACGACAACTGGAGTGCCCAGTGTCCGATAATGCTTTTTGCCAAATGAAAAGGGCGACCCGAAGGTCGCCCATCAATGCTGTGAATTCTCACTTGTTAATCATGGCGCGAGAACCACCTATTCCTGAGTGCTACAAGACTGGATCATAGCCATTCGAACCCGGATGTCGAGAACTTTCGACGAACCGATGCCCCCCTTCAAATCCAGAAGGAGAAGTAGAGGTAGATTGCCGCCACCAGGCCAAGTACTGTGGCGGTGGCGATGATGTCGGTTCGGTTCCAGCTTTCGCGGACGGCTTGCCGGTCGAGGCTGGCCAGGGTGAGGCCGCGTATTTGTTCCGGCTGGGGTGGCGGGCCCGCCCGGGACACGCCGATCATGATGGCGAGGCAGATGAGGAACAGCACGCCCGAGAAATAGAGGAAATTGAAATCGGCGATGGCCGCGAGCAGGGCCGGGTTCTCGATCTTGCCGCTGCCGAAAATTGCCTGGGAGCCGAGTTTGGTCATGCCGAGGACGAATCCCGCGGCCATTCCCCAGAGCGCCCCCCGGGCGTTGACCCGGGAACTGAAGATGCCCAGCAGGAACACCGCCGTGATCGGCGGCGCCAGATAGCTCTGCACATTTTGCAGGTACTGGTACAGTCCTCCCTCGGATATTGCCGGCATCACGGGAATCCAGAGCAGGCCCAGCATAATCACCACGCCGGTGGCGAGCCGCCCGGTGGTCACGATCTGTTGCTCGGTAGCTTCCGGTCGCAGCTTTTCATAGATATCGACGGTGAACAGCGTGGCGGTGGAATTGAACAGGGAAGACAGCGAACTCATCAGCGCCGCCAGCAAGCCCGCCACCACCAGCCCGCGCAGGCCGGCGGGCAGCAGGGAGACCACCATGGCCGGAAATACCTGATCGCCGGCGAGGCCGCCCGCGGCGTCGAGTGGAATCCGCAACAGGCCCCGCTCATGCAGCGCGGCGCCGATCAGGCCCGGAATCAGGAAAATGAATACTGGCCAGACCTTGAGAAAAGCCCCCCACAGGGCGCCCCGCCGCGCCGCCCGCAGGTTCTTCGCCGCCAGGGTTCGCTGAACGATGTATTGGTCGGTACACCAGTACCATACGCCAACAATGGGAGAGGCGATGAGGATGCCGAGCCAGGGGAATTCCGGGTCCGAAAGGGGGCGCCACAGGGCATAGTCGGCGACGCTGGTGGCGGCGAAGTCCCGCAGTTCGCCCCAGCCGCCCAACTGCCCGAGCCCGAACCAGGTGATCGCGGCGGAGCCGAGGATCAGCACCAGGGCCTGAACCGAATCGGTGTACAGCACGGCGCGCAGTCCGCCGGCCACGGTGTACAGGCCCGTGAGCAGCACCGTGGAAACCGCGCCCACCCAGAACGCGGCGTCGGGGCTGCCAAAGGTATCCGGCAGCAGGGTGCGGAAAATCACGGCGCCAGCGTACACCGTGACCGAAACCTTGGTCAGCACATAGGCGGCCAGGGAGACCAGCGACAGCAGCCAGCGCGGCCTGGGCCCGAAACGGCGCTCGAGAAACTCGGGCATCGTGAACACGCCGGATTGATAGTAGAAGGGCACAAAAACCCAGGCGAGCAGGACCACGATCCAGGCGTGCAGTTCGTAATGAGCCATGGCAAGCCCGGTGGAAGCGCCCTGCCCGGCGAGGCCGACGATATGCTCCGAGCCGATGTTCGAGGCGAAAATCGAAGCCCCGATGGCGAAAAATCCCACATTGCGCCCGGCCAGAAAGTAATCGGCGGAAGTCTGCTGCCGGCGGGTGACCGAAGCGACCAGCCCGAGCAGGATGCTGAAATACACGGTAATGACGATCCAGTCGATGGCGTTCAAGGCGGAATCCCGTTATCGGGAACCGAAGCTACTACAAGTGGGCGGTTTGTGCACTCTGCGCCTGCCTCCTGTCATTTTGCGCTTCGCTCCGCGCAGAATGACCGGGTGGGATGCTTTGTCGCGCGAAGAAGGGCCATGTGGTAATTCAGCCGGTCAACACAATTTGGGCCGCGAGCAGGAGTAGCACGGCGCCCATGCCGGTTTCGAACCAGCGGCCGGAACGAAGCAGAAATCCCCGCACACCCTGCTGCCCAAGCAGCCGGGAAAGCAGGGCGAACCAGGCGAAAGTCGCCAGGGCCAGATAGGCGCCATACAGCATCTGCACCCGCAGCGGCGTTTCCGGGCTGATGACCACGGTCCACAAGGCCAGAAAGAACAAGGTGGCTTTGGGATTGAGCCCATTGGTGAGAAAACCCGTGGCAAACGCCCGCCCCGGGGCTAGCACAGCGCCGGAATTGCCGGCCTCTGGCGCGGCATCGGGCCGCCAGGCGCTATGGAGCGCCTGGGCGCCGAGCCAGGCGAGATAGGCGGCGGCAATCCATTTCACCAGATCGAACAGCCAATCCACCCGGGCCAGCAGCAAGGCCACCCCAAGCACGCAGTAAGCGACATGCAGAAAAATGCCGGAACCCACACCGGCGCTGGTCCAGACTCCAGCCCGGGTTCCGCCATTGACGCTTTGCTTGAGCACCACGGCAAAATCCGGCCCCGGCGAGGCGACCGCCAGCAGATGGGCGATGGCTATGGTGAGAAACTGTTCCATTGGGCAAGGACGGGCAGACAGCGGCGACCGCGCTCAGGGAACGAGCTCGGACACTACCAGTTCCAGCAAGGGCGGGGAATCTTCCATCGAGAAGGGTTCGGATTCGACAAAAAAATCGCCGGCACCGCGATTGGCCGAGCCGGATTGTGATACCAGCACGCTGACAAAGACCCTACTGGCGGAGGACAGGTTGAAAGGGCCCACCGCCATGCCGTTGTCGAGGCGGACACGGGCGGGCAAGTCGGCCACGCTGAGGTCGGCCACCGCCAGCGGCGGCATGCCCTGGGCTTCGGCATTGCGGGCGGCGACAAACACCCGCAGCTGTGAATCGAGTTGCAACTCTTCGGCGATGGCCACTGCGACCTCAATGGCCGGGCCCGCGGCCTCCCGGCCATCGCGCAGTCTTTGCAGATTGGCGATATTCTCCCGCGCCGCCGGGGAATCGGGATTCAATTGGGAGAGCCGGCGCCAGTAGCCGATGGCGGCGTCGAAATCACCCTTGTCCTCCGCCTCGCTGGCAAGCAATTGCAGAATATTGGTCTCATCGGGATTGAGCGCCAGGGTCTCGTCGATGACGCCCCGCACTTCGGGAGTGATCTCGAATTGCGCGAGGATATAGCCAGTAAGCGCTACCCGGCCAAGGGCCAGGGCCTTTTCCTCGTCTTCGATCATTTGTCCGGCGGCCTGGCGAAAGGCGGAATTGGCCACGTCGAACATGCCCAGGGTGGACAGGTTTTCGCCGAGAAAGTACCAGGCCCAGGGTCGATCCGGATCATCCCGCACCGCCTGCCCAAGACTCAGCACAAGCTCCCCGGCCGCTTCCGGGTCGCCGCTCGCCGCCACGCTGCGCTGGAACTGGTCCATCAGTTCCACATCGTCGAGTTGGCCCCATTGCTGGTACATCAGCCAGGCCGCCAGCGGCAGCAGCGCCATCAATAGCAGCGGCGCGAGCACCGCCGGAGAACGCCAGGAAAAGGCTTCCGCCGCAGCGCCTGCCGCGGGTTCCTCCTCGTCCACATCGGTGAGCAGGCTTGCCTGCAATTCGAGCAGCAAGGCGTCCAACTGCTCCCGGTCGAGTTCGCCGGCGGCGAACTCCGCCTCCAGTTCCTGTTTGCGCTCCCGGAACAGGACGATATTGGCCTGGACGCGGGCTGTTTCCTCGATATTCCATGCACCACGCCGGGCGCGCCACAGGGGCACGGCGAGAAAACTCGCCGCCAATGCCACAAGCCCCAGGCAAACCAGCCAGAACGCGCCGGTGAATTCATTCATTATCGAGCAGCCGCCGCAGCTTTTCCCGCTCGCCGGCATCGAGCTCCGCCGCCAGCGGCTGCTTCTCCCGGTTGTCCGCTCGCCGCAGGATCCTCCAGCCCGCCCAGGCGCCGAGCAGCAGGAACAGCATCGGCCCAAACCAGAGCAGCACGGTGTCGGGCCGCAGGCGCGGACGATAGAAGATAAAGTCGCCGTAACGCTCGAACATGAACTGCTCGATTTCGGTATCGGTATTGCCCGCCAGGATCATGCGGTGGATTTCCCGGCGCAGGTCTTCGGCAACGCCGCCGGTGGAGCCGGTGAGATTGGCGTTTTGACACATGGGACAGCGGAATTCATTGGACAGGCGGCGGAAGCGCTGCTGCTGCCCGTCGTTGTCGAAGGCGAAGGCGTCCACCTGGGCAAAGCCGACCGGCGCCACCAGCAGGAAAAGCAGGGGAGGCAGCAGAATTCGCGGGAGTGTCATGTCAGTCCGGCCACAGCGCCTGGGCCGGTCAGGGCCGGGGGCCGGCAGCGCGCAACTCATCGATGGCCGGCGCAAAGACATCGCGCCAGACCGACTCATCGAGAACGCCCACATGGCGATAGCGAATCACTCCCCCGCCGTCCACGAGAAAGGTCTCCGGCGCGCCGTAGACGCCCAGGTCAATGCCGAAACGGCCTTGTTCATCGAGAACGCTGTAGGCAAAGGGATTGCCATTGCGTTCGAGCCAGTCCAGCGCCAGTTGCCGGCGGTCCTTGTAGTTCACTCCCACCACAGGGAACTCGCCTTCTTCCGAGAGCCGCATCAGGGTGGGATGCTCCACCAGGCAGGGCAGACAGTAACTGCCCCAGACATTGAGCAGGAAAACCTGCTCCGGCAAGTCGGCATTGCCCACCGGCTGATTCTCCACCGTGGTCATGGCGAACTCCGGCATGGGCTTGTCGATCAGAACCGATGGCAATTCCGTGGGGTCCAGATACAGCCCCCGCCAGAGGAATACCGCCAGCAGCAGAAACGCCGCTGCGGGAATAAAGAAAATCCGCTTCTGCGCTGACTGGTTCAAGAGCCAACTCCCGGCGCCGGCTGCAGGCCGCCCTGCCCGCCTGGGCTGCTCGCGGCGGCAGATTCCCTGCGCCGGCCGGCCAGCTTGCGGTAGCGGCGGTCCGCCGCCGCCAGGGCGGCGCCAAGGGACATGATGATCGCGCCGAGCCAGATCCAGCGCACAAAGGGCTTGACGTACACCGTCATGGTCCAGGCGCCGTTGTCGCGTATCTCTCCCGGCGTCACGAAAAGATCCCGCGTCAATCCCGCGTCAATGGCCATTTCGGTGGAGGGCGTTCCGCTGGCGAGATACACCCGCAGTTCCGGATAAAGGTCCGCCACCGGCGCGCCGCTCCGGGTCACGAGGACCGTGGCCCGGTCGGCCTGGTAATTGGGGCCGGCAACGCGCTCGCTGCCATCGAAGCGGAACTCGTAATTGCCCAGGGCAACGGTTTCTCCCGGTCGCAGCAGCACGCTGGTTTCGGTGCTGAACCAGCTCGTCAGGGCCACGCCAACAAGCATGACGGCAACGCCGAAATGCGCCCCCTGCATACCGTAATAGCCATAGGTCAGTGAGCGCAGTCCCTGCCAGCGGCCCGGCTTGTTGGCGGTCTTCGCCAGCAGGTCCCGGCCGATGGTAAGGACGATCCACAATGCCAGCGCCACGGCGATTGTGGCGGGCAGTGAAATCTCAAGCAGCACGATCAGGGGCAATGCCACGCCAAGCGCGAGACTCGCCAGCGCCAGCTTACCGAGTTGCCGCCTCAGGTAACTGCCCGAGGTCTTTTTCCAGCGGCTGATGGGGCCGATGCCGAGCAGCATCACGAGCACGATCATCAGGGGCGCGAAAATCAGATTGAAATAGGGCGGGCCAATGGAAATCAGATCGCCGGTCAGCGCCTGATAAAACATGGGAAACAGCGTACCCAGAAACACCGAGGCCGCGGCCACCACCAGAATGATGTTGTTGGCCAGCAGGAAAACTTCCCGGGACAGCGGGCCAAAGCCGAATTCGCTCTTGATCAGTGGCGCGCGAAAGGCGTAGAGCAGCAGGGCGCCGCCAACGGAAATGCCGAGAATGCCGAGAATGAATACGCCCCGGGAAGGGTCGCTGGCGAAGGCGTGCACCGAAGTCAGCAGGCCGGAACGGGTGATGAAGGTGCCGAGCAGGCTGCCGGCAAAGGCCAGTATCGCCAGCAGCACCGTCCAGCTCTTGAATACACGGCGCTTTTCGGTAACCGCCAGGGAATGAATCAATGCCGCGCCGAACAGCCAGGTGATCAGGGGCGGGTTTTCCACCGGATCCCAGGCCCACCATCCGCCCCAGCCGAGCTCGTAATAGGCCCACCAGCTTCCCAGGGCGATGCCGATGGTCAGGATCGCCCAGGAAACATTGGCCCAGGGGCGCGACCAGCGCGCCCAGGCGGCATCGAGGCGGCCGCTGAGCAGGGCGGCGACGGCGAAGGCGAACACCACCGAATAGCCCACATAACCCATGTACAGGGTCGGTGGATGCATGATGAAGCCGATGTCCTGCAGGGCGGTGTTGAGGTCCGCGCCATCGGCGGGAGGCACCGGCGCCATGCGGTCGAAGGGATTGGAGGTTGCGAGCATGAACAGGATGTAGCTGGCGCACAACAGGCCAAGCACGCCAAGCACCCGGGCGACGAACTCCCGGGGCATGCCGCCGCTGAATACGCTGACGGCAAGAATCCAGCCGGACAGCATGAAGGTCCACAGCAGGAAAGATCCCTCGTGGCCGCCCCACAGCGCGGTCAGCTTGTATTGCATGGGCAGCAGGGAATTGGACTGGGCGGCGACGACCCGCACCGAAAAATCATCGGTGACGAAGGCGTGGCCCAGTATGAAAAGACAGATGCCGAGAAAGACGAAAAGGCCGGCGCTGAGTGGCCGACCGAGGCTCATCCACAGGCCATTGCCCGTGGCGGCCCCGGCAAGGGGCAGCGTGCCGAGCAGGATACTGAGGCAGAAAGCCAGAATCAGCGAGAACTGGCCCAGTTCAGGGATCATTCAGTCCTCCGGGGATTCCCTGAACGGATGGTTTTCCGGGTTGGCGCCGGCCTGTTCCATGGCCGCCCTCACCTCGGGCGACATGTAGTTCTCATCGTGCTTGGCGAGCACCCGGCTGGCCTGGAACACCCCGGCGGCGTCAAGTCGCCCTTCGGCGACGATGCCCTGCCCTTCGCGAAACAGGTCGGGGAGAATGCCCTCGTACTCAATGGGCACATCGTGGACATAATCGGTGGTGACGAAGCGCACGGCGAGGCTGTCCCGCCGCTGGTCCACCGATCCATCCTTGACCATGCCGCCGATGCGGAACATTGTGCCCGCCTCCACCTCGCCATTGGCCACCGCGGTGGGCGAATAAAACATGTTGATATTCTGGCTCAGGGCGAACAGGGTCAACCCGATGGCCACGCTCATGCCCGTGGCGATGAACAGGATAATGCCGAGCCTATTGCGCCGATGCGGCTTCATCATTTCTCTTCTCCCACCCGGCAGCCCGGGCCCCGGGCTGCCGGCTCACTTCCCAGCCGGCGCGGTCCGCGGCACCGTCTTCCTCCCGGCCGGCGCCAGCGGCAAGCCTGCGCCGCTGTTCGCGCAGAATCCGGCGGCGCTTGCGCAGTGGCAGGGCCAGATTCGCTACCAGAAAAATCGCAAACAGGGCGTATACCGACCATACATTGAAGGCATAGCCCCCCATGGCCAGAAACTCGCCCAAGCTGTTGAATTGTATACCATCAAACATGGCTGTCCTATCCTTGCTCCTTCATCCCGCGCGCCCTCCTCCCGTCATCCCGCCTCCAGCGCAAGCTCCCGCACCCACTGGGCCCCGCTTTCCCGCTGGAGGATTTCATTGCGGGTCGCCAGAATCAGGCTGACTGCCAGAAACAGGTACACCGCCACGATCATCACCACGGTGGCGACCCAGAATTCGGGGCCATTGGGGCTGCCGACTTCCATGGAAATCGGACTCGATGGCTGGTGCAGGGTATTCCACCAGTCCACGGAATACTTGATCACCACCACATTGATACAGCCCACGATGGACAGCAGGGCGCAGGCCCGGGCGGCGGTTTCCGTGTTCTCGATGGCCGCGCGCAGGGAGATGACTCCCAGCAGCAGGAAGAACTGGAACAGCATGGATACCAATCGGCTGTCGGTCCATTCCCACCAGGTGCCCCAGCTCACGCTGCCCCAGATGGAACCCGTGGCCAGGGTGAGAAAGGAGAACCAGGCTCCGAGCGGGGCGGCATTCCTGGCCACCATGTCGGCGAGCTTCATGCGCCACACCAGGGTTACGGTGCCGGCCACCGCCATCAGCGGGAAAAAGGACAGGGAAGCGCCGGCAACCGCCACATGCACCACGAGAATGCGGGAAGTGTGCCCCTGCTGGTAGTCCTCGGGCAGAAACAGCAGCGCCCAGACCAGGCCCACGGTGAGAAACAGCGCCATGGCGCCCCACAGCCAGGGCAGCCAGCGGGTGGTTTTCTCATAAAACCACTTCGGCGACCCGAGCCGGTGAAACCATTGCCATCCGCCTGCCATAGTTACCTCGAAATTCGATGGCGCAGCCTCAGCCGCGCCCGCCGCCATTGTACCCGAAGCCACCGCCGCGCCGATGGCGGGCTACAAACTGTTACCGATATCCCCGGCTTCGCCGCGGTTGGCCCGGGAGCCTGCGCCGCAGGAATTCGCGGCTGCAAATCCGCTCTCATCCACGCTCCTGGCAAGGCTCAATTCACCGAAATCCGCAGTGCCGCCGCCGTGGCCACCGGGGCGAGGCAGATGGTGAGCGCCAGCATGGCGCCAAGCAGGGCCAGATAGCCCAGCGGCAAGCCGCCGGCAAGGGCGTTCTGTACTGCCAGTGTGCCGAAAATCAATACCGGCACGCTCATGGGCACAGTGATTACGGCGAGAATCAGGCCGCGGCTGCCGAGGCCCACGGTAAGCGCCACCGCGATCGAGCCCAGCATGCCCACCACCGGCGTGCCGAGCAGCAGCGAGGCCACCAGGGTCAGATAGCCTTCCGCCGGCAGGGCCAGCATGTAGGCGAGCAGGGGCGAAACCAGGATGACCGGCAATCCGCTCACCAGCCAGTGGGCGATGTTCTTGGCGAACACCAGCAGATACAGCGGCATCGAACTGAGCAGAAGCTGCTCCAGCGTGCCGTCTTCATAATCCGAGCGGTACAGGCCGTCCATGGACAGCATCGAGGCGAGCAGCACGGCGATCCAGATCACACCCGCCGCGATTTGCCGCAGCATGGCGCTGTCCGGGCTGACGCCGATGGGAAACAGCGACACCACGATAATGAAGAACATGAACGGATTGAGAATGTCGTTGCGCCGCTTCAGGCTGATCAGCAGATCGCGCCTGAGCGTGGCGATAAATGCGGCGGCGGCGCTTGCCTGGCTCATCTGGCGACTCCCAGGGTCAGGGCGCGCAGGCCGGGCAGGGTGAGTTTGTGGTGAGTGGTAATCAGCACCGCACCGCCGCTTTCGGCGTGTCGCCCCACGAGATTTTCCAGCAGGGCCACGCCGCGGGTGTCCAGGGTGGTGAAGGGTTCATCGAGCACCCACAAATCGCCGCCGTGCAAGAGCAGCCGGGCTAGGGAAACCCGCTGGTATTGTCCCGCCGAAAGCGAGTAACAGGGCGAGTCCTCATAGCCGGCAAGGCCGATTTGTCCCAATGCCCCGCGGATTCGTCCATCGTCCGCCGGATGGTGCAGGCGGCTGCTCCAGCGCAGGTTTTCCAGCGGCGACAATACCCGATTCACCGCCACCCGGTGACCGATGTAGAGCAGGCCGGCATAAAACGCATCGCGCTGTTCGCCAAGCGGGGCGCCGTGCCAGAACAACTCGCCGCGATAGCTGTCGTTGAGGCCGCAGATGATCCGCAGCAGAGTGGTCTTGCCCGATCCGTTGCCGCCCTTGACCTGCAGCACCTGGCCGGCTTCAAGGGTAAATGAGAGATCGCGGAACAGCAGCCGGTCATTCCGCTCACAGTTCAGCGCGCGGACTTCAAGCATGGGGTGGGAGTCCTGGGCTTCAGCGCTCACTGCCTGCCGTTCCGGTGGAAGGGTCCGGGCGGATTATAGCGAACCCGGCGACGGACCATGAGTGAGGCCGAATTGGACTACTGACGCCAGACCAGCAGTTTCGATCGCAGCCGCAGGGCCGCCTGGCTGTGGATCTGGCTTACCCGGGATTCGCTGACACCGATGATCTCGCCAATCTCCTTCAGGTTGAGCTCTTCGTCATAGTACAGCGACAGCACCAGCTTCTCTCGATCGGGGAGGCCGTCGATGGCATTGCCCAGATCCTCGCGGAAACAACGGTGCTGCATGTTGTCCAGCGGGTCGGGCAGATCGCCGTCCACCATTTCCAGCGCCGGGTCGGCATTTTCACTGATCTCGTCAAAGCTGAACAGGCGGGTGCCGCTGGAATCCTGCAGGATATTGAAGTAGACGTTGAGGCCGATATTCATTTCGCCGGCGATTTCCTGATCGCTGGCATTGCGCCCGGTGCGGGCCTCCACCTTCTGGATGGCTTTCGCCACATCGCGGGACTTGCGATGCACCGAACGCGGCGTCCAGTCGCCCTTGCGCACCTCATCGAGCATGGCGCCCTGGATGCGGATGCCGGCATAGGTCTCGAAACTGGCGCCCTTGCTGTGATCGTATTTTTTCGCCGCGTCGAGCAGGCCTATCATCCCGGACTGCACGAGATCATCAATCTGCACATTGGCCGGCATCCGCGCCAGCAAATGCCGCGCAATGCGATTCACCAGCGGCGCGTGCTTCTCCACTGTCTGGCGAGCCCAGTCCCTGCTCTCCTCTCTTTCCGCCAGGTAGTCAATTGCCGAACTCATGATTCCCTTGATTCCTGATTCCTGTCCTGTTGTTCCGGCGTTGGCCAAGCCTCCATTTCCACTCCAAATCCCCTGGCTGCAATTCCCGCTAAACTTCTGCAACTTCCTGTCGATGTATGGATTAGCCGTCTGTTATTGCCTGTATTGCTTGCCGGACCCCGCCGCACCGCAAAATGAATGCGGGTAGGGAAGGCTCAGCAAGATTCGTTCCAACATGGGCCTTGACGGCTATTCATCAAAAATATCTTAAAAATCAGTTAGTTAGCGGATGGCCGAGATGTCATGCCACGAATTGCGGCATGTCGGTTTCTTGACGCTATTCGCCATGGCGTCAAATTTTTGCCTGTTTGCCAATTTTTTGGCGCGATTCAAGCCTTGGGCAGGGTGACGCCCCGCTGGCCCTGATACTTGCCGCCGCGCTCCCGGTAGGTGGTCTCGCAGCGCTCATCGCTTTCGAAGAAAAGCATCTGGGCGGCGCCTTCACCGGCATAGATCTTGGCGGGCAAGGGAGTGGTGTTGGAGAATTCAAGGGTCACGTGGCCTTCCCATTCGGGCTCAAGCGGCGTGACATTGACGATGATGCCGCAGCGGGCATAGGTGGACTTGCCGAGGCACACCGTCAGCACATTGGCCGGGATACGGAAGTACTCCACGGTGCGGGCAAGGGCAAAGGAGTTCGGCGGGATAATGCAGGAAGGCTCCTCGATACTGACGAAACTGGTTTCGTCGAAATTCTTCGGATCCACCACGGCGGTCGTATGCACATTGGTGAAGATCTTGAACTCGTTCGCGCAACGCACGTCGTAGCCGTAGCTCGAAGTGCCATAGGAAATCACCCGGCTGCCCCCGGCCTCCCGCACCTGGCCCGGCGCGAAAGGCTCGATCATCCCCTGCTCCTCAGCCATCCTCCTGATCCATCGGTCGGATTTGATTGTCATGCAAGTTCTCCGGGCCATGCGGGCCCCGCAATTGCCGCATGATAAAACCTTCACGCCAGTGCCGCATCTCCGCCTGTCGCAATCCCTGTCTTCGGGTGATTTCGGGGGGTTGTTCCGGTATGATGCCGCGCGGTTTATGAAGCTTCGCGGCGGGAGAAAGACCCATGAGAAAGTGGGAATGCCAGATTTGCGGATTCATCTATGAAGAGGAGTACGGGCTGCCGGAGGAAGGCATTGCGCCGGGCACGGCCTGGGAAGATGTTCCCGACGACTGGTGCTGCCCGGACTGCGGCGCGAGCAGGCATGACTTTGAGATGGTCGAGCTCTGAGGGCCCTGAATCGAGGACTTTCCGGTGAGCCAGCGCAAGATTCTTGTTACCAGCGCCCTGCCCTATGCGAACGGCGACATCCATCTCGGTCATGTCATGGAAGCGATCCAGACCGATATCTGGGTGCGCCTGCAGAAAATGCGCGGCCACCAGTGCATTTATGTCTGCGCCGACGACGCCCACGGCACCGCAATCATGCTCAGCGCCGAAAGCCAGGGAATTACCGCCGAGGAACTGATTGGCCGGGTCCAGCGCGAGCACGAGAGAGACTATGCCGGTTTTCTCATCGGTTTCGACAATTTTCACAGCACCCACTCCGAAGAGAACCGCGAACTCGCGGAATCGATCTATCTCGCGCTGGAAAGCAACGGCCATATCGCCCGGCGCAAGATTCGCCAGTTGTACGACCCGGAAAAGAAGCTGTTCCTCGCCGACCGCTACATTACCGGCGCCTGCCCCCGTTGCGGAGCCGAAGGGCAATACGGCGACAACTGCGAGGTCTGCGGCTCCACCCACAATCCGGCGGAGTTGATCAATCCCAAATCCGCGCTGTCCGGCGCCACGCCGGTGGAAAAGGAATCCGAACACTTCTTCTTCACCGTGCCCGCCTTCAGCGAAATGCTGCGGCAATGGATCCAGGGCGGGGCGGTTCACGAAGCGGTGGCCAACAAGCTCGGCGAATGGCTGGGAGAAGGCCTCCAGGACTGGGATATCAGCCGGGACGCGCCCTATTTCGGCTTCGAGATTCCCGGCCAACCGGGCAAGTACTTCTATGTCTGGCTCGATGCGCCCATCGGCTACATGGCGAGCTTTCTCAACCACTGCAAGCGCGAGGGGCTCGATTTCGACGCCTGGTGGCGGCCTGGCGGCGACAGCGAAATCTACCACTTCATCGGCAAGGACATCGTCAATTTCCATACCTTCTTCTGGCCGGCCATGCTGCACAGCGCGGGCTACAAGAAACCCGATGCGGTCTTTGTTCACGGCTTCGTCACCGTGGATGGCACCAAGATGTCCAAATCCCGGGGCACCTTCATCAATGCCGGCACCTATCTGAAACACCTGAATCCCGAGTACCTGCGCTACTACCTGGCGGCGAAGCTTGGTCCCGGCGTGGACGATCTCGACCTGAATCTGGAAGACTTCGTGCAACGGGTCAATGCCGACCTGGTGGGCAAGCTTGTCAATATCGCCAGCCGCTGCGCCGGATTCATCGGCAAGAATTTTGACGGCAGGCTCGCCGGCGCCGTCGACAACGAAGCCCTGATCGGGGAAATCCGGCTGGCCTCCGGCGCAATCGCCGAACTCTACGAAGTCCGGGAGTATGGCAAGGCCATTCGCCAGATCATGGCCTTCGCCGACAAGGCCAACCAGTATCTCAACGAGCGCAAGCCCTGGGAAATCGCCAGAACCGACCGGCAGGCCCCGGAATTGCAGGCCATTTGCACCACGGGAATCAATGCCTTCCGCCTGCTCGCGGGCTATCTGAAGCCCGTGCTGCCAGCCCTGGCGGCCAAGGCCGAGGAGTTTCTCGCCATCGACCCGCTCAGCTGGGCCGACCTCGACACATTGCTGCTCGACCACCGCATCAACCGCTTTCGACCCCTGCTTACCCGGGTCGAAGCCGACAAGGTACAAGCCATGGTGGATGAAACCCGCGAGGAATGGGAGGTCCGGCAAAACGCGGGCGGCAAGACCGGGGAACAAGCGCCAGCAGCGCCCACAGAAGCTTTCGCCGGGGAAATCGACATCGACGCTTTCGCCAGGGTTGACCTGCGCGCGGCCCGGGTCGCTGAAGCCGGTTTCGTGGAAGGCGCGGACAAGCTGCTGCGCCTGAAACTCGACCTCGGCCACGACGAAACCGGCAATCCCATCGAGCGCACGGTTTTCGCCGGCATCCGCAGCGCCTACGACCCGGCCGACCTGGAAAACCGGCTCGTGGTCGTGGTCGCCAATCTCAAACCCCGCAAGATGAAATTCGGCCTCTCCGAAGGCATGATCCTCGCCGCCGGCCCCGGCGGCAAGGAAATCTGGCTGCTAGCCCCCGACTCGGGCGCCAGGCCCGGCATGCGGGTCAGTTAGCAGACTGCGCTCTCCCCGTCATTCTGCGCGGAGCGAAGCGTAGTCGCAGAATCTCATGCGGCGGCCTCCCAGGGAAATTCTGCGACTGCGCGCAGAATGACATGATGGGTGAGGTGCCTGAATGGGAATTGCTGCTTGAAGTCCGCTGCGTTTGACAGCAAATGGCCGCTGGCACGATACTTCCCGCCTACCCTTGCGGCAGCCACGCGCCATGCGGAATTTTTCGGGCAAGACCTTGTTCGGCCTCGTACTGGCCGTGGTGATTGCTGGCGGCGCCATCGCCCAGGACAGCGACATCCAGGAAATCGAAGACTCGGTCATCAAGATTTACACCACGCAGGCGGCGCCGGATTACTTCGTCCCCTGGCGCCTGCTCAATCCCCGGCAGTCCTCCGGCTCCGGCGTGCTCATCGACGCCAACCGCATTCTCACCAATGCCCATGTGATCGCCGACGCCAGCTACGTGCAGGCGCAAAAGCACAACGACCCCCAGCGTTTCCAGGCCCGGGTGCTGTTCGTCTCCCACGAGGCGGACCTGGCCCTGATCGAAGTGGAGGACGAAGACTTTTACGCCGGGCTCAAGCCGCTCACCATCGGCGATTTGCCCGATTTGCGGGACGAGGTTTCGGTGCTCGGCTATCCCATGGGGGGGCAGAGCCTGAGCATCACCAAGGGCGTGCTGTCCCGGGTGGAGCATCAGGTCTATTCCCATGCTTCCAGCTACCTGCTCGCCGGCCAGCTCGATGCCGCCATCAATCCCGGTAACAGCGGCGGGCCGGTGATCGTCGATCGGCAGATCGTCGGCATCGTCATGCAGGCCAATACCGCCGGGCGTTCGGAAAACCTCGGCTACTTCATTCCGCCGAGCGTGATCCGCCATGTGCTGCGGGACAGCGAGGACGGCATCCACGATGGATTTCCCGATCTCGGCTTCCGCACCCAGACCCTGGAAAGCCCCGCGGCCAAGTCCGCCCGGGGGCTGAGCGAAGACCAGCGCGGCGTGATCGTCATCCAGGTCTTTGACGACTCCCCCGCCGCCGGCATTCTGGAAGTCAACGACGTCATTACCGAGGTCAATGGCTTTGCCATTGCCGATGACGGCAGCATCCAGCTCGATTCCGACATACTCACCAATTACAAATACGCCATGGACCAGTTCCATGTGGGCGACGCCATCCCCCTGCGCTATTCCCGCCAGGGCAAGGAGCACGAGGCCATGCTGGTTGCCGGCGGCGAGAGGGAAAACTACAGCCTCGTCAATGGCGAGCAGTTCGACGAGATTCCCGAATATTACCTGTACGGCGGCGTCCTTTTCGTGCCGCTGAACATGAATCTGATCAAGCGCTGGGGCAACGACTGGAGCCGCTCGGCGCCGATTGCCCTGCTGGAAGCCCGCAATGAATGGGCCTCGCCCGAGCGCCAGGAACTCGTGGTGGCCCTGCAGGTGATGGCCGCCGATGTCAATCTGGGCTACCACGACTGGCGCAACTGGGTGGTGGAAACCGTCAACGACGAGCCCATCCGGGATTTCGACCATTTTGTCGCCATGTTGCGCGAAAATACCAGTCCATTCGTCGTCTTTCGCAATGACAACGGCTACCAGATGGTGATCGATCATGAGGAAGCGCTGGCCTCCGAGGAACAGATTCTCGCGCGCTACCGGATTCCCTCCGCCCATTCCAGCGGCCTGCTGAATGAGCAGTACCTCTCCCGGCAACCCTGAGCCGCAGACGGCGCTCGCCTTCATTCGGGAAGCCGAATGTATCGGCTGCGCCAGATGCCTGCCGGCATGCCCGGTTGACGCCATCATCGGCGCGCCGGGAATGATGCACACCGTGGTGGCCGGAGAATGCACCGGCTGCGAACTCTGTGTTGCGCCCTGTCCCGTGGATTGCATCGAACTGCGCGCGCTGCCCGCGGCACTCGAGCCCGATGACGAACTCCTGCGGCATCGCCGCCGGCGCGAGGAGTATCACGAGTTCCGGCTGGCCAATCCCGATCCCCGGCTCCACCCCAAAACCCGCGCGAGGGGATTTTCCCGGGAAGCCGCCCGGCGCGAAATCGCCGCGGCGGTAGCGCGGGTTGCGGCCCGCCGCAAGCAGACATGAAAGCCGCCGCCAGACAGGAGATCTTCGAGCGCCTCAGGGAGGCCAACCCGGCGCCGCGAACCGAATTGAGCTACAACTCCCATTTTGAACTGCTGGTATCGGTGATCCTCTCGGCCCAGGCCACCGACGTCAGCGTCAATGCGGCAACGGAAAAGCTTTACCCCGTGGCCAATACTCCCGAAGCCATGCTCGCCCTCGGCGAGGAAGGGCTCAAGCGATACATCCGCACCATCGGCCTGTTCAACACCAAGGCGAAGAACGTCATCGCCGCCTGCCGCATACTCGTGGAAAAGCACGGCTCCCGGGTGCCCTCCACCCGGGAAGCATTGCAGGCGCTGCCGGGAGTCGGCAGGAAAACCGCCAATGTGGTGCTCAATACCGCTTTTCGGCAAGTGGCCATGGCGGTGGACACGCATATCTTCCGCGTCTCCAACCGCACCGGCATCGCGCCGGGACGCAATGTGGTGGAAGTGGAGGAGGAATTGCTGCGCCTGGTGCCGGAAGAGTTCCTGCTCGACGCCCATCACTGGCTGATCCTGCACGGGCGCTACACCTGCCTGGCCCGCAAGCCCCGCTGCGGCGACTGCGCCATCGCCGACCTCTGCGAGTATCCCGCTAAGATTCAGGACTAATTTATTTGGTAGGCAATGTTTTTTAATTCACATAATGGCGAACCATGCTTTCACAGATTTATTGGGATAGGCTGACGATACTTTTGAATGGAATAGGATTTTTTGCTCATTATTGAGAACATTTATGTCTTCATGTTTATTGAATTCGTGGCCATTACTCATGATAATCTTTTATGTATCTGACCCAATTTCTGTGATATTTCATCAGGTAACTCACTCGGTAACATCTGCTTTGCGATGAGGAAATACTCGCTTTTCCTCGTGCTCGCTCCTGCTCTTTGCAGCACTTCCGGAAGCAACTTCTTGCTTGCAGGTTCTGCTTGCAGTACAGGACTTATTGCTAAAGGATTTTCAAAGAATGCTGGCGGCATCTGTTGTCGAAGATAGTCCATGCCTTGTATGGACATGAGTCCGCCAACCTCTCTTTCAAGAAAACGTTGTAATGCGTCAGGATGAAGCAAATAACTTTCCACCTCATATCGTTTCCAACGCAAAATAGTCAAATTATCTCCTTCAACTTCATGATCTGGAAGCTGTCGATTGTCTCCATCAAGCAGAAGCAATCCTTTCAAATTATCCGCAACTGATCGCATAGCGAAAAAGTGAGCACGTGCCTCTTTAGGACTGCGCCCACGATTATTTTGCCAGAACGGTGTTCCCTCAAACCAATCGCATAAAGGATGTTCAAGAACCATCGCCCATGCTTTCAATAATTCAAAATCGGTTACATCTTCAACGTACAAGACTCCTTTGGCATCTTCGGCAGCTAACAAATCGAAGGTCGTAACCCGCTTTAGCGCCTCACGGAGACTGTCACGTTCGGTGTTTTCACTGAGTTTATGCGGTTCACGATAAAAAGAGAGAATACTGTGAGGACTCGTTGATTCAATTAAAACTTCAGAGTGCGTGGCGATAAGTAATTGACTACGCCTCGCGTTGCAAAGAGATCGAAGTAAATCATATAGCTCTTTTTGCAGTATCACATGGAGATGCGCATCTGGTTCATCAAGCAGGATTAAACTTGAAGGTCGAGCAAACAAAAAAGCTAGAATCAGAAGAACCTGATGAAATCCACTACCCGCAGTCGAGACATCTAATGGCGCCAATCCTCCGTTTCCTCTTCCTTCGGGAATTCCTTTCAGGTACTGACAAGTTATGTATGGTGCCCCATGATACTTCGGTCGTAGCAGTTTGTAATGAAAAATACGCGCCACTATCTCTTCCAACTCATTCCATTCCTTGTCGGATTTTTCTGCGACTTCAAGTAAAAGATTGCGCAATATATCACCACCTTTTCCTTGACCAACCAACATATCCTGGAAGGGGCGATCATGTCTCGTTTCGTTCACTCCGATTCCTGAAAATGGCGGTATGTAAATCACGCTGACTTGTTGCCGTGCTAGTTCCAAATTTTCAAGGTCGCTGACAACAGGCTTAACATGTATCTGTTCTGGACCTGAGTAACGAAATTCGAATCCGAACTGCCAATGAGTTCCAGTTTGAGTTTCTCCAGTGAGTGAAATAACCATCGGGCGTGGACTGCCGGCTGGCTTACCTTCGACTTCATCCTTACGCAATGAAGTATGCGTATCTTTCCATAACTGATCCATTGAGGGAAGTGGCAAGGCACTGAATTCAGGTCGAGTTATAGGAGCGCCTTGACGATCAGTGGCTTTAGATCCACTGCCTGGACCCTTTTTTTCGCACCACTTTTGCATAGCAAGATTCCACACCATAACAGCTTGTAATAGCGTAGATTTTCCGCTATTGTTGGGACCTGCAAGGAGTGATATCGGCCCAAGCTCAAAATCCTGCTTTTTGAAGCCCTTGAAGTACTCTGTATGAATTTTTTTAATCATGAGGATTCAGTGATGTTCAATCAGATTACTTGGAAACGACCTTTGGTGCAGTGAATTTTTCACCATATCCAATGACTAAGAGTTCCGAACCATGCTATCAGATAGGCTTTACATTCTACGGATCTTCGAAGGTGTTGGTTGTCATACTGGTCCAAATTCAAAAAAAATGCAATAGATCAGGCTCGACCCTTGCCCGCCGCGATTCGCAGGCGCAGGGCGTTGAGGCGGATGAAGCCGCCGGCGTCGGCCTGGTCGTAGGCGCCGGCGTCGTCTTCAAAGGTGGCGATGTCTTCATCGAACAGCGAATCGTCGGACTGGCGCCCGGCAATGATAACGTTGCCCTTGTAAAGTCTTACCCTTACTTTCCCGTTGACATGGCGCTGTGAATCATCGATCAACGCCTGCAGGGCTCGCCGTTCCGGGGAGAACCAGTAGCCGTTGTAGACCAGGCTTGCGTAGCGCGGCATCAACTCGTCCTTCAGGTGGGCGAGTTCCCGGTCCAGGGTGATCGATTCCATGGCCCGGTGGGCCTTGAGCATGACGGCGCCGCCAGGGGTTTCATAGCAGCCCCGGGATTTCATTCCCACGTAGCGGTTTTCAACGATATCCGCCCGGCCCACGCCATGGGCGCCGGCAATCCGGTTCAGGCTTTCCAGCACTTTGGCCGGGCTCATGGCGGCGCCGTTGATGGCGGCGATATCGCCGTTGCGATACTCGAGTTCCAGTTCGGCGGCTTCCTCCGGCGCCGCCTCGGGGGATACGCTTCGCATCCACATGGATTCGTCCGGCGCCGCCCAGGGGTCTTCGAGCACGCCGCCCTCGTAGGAAATGTGCAACAGGTTGGCGTCCATGGAATAAGGCGATCCCTTGCCGCGCTTCATTTCCACCGCGATGCCGTGGCGCTCGCAATAGGCGAGCAGGCGCTCCCGGGAATTCAGGTCCCATTCGCGCCAGGGAGCGATAATCCGGATGCCCGGGCTCAGGGCGTATGCGCCAAGTTCAAAGCGAACCTGGTCGTTTCCCTTGCCCGTGGCGCCGTGGGAAATGGCGTCGGCGCCGGTTTCCCGGGCGATTTCCACCAGCCGTTTGGCGATCAGGGGGCGGGCGATGGATGTGCCGAGAAGATACTCGCCCTCGTACAGGGCATTGGCCCGGAACATGGGATTGACGTATTCGGCGACGAACTCCTCACGCAGGTCCTCGATAAAGATTTCCCGGATGCCCATGGCCTCCGCCTTGGCCCGGGCCGGCTCGACTTCCCCGCCCTGGCCGATATCGGCGGTAAAAGTGACGACTTCGCAATCGTAGGTTTGTTGCAGCCATTTGGCGATAACCGAAGTATCGAGCCCGCCCGAGTAGGCAAGCACCACCTTGCTGATCTTCGACATGGAGAATTACCCCGCAATCCAGAGGCCGCGCATTCTAGCAGAGCGCGACGGCGCTTATCGAAATGGACTTTTGATCGGTGTCGTACGATCATTCCGGGCCACCGGGGAGCCTGCTCCGCAGAAACCCGCAGCAATTTCGGAAATTTTTTTGGGGAACTCCCGGATGACTACCGGCACCCACGCCATCGCGCCGGATGAACGCAACCGGCATATTCAGATCAACATCAATGGAAAACTGTTCCCCAGGGACAAGGCCGTGGTTTCGGTCTTCGACAGCGGGTTCATTCTCGGCGACGGCATTTGGGAGGGTCTGCGCCTGCACCGGGGCGTCATACCCTTTCTGGAGCGGCACCTGAAACGCCTTTGGGAAGGCGCCCGGGCGCTCGACCTCGACCCGGGAATCCCGCCCGCCGACCTCAGGCAAAGGCTGTACGACACCGTGGACGCCAATGGCATGGAATCCGGGGTGCATATCCGCCTGATGCTGAGCCGGGGCATGAAATCCACGCCATACCAGGACCCGGCCATGACCATCGGTCCGCCCACCATCGTCATCATCCCGGAATACAAGACGCCGGACCCGGCGCTGTTCCAGCGCGGCATCCGTCTCTACACGGTGTATGTGCGCCGGGGTTACGCCGACGTGCAGGACCCGCGAATCAACAGCCACTCGAAACTGAATTGCATCTTCGGCTGCATCCAGGCCGCCAAGGCGGGTTTTGACGAGGCATTGATGCTCGACCCCCACGGCCACGTGGCCACCTGTAATTCCACCCATTTCTTCATCGTCCGGGATGGCGAGGTGTGGACGTCCACCGGCGACTACTGCCTCGACGGCATCACCCGGCGCAATGTCATCGATCTCTGCAAGGCGAACGGCGTGCCGGTATTCGAGCGGAACTTCTCGGTGATGCAGACTTACAGCGCCGACGAAGCCTTTGTCACCGGCACATTTGCCGGCCTTTCCCCGGTTTCCGAAATTGACGGCCGCGGTATCGCCGACGGCAAGCCGGGGCCGGTCATGGGACGATTGCAGGAGCTGTACCAGGACCTGATCGCAAGGGACTGCGACCGCGGCCGGTCATGACGATACGCATCGCCATGTGGTCGGGGCCACGCAATATCTCCACCGCAATGATGCGGAGTTGGGAAAACCGTCCCGATTGCGAGGTGGTCGATGAGCCTTTCTACGCCTGTTATCTCAAGGAGACCGGATTGCCGCATCCGGCGCGGGAAGCCGTGCTCGCCTCGCAAAGCGCCGACCGCGCCGAGGTGGTCAGGCAGTTGACCGGGCCATCGCCCGGCTCGCCGCTGCAATACCAGAAGCACATGACCAAGCATATGCCGGAAGGCATGGACATGGCCTGGTGCGCGGGGCTGAGACATTGTTTTCTGATTCGCGACCCGGCCGAGGTCATCGCCTCCTACCTGCGAATGATGCCCTCGGTGGACGAGCACGATATCGGCATGGCCAGGCAGACCGGGCTGTTTCGGGAGATCGCCGCCGTCATCGACGAGCCGCCGATAGTGATCGACGCGGCGGATGTATTGCGCGACCCCGGCCAGGTCCTCGCAACCCTGTGCGAGGCGCTGGGAGTCGAATTTCTGCCCGATTCCATGCTGTCCTGGCCACCCGGGTACCGGGAATCCGATGGCGTCTGGGCCCCGCACTGGTACGGGGACGTGGCGCAATCCACCCGCTTTCGGGAATATCGCCCCGAAACCGTGAAACTGCCCGAAAAGCACCGGCGCCTGCACCAGCGTTCCACGGAAGCATACCAGTGGCTCCGCGGATTCCGCCTGAATTGAAATCCAGGGAGTGGCATGCGATGTTGTTTGACAAACTTTGCCAAACCTCGATAACTGGGAACCACTCAAGGGAGTACAAAATGGCAACGATGAATATATCACTGCCTGACTTGATGAAGCGATGGGTGGAAACCCGCACCACAAGCGGACATTTCAGCAATGCCAGCGACTACGTGCGCCACTTGATTCGTCGAGACCAGGAACGGGAACAGGCAAGCAAGATGCTTCAGCAGGCAATTGATGAGAGCATCGCAAGCGGTGAACCCGAGCCTTTCGATTTTGACGGGTTTCACGCCAGGATGCGGGAACGCCATGGCTCGAATTGATCTGAATGACATTCGGCTTTCTCCGGCAGCTCAAGACGATCTCGAAAAAATCTGGCTTTACAGTGCGGAAAACTGGTCGACTGCTCAGGCGACGCGTTACACGGCGTCCATCAAAAACAGTCTGCTGTCAATGCCTGAATTGGCGCCGGAACGCACAGAATTCAATCCTCCGGTTCGAATCTATTCTGTTGCCAATCACTTGATTGTGTACCGAATCTCGGGAGACTTCCTTGACATCTTGCGCATTTTGGGCGGAAGACAGGATTGGCGTTCCCTGTTGAGGGTAATTGAATCGTAACCATCGAATGGCAATGATGGGGTAACATGGCTGGGCAGGATTTGCGGAATGGATGCGACCTTGTGAGTAGCGACCGGATCAGCCTGACCCGCCCCGACGACTGGCATTTGCATTTGCGCGATCATGCCGCGCTGGCGACCACCGTTCCCGACACGGCCCGCTGCTTTCACCGGGCCATCGTCATGCCCAATCTGAGCCCGCCGGTGACGACGGTGGCCGCGGCGGGCGAGTATCGCGACAGAATCCTGGCGGCAATCCCTCCCGGCGGCGGTTTCGAGCCGCTGATGACGCTGTATCTGACGGATCATCTGGCGCCGGCGGAAATCGACCGGGCCGCGGCAACGCCCTGGCTTGCCGCCGTGAAATACTATCCCGCCGGCGCGACCACCAACTCCGAATCCGGCGTAACGGCCATCGAGAAAACCTGGCCGGTGCTCGAACGCATGCAGGAACTCGACCTGCCGCTGCTGATGCACGGCGAAGTCAATCATGGCGATGTGGATATCTTCGACCGGGAAGCGGTGTTCATCGACCAGATACTGCGGCCGCTGATCCAGCGCTTTCCGGGCTTGCGCATCGTGCTGGAACATATCACCACCCGCGAAGCCGCCGGGTTCGTGGCGGAAGCCGATGCCAGAATCGGCGCCACGATTACCGTGCATCATCTCCTGTATCACCGCAGCCATATGCTCGCCGGCGGCATTCGTCCACACTTGTATTGCCTGCCGATTCTCAAGCGCGATGTGCATCGCGAGGCATTGCGGGCAGCCGCCACCAGTGGCAATCCGCGCTTTTTTCTCGGTACCGACTCGGCGCCGCACCCGGTGGGCGAAAAGGAAAGCGCCTGTGGCTGTGCCGGCGTTTATACAGCGCCAGCGGCGCTTGAACTCTATGCTGAAGTATTCGAGGAAGAACAGGCGCTGGACCGGCTCGAAGCCTTTGCCGCCTTCCACGGGCCGGATTTCTATGGCCTGGAACGCAATACCTCCCGCCTTGAACTCGTGCGGAATGACTGGACGGTCCCCGAATGCTACCGCTTCGGCGCGGCGGAAGTGATCCCGGTGCGGGCGGGAGAAGCCGTCCGCTGGAAGCTGGCGGGCGGCGCGTGAAAAGCCGGTTCCGCGGATTTCTGCCGGTGGTCGTGGACGTGGAAACCGGCGGCTTCCAGGCAAGGAAAGACGCCATACTCGAAATCGCCGCGGTAACGCTGCGCATGGACGCGGACGGCATGCTGCAAACCGACCAGCACTGCTTCCATTCCATCATCCCCTTTGCCGGCGGCAATATCGAAGCCTCGGCCCTCGAATTCACCGGTATCGACCCAAACGACCCGGCCCGGCAAGCTATCCCGGAGGAAGAAGCCTTCCGCGATGTATTCAAACTGGTGAGAAAAGCCGTCAAGTCCCAGGGCTGCACCCGCGCCATCCTCGTCGGCCATAACGCGCATTTCGACCACGGCTTCGTCTACGCCGCCAGCGAACGCCATAATCTCAAGCGCAATCCCTTCCACCCTTTCAGCGTCTTCGACACCGTGACCCTAGGCGGCCTGGCATACGGCCAGACCGTGCTAAGGCGGGCCTGCGAGGAAGCCGGCATGGAATTCACCTGCGCCAAAGCCCACAGCGCCAGCTACGACGCCGGCAAAACCGCCGAACTGTTCTGCCGGATCGTCAACCGCTGGCGCGAGCTAGGGGGCTGATGATCCTCAGACGGAAGGAAGAGCCCGAGTCAGCCTGTAAGCCGGGTTCTGTCGAGGACAATCATTCATCTGCGACCCGCGTCGCCGCGGGCCTGTGGCGGCCTACCCGAATCCGGTGCGAGCCACACCGCGGGATTCCTATTTGACCTTGCTCCGGGCGGGGTTTGCCTTGCCGCGGACTGTTGCCAGCCGCGCGGTGCGCTCTCACCGCACCATTTCACCCTTACCGGACCGGAGTCCGGCGGTATGCTTTCTGTTGCACTTTCCGTAGGCTCGCGCAGCCTTCCCCGAGTCAATCCGCGCGAAGCGAATTGTCCATATGCGCCGTCATCCTGCGCGAAGTCGCGGAATCCCGGCAGGTGGCCTCCCGGGGAGATTCTGCGACTCCGCTTCGCTCCGCACAGAATGACGGGTGGGGGCGGCCGGGTCTCTGGCCTATCGTGACATCGCCTCCCGCAGGGACTGCCGTTCCATACAGCTGAGCGCGTCCGCCACGGGGAGCCAGCCGGGTTGGCCCGCCGCGGCGCGGAAACTCGCCTCGGCGGGGGTGACGACCGTCGCGTCGTTGGCGCCGCCGGAGAAGGTCTGCGCCACCCGCAGCCAGCGCTCCACGTGGGCCGGGCCATGCCAGGTTTCGTTGGCTCTTGCCACCGCCTCGGATCGCAGTTGCGGGGATACGCAGCTACCGGCGGCGAAACCGGGCATCGCATCCGGCCCGAATCCTCCCGGGGCGGTTTGCGGATTCCAGCGGTTGCTTCCGGTTGCGGTTTGCGGATTCGTGGCGCCCACTTCGCCGGATTGACCCGTTGGCGTGATGCCGCCGATGACGGAGCTCGTCGATGTGCCGTCATTGGCCCGTTCCAGACACTCCAGCGCCTCGCGCACCGGCGTCCAGCCGGACCACGACGCCTCGCCATCCTCCGCCTCCTCCGCCGTGTAGGCCGCGGTCGGCGCGGCGGTCGGCCCCGTCCAGTCCGGCAGCGCCCTGTGGGTGTGCTCGCTCCGGTACGCGATCAGCACCCGGTACCAGTTCGCGCCGTAGTTCGGGGATTTGTTCGCGTTGGCGTCGTAGTAGCCCTTGACGGTTTTCCACTGGGTGCCGCTCACACAGACGCCGATGGCGATCGCCGGGTCGTCGTCGCGCACGGCGACCGTGGCCGTGTCGCCGGGGGGCGAAGCCACCGTGTAGCCCGCGCCGCCGTCGATGCTGACGCTGATCGAGCCGTCGGGCTCGTCGGCGCCGTCGTCCTCCGTGGCGACGGTCAGGGTCGCGCTGCCGGAAGCGGGCACCGTGACGGTTCTGGATCCGGTGCCCCCGGAAGCCGCGAAATCGCCGCTCTGGGCCACCGTCACGTCGATGTCCAGCGCCGAGGCCGGCGCCGGGCTGGCGGTGACCGTGAAGCTCGCCGCCGCGCCCTCCGCCACATCGCCGCCGGCGGAGATGGAAATCTCGGAAACGGGCTCGTCGTCGTCGCGCACGGCGACCGACGCCGTGTCGTTCGGGGACGAAGCCACCATGTAGCCCGCGCCGCTGTCGAGGCTGACGCTCACCGAGCCGTCGGGCTCGTCGGCGCTGTCGTTCACCGTGGCCACATCGATGCTGGCGGTGGTCGCGCCCGCGGCGAGGGTAACCGTGCGGGTTCCCGCGCCGGGGGCATCAAGATAGTCGCCGCTCTGGGTGATGGTGACGTTCACCGTCACGTCGGCGCCCGGCGCGGAGTCGGCGTGGACCGTGAACGACGCGCCGCCTCCCTCGTCCACGGCGGAACCGGCCGACAGGCTCAGTTCGGGGTCGGGCGGAGGCGGTGGCGGTGCGGGCGGCGGCGCGGGAGTTTGCGGTTTTTCCAGACACTCCAGCACTTCGCGCACCGGGGTCCAGCCGGACCACAGCTTTTCGCCTTCTTCCGCCTCTTCCGCGGTGAAGGCCGCGGTCGGCCGCGCCGTGGCGCCCTCCCAGTTCGGCAGCGCCTTTTCCGGGCGCGCCAGCCGGTAGGCGATCAGCACGCGGTACCAGTTCGCGCCGTAGTTGGGGGATTTGTTCGCGTTGGCATCGTAGTAGCCCGCCACCCGGTCCCACTGGGCGTCGCTCACGCAGGAGGCGGGCGGCGGGTTGCCGGTTTTTGTGTCGCTGGTGTCCGTGTCGCCGCCATTGCCGTCTTTCGCGGAAACCTGGGTCACCGCGTCCCGCTGGGCCTCTGCCTGGACTTCCCCCCTGATCGTGAAGGTCCGGCTGTGCCCGTAGGACGCCTCGTCATGGCCGTACAGTAAGGTGCCCACCGGCCTGGCGAGCGTGACGATGATCGTTTCGTCCCCTTCGGTTTCGCCGTCACGCAAATAGCGAATATAGAAATTCGTCCTGTCGAAGCCCGCGGGCCGGGCGGTCCCCTGGTCGCTGTCGTTGGCCATTGAACAGCCGTCTGGACCAATTACCAGGGGGTGGTTGCTGTGGTTGGTCACCGAGTAGTCCACATTCGGCGTCGCGGTGCCGGTGAAACAGAGCTGGAAACCATAGTCATTGGAAGACGGCACGATACCCGTGGGCGCGATGACATTGCGCACAATCGCGAAATGCCCCCGGTCCCCCTCCGGTGCGGTCAGATCCCCGTATGCCGAGGGCGCGATGAAATCACTGGTGCTGCGCCGCGGACCCAGGACCGGACTGATCGTGGGCGTAACAAATGCCACCTTATTCCCGTTTCCATCGGTATAATGGGCATTCACACTGATCCCCTTGCCCACATCATCTTGCGTCAGGGTGTAGGTTGTGGCCGATGCCCCTGTTTTTTGTGTGATCCGCCGACCATTGAAAACCTGAATCCATTCGTAGCTCCTTATCGTGCCGTTACCGTCCGGGTCATCGGCAATCCGCGCCACCGTCAGCGTCTCCCACAACCGGAGCGTGCCCTGAACCTCAAAGGTGGCCTTGCCGGTGTCTTCAGTGACCGTGATTGTCAGTTTACTGGGTGTCCCCAGATTGACGACGCTGGTGTCGTCAATCGTCAGAATGATCGTCTCGCCATTGTCGCTGGTACTGTCATCGGCCACCGTAAACGGAAAAAACACCTTGCCGAACCGCGCCGTCCCAGCCGGAATCGTGAAGGTCGCGGTCCCGTTCGCGTAAGTGACACCGTCGCCGAAACTGTAGTCCGTACCATGCGTCGCCGTCCCGGTAACGGTCACAGTGACCGCAAGCGCCTGGGACACCGCCTGGGTTATCTGCAAGCCCAGCTGATCCCGAGAACCTTCAGCCAAATTCCAGGCGCCGTTAAAACCACTTGTCCAAAATATATTGGGCAAGGTGCCCTGCGCCTGAACGGCACCCGTCCCCGCAACCAACAGACACAGTATCGGCAATAACCACCGCGCCTTGTGCCAGGGTGTTGGAAAAGACCCGGCGAACCGCCGCCATGGCGCACGACAGCAGGGACTGGAAAATTCGGATCGGGTGTCTGGAGAACCCGGTCGAAAGGAAAGGGAACCGGAACCTGACGCAGGGGCGGCGCCGGAAACGCTCATGACAGCAGAGCCGGCTTGGCTTGGCTTGGCTTGGCTTGGCTTGGCTTGGCTTGGCTTGGCTTGGCTTGGCTTGGCTTGGCTTGGCTAACAGGATGATGCGGTTGGATTATTTTCATTGTCAAGTGCCTTTTCGGAATCCTCGCTTTTTTTGTGCGCCTCATTCACGCGCCGGGAAGTCTACCATAGAACCTTCCCTCCCGGCACACGCTACCCGGATTCCCCTGCGGCCTTGTCGAGCATGGGTTGCAATTCGCCCTTCTCGTGCATTTCGGTGACGATGTCGCAGCCGCCGACGAGTTCGCCGTCGATGAAGAGCTGGGGGAAGGTGGGCCAGTTGGAGACCTTGGGAAGGTTTGCCCTGATTTCCGGATTGCCGAGCACGTCGACATAGGCGAAGCGCTTGCCGCATTGCATCAGCGCCTGGGTGACCTGGGCCGAGAAGCCGCATTGCGGCATCTGCGGGCTGCCCTTCATGTACAGCAGGATGCTGTTGTCGCTGATCTGGTCCTTGATGGTCTGCTCGATGCTCATGATGGTTCGCCTTGCCCGGGGATGAAGGAAAGCCGAGTGTACTAGCTGTGCCCTGATTTGTCATGGCGACAGCGGCAATTCCCGCCCGCGGTCTTTCGGGACCTTGTAGCGCGGTTCAGGCTTTCGATCCGCTGCGCCGGCCGGCCTTCGCCCAGAGCTTCTCGCTCGCAATTCGCGCTCCCGCCGCGAGAGACACCAGCTTGGCATACACGATCTTCTCATCCACCGCGCCAAATCCGGCGAAGGTGGAAAATCCACAGTCCGTTCCCGCCAGCACCCGCTCTCGGCCGACGATATCCGCGAACTTGCAGATTCGTTCCGCGACCAGTTCCGGATGCTCGATGAAGTTCGTGGTCGAATCGATGTCGGGGCGAGCGCGGTACAACTCATTTGCGCGGCCATGCATTCGGGCTATTATTGCATTCGCAGTACATAAGATGCACTCGGAATGTTTTCCGGTAATTTCATGCGGCGTCCACGGGCTATTGGAGAGAATTCAGGAAGAAGGCATGGGTGCGGCCTGTCACGAGTCGAACAGAAATCTTGTTCTGGAATTTCATCGGAAGCTGGATCAGTGTCCCGTGGCGGACATACATTCAGTGCTCGAACGCTATTACGCGGAAGATTCACCGGCTGGCCCGGAATGAAAGCGAGCATCAGCAATGACGGCTGGATGGGCATTGCCCCCTCGAACCAGCCAATCACCATGCGCAGCCTGGATTTCTGGCGCTGTGAGAACGACCTGATACGGGAAAACTGGGTATTGGTGGACTTGCTGTCAGTCTATGACCAGATCGGTGTCGACGTGTTTTCGCGGATGCGGGAATACGTTCAACCACTGTAGCCGAAGCCGCCGCCGCCGGGAGTGGCGAGGCGGAGGCGGTCGCCCGGGGCTACCTTGAGCGTGCACTTGGCGGGTATCGGTTTGCCGTTGAGATGGTTTTCTCCCGTCCGGCCCGGCTTGCCGCCGTGCAGCCCCCAGGGGGGAATCTTGCGGCGCTCGGTGAGCAGGCTCAGGGATGCCGGCGCCAGAAACTCGTATTCGCGCACCAGGCCGTTGCCGCCGCGATGGCGGCCTTCTCCTCCGCTGCCCGGACGCAGGGCATAGCGCAACACCCGCAGGGGGTAGTGCGTCTCGACGCTTTCCACCGGGGTGTTGAGGGTATTGGTCATATGGCTGTGGCGGGCGTCGGACCCCGGCCCACCGGGGCCCGCGCCCATGCCGCCGGCGAGGGTTTCATAGTAATCCCAACGAGGAGTAGAGGAAGACCCCGCATTGCCCATGGCGACATTGTTCATGGTGCCCTGGCTGGCGGCGGGAATCCGTTGCGGCAGGGCCTGGGCCAGGGCGCCGAAGATCAGGTCCACCAGGCGCATGGAAGTTTCCACATTGCCCGCCGCCACCGCCGCGGGAGAACGGGCGTTGAGCACCGAACCCTTGCGCGTTATCAGATTCAGTGGCCTGAACAGCCCGTCACAAACCGGAACCCGGGGCGGCAACAGGCAGCGGAAGCAATAATAGGCCGCCGCCGCGACCACTGGTTCAGGACAATTGAGATTGCCGCGCACCTGGTCCGCGCTGGCGGAAAAATCGAGTTCCGCGCTATCGCCGCCGAGGCGCAGCGTGACTTCCAATGACACCGGACGGTCGCTGAAACCGTCATCGTCAAGGTAATCGCGAAACGTGTATTCGCCCGGGGCCAACTCCTCCAGCGCCCTGCGGGAGAGTCGCCCGGCATAATCATTGAGTTCGGCGATGCCCGCCAGGTACTGTTCGCCGCCGAGTGATTCCAGCAATTCCCCGAGCCGTTGCGCACCCACCTCATTGGCGCCTGCCTGGGCGGCAAAATCGCCTCCGGGCCCGTGGTTCGAGTCCGGCAAAACCACATCCTGCCGCAACTCCCCGGCCCGATACAGCAGCGTGGGGGGAATGATCCGGCCTTCCTCGGCAAGAGTCCGGGAAAGTGGCATGGAGCCCGGGGTATCGCAGCCGATATTGGCGTGATGGGCGCGATTGGCGGCAAATCCGGCAAGCCGTCCTTGATGGAAAACCGGCGCCACCAGGGTCACATCGGGCAAATGGGTGCCGCCCAGATAAGGGTCGTTGAACACCAGCATGTCGCCCTCTTCCCAGTCGAATTTCCGCACCACACCGCGCATGGCGAAGGCCATGCTGCCGAGATGCACGGGAATATGCGCCGCTTGGGCGAAGAGCCGGCCGTCTGCGTCGAACAACGCGCAGGAAAAATCGAGCCGATCCTTGATATTGGGCGAAAACGCCGCGCGCCGCAGCACCACGCCCATCTCGTCGCATATGGCGGCCACCCGGCTGGCAAACAGGTTCAGTTCAACTACGTTCATTCGTTTTTCGCCGGAGGAAATGGGAGGGGTCCATCACACGGGATAGTTTACCGCACATGAATTCTGGACAGGAAAATTCATCAGTTTTCACAATCCGGGTTCTCATCCGCGCAACGATAATAATTCGCCGGGTCGATATGGCGAAACAACGCGGTTTCGATTTGTTTCAGCCAGGATGCCTCATCAGGATGTTGCAGCGCCACTACGCCGTTTCGGGTTCGGGTTTCCCGGGCGAAGAGGGCTTCATCGGGATAGAGCTTGAGGATGTTGCGAAAATAGTCCGCGGGCATGCGGAACAGGCCGGTACTCACGGAATGAAGCCGCCGGGAGTCGAGACGGCTGAAAACCAGTTCGAACAATTCCCCGCAGGCGTCCGGATTCGTATCCGGCATCAGCGGTTCAAATCTTATGGCAACCGGCCAGCCGGCGTCCTGCAGCCGCCCGAGGGCGGCCAGGCGCTTTTCGATGGCCGGGACGCCATGTTCCCAGCGCGCCGCCGCCGCCGGGGTGGTGAAGCTCATGGCGACGATGCAGTTCGAAATCGGGTCCCGCTTCAGCAAACCGCCAATCTGGGTGCTTTTGGTGCGCAATTCGAGAACCGCCCGGGGCCGCGCCGCGAACCAGGGAACAAAGTATTCGGCAAAGCCGCTGAGGGGCTCGAATGCAAGGCTGTCGCAGTCGTAGCCGCTGTAGAAGACCTGCCCGGCGCCGGGCGCGGCCTCTCCCGGAAGGGTGGTGTCGGCAAGCGTCTGCTCGACCGCGGCGGCGAAATCTTCGTAGTTCACGAACAGCACACAATGGGCGCTGCGGTACATGCCTTGCAGGAAGCAGTAGCGGCAGTCATAGATGCAGTTGAGCATGTGGGAGAAGTAGTGGCTGCCGGCGGCTTCGAAGCCGTAGCCTCCCGGTGCGGGCAGTACCTTGCGGCCGTGCTTGCGGGCGAGAATCAGGGCGGGATTTTCTTTTTGCAGCCGGAAATTCCGGGACTTGCGATTGAAGATTTCGCCGTAGCGTTCACATTCGATCCGCGGCAGGTCCCGGTGGCGTTCGAGAATCGCATGGGTTCTCGGGTGCTCCCGCACCGCCGATTCAAAATAGATGGCCGAAAACATGGGATACCGCCTTCAGGTAGCCGGCTCGTTCGAGTCCGCCTCGCCAGACATCATCGCCCCGGCAAGTTCAGCTTCCAGCGCCGCCATCAACGCACCGGCATTGTGATAGCGCTTGCTCGCCAGCACCGCGAGCCGCCGCTCCATGTCCAGGGCGAGGAAGCGCCGGCAAAGCTTTGCCAGGGCAGCCTTGCGGGTGGCGCTGAAATGGTACTTCCCCAGCAACTCCCGATATTCGGCGGGCAGGCTGCGCCAACGGGCAAACCTGGCGCTGCGCTCGCGCAAATAGCCCACCAGCGTGTGAATTTCCGATTTCCGGGCGCCGATCAACGAGGAAACCCGCCCGCGCCTGAAGTCGGCAAGCGGATGCTCCGGGTTGTCCGACACGATCTTGTAGACAAAAACCAGATCCGGGGCGACCAGGCGGCTCGCCGCGGCAAAGAAACCGGCCGCTTCCATGTCATAGGCGGCGTCTTCGGCATATCCGGTTTCCGCTTCGCTGACGGTAATCAGATTGCCGCCCGGCAGTTTCAGACCTGTCGGCGATGGCCAATGCCGCTTTCCGGTTGACCGATCTTCTATCCGATGAATCAGCAGCCCCGTTCCCACCGCGGCGTTGCCATGCCCTGCAACCCCGATATTCAGCCAGGCGCATCCGGGGCGCCGTTCCTGCAAATAGCGCACCCCCGCCGCCGCCCGCTCGGCACCCGAACCCGTGACCACCAGCGACAATCCCTCCTCATCCCCAAAGCAGGGAAACTCCCCCCGCGGCAGCATCTCCCCAAGCCCGAACCACGCAATCAGCCGCTCCGCCTCCAAGCGGTGGGCCACTACCAGGTTGACAGTTGCCTCTTTCTTCCATCCGGAGAAATCGGACGCTGGAGTTTCCCCCGGGGGAGCGTGCCGGTGCCGGGAAGGGGCCCGCCATTCCCCGGGAGATTCTGCGACTGCGCTTCGCTGCGCGCAGAATGACAGGTGGTTGCTACTCATGCGACAAGGCTCCAAATTCCTCCAAAATTTCCAGATTGCCGCGCTTTCTGGCGCCGTTGATCAATATCCGGCATTTCTCCCGCAAAATCGCCGCCGCCGCTTCCCGTTGCTCAACACGCAAGTCACTCCCCGCGAGCAAGCCGCGCAGGGCCCGCACCCGGAACCGGTCCATGCCCCAATGCCGGCGCGAAAGCTGATCATCATGCCCCCCGTACCTGCGCAGCAGTGGTTCGTCGACATGGAGCACCGGGTAGCGGCTGCAGATGCGCAGCCAGAGATCATAATCCTCACAGGCTGGCAGATCTTCGTTGAAACCGCCGACTTCGTCCAGCAGGCTCTTCTCAATCACCGCCGCGGACGGGGAAATCACGCATCGCGGCAGGCAATGCTCGAATATCCACCCGCCCCGCTTGCGATGCCGGTCAGCCGGATTCACCCTGCGGCCGTTGCGAATCCAGATCTCGTCGCCATGGATCAGGCGATGCCCGGGATTTTCCGCCAGCGCCTCGAACTGGACCCGGAGCTTTTCAGGCAGCCATTCATCGTCGGAATCGAGCAGGGCGATCCAGTCACAGCCGCAATGGCGAATCCCGAGATTACGCGCCGCGCTGACGCCCCGGTTTTCCTGCCGCAGGTAGCTGACTCCGGGGTAGCCCGCCACCAGATTGGCGGTGGCGTCGCTCGAACCGTCATCGACCACGAAAACCTGCCGGGGCGGCAAGCTCTGGGCAAACACCGAATCAAGCGCCCGGCCCAGCGTATGCGCACGATTGAAAGTCGGAATCACCACTCCCAACGATATTGGCATGTCACCCCCCCCTCCCCTGTTTTCCTGAAGAGATCCCGCGGGCCCGCACCACGTGAGTCGCCGTCTGGTGGGCTGTATGCAGCGGGCGTGCGAGGCACGATGCCGAGCCCGAAGCCTACAGGGACGTATTCACGGTGTCCGCCGCATACAGCCCACCAGACGGCGACGGCTCGAAGCCACCACCCTCAGCGGTATCTCGCCAACTCCTTTCTGGCGATGACGCGGCGGTGGACCTCGTCCGGGCCGTCGGCAAGACGCAGGGTGCGCTGGGCTGTCCACAGCGAAGCGAGCGGGAAGTCCTGGGATACCCCGGCGGCGCCATGCATCTGGATGGCGCGGTCGATCACCCGCAGGGCCATATTGGGCACCGCCACCTTGATCTGGGAAATCGCGTCCCTGGAGGCCTTGTTGCCTATGCTGTCCATCAGCCAGGCGGTGCGCATTACGAGCAGGCGGCACATTTCGATTTCGATGCGACTGTCGGCGATGATATCGTAGTTGCCGCCGAGTTCTGCCAGCGGCTTGCCGAAAGCTTCCCGGCTGACCGCTCGCTCGCACATCAGATCCAGCGCCCGCTCCGCCGCGCCGATGGAACGCATGCAATGGTGGATGCGTCCCGGCCCGAGCCGCCCCTGGGAAATCTCGAAGCCGCGGCCGCGGCCGAGAATGATATTGCTTTCAGGAACCCGCACATTGTGAAACTTGATGTGCATGTGGCCATGGGGGGCGTCGTCATGGCCGAAAACGCACATGGGCCGCACGATATCCACGCCAGGGGTGTTCTTTGGCACCAGAATCTGGGACTGGCGATTGTGGCGGGGCGCGGCCGGGTCGGTGACCACCATGACGATCATGATCTTGCAGCGCTCATCGCCGGCGCCGGAGATATAGAATTTCTCGCCGTTGATTACCCATTCATCGCCATCAAGAATCGCCCGGGTGGAGATATTGGTGGCATCGGAAGAAGCCACATGGGGCTCGGTCATGGCGAACGCCGAACGGATTTCCCCGGCAAGCAAGGGTTCGAGCCACTCTCTCTTCTGCTCCTCGGAACCGAATCGCTCGAGCACCTCCATATTGCCGGTATCCGGGGCGCTGCAGTTCATCGACTCCGAGGCGAGCCGGCTGCGGCCCATGATTTCGGCGAGATGGGCGTATTCGAGATTGCTGATGCCGGCCCCGCCCTGGCTTTCCGGCAGAAAGAAGTTCCACAGACCCTGATCCCGGGCCTCCCGCTTGAGTCCATTGAGGATTTCATCCTGCCGCGGGGTATGGGACCAGCGGTCGCCCACATCGATTTCCGCCAGATATTCCCGCTCCGCCGGCGCCACCTTGTCTTCCACAAAGCGGCGGATCTTTTCGCGGGTTTCGATCAGTGCTTCGGATAATCCGAGATTCATCTTGCTGTCTCCTGGGAGGTTTGCGGCTCAGCCAATGACGCCGCCGCCGTCCACGACGAGGGTCTGCCCGGTGGTGAAATTGCCCGCGGCGGAAGCGAAATAGACCGCGGCGCCGGCGATTTCATCAGGCTCTCCGATACGCCGCAGGGGATACTGCCCCACGGTGGACTGGTAGATTTCCGGATTGTCCCACAGGGCCCGGGCGAACTCGGTTTTCACCAGACCCGGAGCGATACAGTTGACCCGCACATTGCGCGGCCCCCACTCCACCGCGAGATTGCGGGCGATCTGCATGTCGGCGGCCTTGGAGATGGCATAGGCGCCGAGCACTCCCGATCCCTTCAGGCCGGCAATCGACGACACGATGATCACCGAGCCCCCGCCGTTTTCCGCCATGCCGGGAATCACCATGCGGCAAAGCCGGTGGATGCTGCCGATGTTGGCGTGCATGACCTTGTCGAAGGCTTCGTCGGGTATTTCCCGGGAGGGCCCGAAATGCGGGTTCAGCGCCGCGTTGCAGACGAGCGCGTCGATGCGGCCATAATGTTCCCGGGCGCCGTCGGCGAGGGCCTGCAACTGCTCTGCGTAGTTGATATTGCAGGCAATGGCCAGGGCATCGCCACCCTGGTCGCGGATGGCCGCCGCCACCGGCTCGCAGGATTCGAGGCTGCGGCTGGAAACCACCACTTTCGCGCCATGCTCGGCATAACGCCGGGCGATGGCCTCGCCGATACCCCGGCTGGAGCCGGTAATCAGGGCGACTTTGCCGGTCAGGTCGAATAAGCTCATGGGTTTGTCTCATTCGTTGGGGTTCGATTGGATTGCAGGTAATCGCGATGGCCCTTGGAAATGGAAGTGCCGCCGTCCACCGGGATTACCGCGCCATTGGTGTAGGCCCCGGCGCGGGAGGCCAGATAGGTGATTACGCCGACAATTTCCCCGGCTTGGCCGATGCGCCCGAGGGGGCAGTCGGCTTCGATGTCGGCCAGGTAGTGTTCAAACACGTGGCGCGTCATGCGCGAGGCGAAAAAACCCGGCGCCACGGCATTCACGGTAATGTGCCGGGGGCCGAGTTCCACCGCCAATGCCCGGGTGAGATGATGCAGCGCGGCCTTGCTCGCGGAGTAGGCAAAGGTGGGCACGCGCTGCACAATGGGCACGTGGAGTCCGTCCATGGAGCCGATATTGATGATTCTCGCCGGGTCATCCGCCTTCGCGGCCTGGGCCAGCAGGGGCGCGAACTCCCGGGTCAGGGCGAACTGGGCATTGACATTGGTGTCCATGACCTTGGCGAAGCCGGCGTCGGGATAATCTTCGAGCCGGGCGCCCCAGTTGGCGCCGGCATTGTTGACCAGCAGAAACAGCGAGCCGAAACGCTGTTTGACTTCTCCGGCAAGGCGCAACCGGTGCCGCGGGTCGGTGATATCGAATGCGATGGCTTCCAGGGCGGGATAATCCGCCAACTCCCCTTTCGCCTCGTCCAGTTTTTGGGCCGAACGCGAGGCGATGATGACCCGGGCGCCATTCCGCAGCAGCCCCCGGGCCATTTCCAGACCGATACCGCTGCTGCCGCCGGTGACCAGGGCGGTCTTGCCCGAGAGGTCAAACAGGCTGGATATGGACAGGTTTTCGCTCATCTTCGCTCCGGGTCGGGGAGCGAATGCTAGCATATGGCGGGATGTTGTTGGGGGCATCGCCGCTGTCTGGCGGGGTAGAGCCTGCGACTTCGCGAAATGCCCCTGCCGTCATTCTGCGCGGAGCGAAGCGGAGTCGCAAAATCTCAGGAACCTGGCACTGCCATTCGACGGGAGATTCTGCGACTCCGCTTCGCTCCGCGCAGAATGACGGGGCGGGGTCGGCGGGGGTCAGAAGTCGATGGGGAAATCCTCCAGTAGTTCGAGGTCGTCCAGGATCAGCGAGTCTCCCGCGCGGAACTGGAAGAAGCTGTTGTCGACTTCGAGGCTGAACAGGCTGCGGTTGCTCAGGGCGGCTTCCAGCAGTATGAGTACGCAGAATGTGGTTATGGTCGTCAGCAGCAGGCTGTGTCGATTACGCAGAATGTGTTTTTTCATGATGAATCCTCCCGTCAGTCGTTGAAGCGGCGCATGAATGCGGCGCCGGTGAGCAGTACGCCGCCGAGAATCAGCGCCACGAGCATGTCGTAGCTGAACAGGGTTGCCGGCACGTCGCCGTAGCCGAAAACCAGCGCCCGGGTGGTCCAGTTCATCCAGTAGACGAACCAGATGCTGTCGAGCAGCCAGACTTCCAGCAGGGCCAGGAGAAAGATGCTGCCCAGGGCCCAGAGGAATGGCACCCGCTTCGAATAGGCCGAGAACAGCAGGAACCAGCCGATTACCGGCAGCATCAGCAAACCGTTGAGCCAGGTGAAGCACCAGAACAGCACCGAGGCGTCCAGGGCCAGCAGCAGCGCCCTGCCCGCGGCAAAGCCCGTGCCGGCATCAGCCATGGCGGGGGCGAGATAGAGCAGCGGGCAGAGCAGGCAGAGCAGCACAAAAGGCGCGAAAACCGCGGGAATCACGAAAACCGCGGTAACCACCCGGGCCATGACGGCCTGCCAGTCGGACACGGGCATCGACTGCCAGAACAGGAAGCTGCGGTCCTTGCGGTCCTGATAGAGACAGACCGTCAGATAAATGATCGAGGTCAGAAATATCGCCGGAGCGAAAGGCATGGCCGCGAACAGGGGAACCGCAACCGCCGAGCGCAGGGGCGGATTGCCCAGCAGGCTCCCGGCCCAGAACAGGGCCGACTGACCCAGATTCTGCAGCGGCCCGAGCACGAGCAGGAAGAAGATCAGCAACAGCAGCAGGCTGACCACCGTGGGGGTAATCCACAGCAGGTTGCGGTGCTCCCGCACTTCCTTCCGCAGCAGGGCGCCAAAGCGCGTCATTTCAGCTTTCATGTTGGTTTCCCTCCGATTGTCTGCCCTTTTCCCCCGCCAGTCTGGCGACGAACAGGTCGGCCACCGCCGGCGTTCGCGCCTCGCCGAGGACTTCGATCTGCCGCCTGGCCACGCCGCCATAGATGCACACAAGCTGGCCGAGCAGTTCCCGGCTGTGCATGGGCCCGAGGCGCCGGGCCGCTTCGCGCTGTTCCGGGTCCACCGCCACTTCCACATAGTGTTCGGCCATTGCCTGCAGCGACAGGTCGAGCACGATCCGGCCCTTGTCGATGAATAGCAGATGCGTCAGCAAATGCTCGATTTCTTCCACCTGATGGGTGCTGATGATGATGGTGCGGCGGCCGTCGTAGTAGTCGTTGAGCAGGCGGTCGTAAAAAGTCTTGCGGTACATGATGTCGAGGCCGAGGGTGGGCTCGTCGAGCACGAGCAGGCTGGCGTCGATGGCCATGACCACCGAAAGATGCAACTGGGTCACCATGCCCTTGGACAGGGCCCGGATGCGCTTGTTCGCGGGAATTTCGGTGGTGGCCAGCAGTTTTTCCGCCCGGTCCCGGTCGAAGCGAAAATGCACCCGCTCAACATGATCGAGCAGTTGCCGGCTCGTCATCCAGCCCGGCAGGATGCCGACGTCGGCAATGAAGCAGACCTCGTCCATCAAGCGGTGCCGCGCGGCCCGTGGGTCCATGCCGGCGACTTCGAGATCGCCTTGAACGTCGATCAGGCCGAGCAGGGCCTTGAGCACGGTGGTCTTGCCGGCGCCATTGGGGCCGATCAAGCCGCTGATGGAGCCCGTCGCAATATTCAACTCCACGCCGTCAAGGGCCCTGAGCTTGCCATAGGACTTGCGCAGCCCCCGGGCCTTGACGATGTTTTCCCTTTTTCCTTCCCTTACTCCCTTCCCGGCCGCGGCGCCGGGCGCCGTCCGCCGATCCAACAAGCTGTTTTCCATGAATCTTTACCCCTCGGTTTTCCCAGAGCGGGGACTTTGCGGCAAATCCTCAAACCTGAGCCCGAGGCGGTCGATCCGCTCGACCATCGCCGGCCACTCCCGCTCCAGAAATCGTTTTCGTTCGGCTTCGCGCAGGCGCTCCCTGGCGCCGGCGGCCACATACATGCCGAGCCCCCGCCGCACCTCGAGCAGTTGTTCGTCCACCAGCATCTGCCAGGCCCGGGACACCGTAATCGGATTGACGCGCAGATCATTGGCGATCTTGCGCACCGAGGGCGCCGCCTCGCCTTCCGGCCAGTCGCCATCGAGAATCCGCTCGGCGGCCCGGTCCCGCAACTGCCGGTAAATCGGTTCCCTGCTGTTCCAGTTCCCCTGCAAGGCCATGCCTCCGCTATAGTGTTATACATGACTATAACACCATATCACGCAGATGCAAGCACTTTTTTCAATTTTTTTAACGAAGCGACGAAAGTCACGCGGGGATGGCATGCACAACCCAATCCGAAGGTAGATCCCCGATCGGCACAGCCAATCAGGAACCGTGCGTATCATCATTATTGATTTCGCTGGAATCTGAAAATAGAATGGGTGCCTGTAGAACAAAATATGGGCACCCATAATGAAGACAACCATCGAGATATCTGATGACCTGGGAAAGGCCGCCAAAGATCATGCGGCGAGAGAACAAATTACGCTGCGAACCTTGATAGAACGCGGAATACGCATGGTGATACGCGCAGACCGGCGCCCTGGCCAATTCAAATTGCGGGACGCCAGCGTGGACGGCAACGGCTTGCAAGCCCCATTCCATGACGCCGACTGGGCGAAGATCCGCGAAGCGATTTACACGAAGTGAAGCAAATTATAAGAACAGCTACGTTGCTCTTAACAAATCAGCATTTTCCTTGCTTGGAAAACTCAGCTTACCCCAATCCTCACCTGGGTGGTCAAGCATTATCGAGATAAAAATGGGTAGTAAATGTCCCAAAACTCTGCTTCCTTGAGAACGTTGGGTACCACCATGAACAGTTTTCACAGTAGTACTTCCATGAATCATCTGATTGCGTAGAGTGTATAGTCGGCTAAAAATTATTTTCAATTGCTTGAATCGATCCTTGTTATTCAAGGGTGCCTTTTTTACCAAATTTTCATGAATACTCAGATTCTTATGTACACTTACCAATTTTTTACCTTCATGTAAATCATCCCAAAACTTGTAATATACAAACTTGTTTCTTACAAGTTGTAATGCTTTGTTCTTTACCTTTGGATTCTTCCATATCGCATTATGAATTTCATTTTTGTTATCTAATTTGAGCATCTTTTTAAGAAAGCTCTCATAAACATCGATTTCTCTTCGTTCTTTTCTATCTTCGCTTGGAACATAGACTTCATATAGCGCATTGAACCCGATCCATAACATAACATACCGAATGTCATCTTTAGATTTTTCCTCCTTTTCTGCTTTCTGAAGCCAACTAATGCCTCTACGGAGGCGCACATTGAAATCTTCCGAAGAATTTTCCTGTATTTCCTTAAGCCGCCCTTTCAGGGTCTTGCAAGCAGGAATTTCAATCATCCACTGCGTCGTCTACGGTGAGGGGGTTGAGGTAGGCGCCGTCGGTGATGCCGGCCTTGCGCATGGCGATGCCGGTGAGGCATTCCTGGACGATGCGGCCGGAGTTCATGACTGTGGTGTAGCCAGGGTCCACCAGGGGGTTGAGTTCGACAAGTTCGAATCCCACCAGGTTCTTTTCGGTGCACAGGGCGCGCACGAGAGGGAAGACTTCCCGGGTTGTCAGGCCCGCGGGTTCGGGCGTGCCGGTGCCGGGGGTGTAGGCCGGGTCGAGCACGTCGATGTCGAAGGATACGTAAAGGTGCTCGGGACCGTCGTTGGCCTCGGCGATGATGCGCTCCATCACCGCGGGCCAGCCGTCGCGCTCGATTTCCACCATGGTGTGGTAGCGCATGTTGTTCTCGCGCATCCACTCGAATCCTTCCGGTCCCGGCCAGTAGCCGCGCAGACCCACCTGGATATAGTTCCGGCCGAGGATGTGGCCTTCCTCGATCAGCTGGTACACGGGCTGGGCGTGTGAAATGAGATGGCCGGAGTAACCGCCGCCGGCGGCGTCGTAGTGGGCGTCGAAATGAATCACCCCGACATTTTCCTTGCCGTAGACATCGGCGACGCCGGCCACGTCGGGATACTCCAGGGAATGATCGCCGCCGATGACGAAGGGAATCGCGCCGGTTTCGGCAATTTCCCGCACCATGGCGCGGACGTAGGGCACGCTGCGCTCGACGCTGAACCGGTCGATGGGCGCATCGCCGTAATCCACGGCTACGAGTTCATCCTTCCAGGCGATGCCGGTGTGCATGTGTGGCAGGCCGCCGCCGCCGAATCTGCCCCAACTGTGGCGCAGGGCGCTGGGCCCCTGCCCCGCGCCGCGAAAGCCGACCCCCATGTCGATCCCGGCGCCCATGATGGCCACGTCAACCCCGCCCGCGATCAGGTCCCGGGGGGTGATCGCCACGGGCAACTGGAAGAAACTGAGAACGCCCATGCCGTAGAGCCGGCCCGGATACATGGGACCCGGTTCGCGCTCGGGATCGTCCTCGCCGTCGCGAAGCTGGCTCCAGAGGTCGAAGCCCGGGTCTTCGGTATTGAGCGGAATCGCGCCGTCTTCGCGCTCGAATACGCTGGGAGTGAAATCCTGGGCGACGACGAAGAGGATCGGCACGGCGAGAAAACAGGCGAAAACGATCCTCTCCACGCTGGTTCGGGACAATCTGGACATGGCTCCGCTCCCGGGGTTTGCTTCAAGCGCCGGCCGGACCGGCGCCATTGGCTAAATGCACTTGGTATTCTCTGAAAAACTCCATCCCTGGAGTTTTTCATTATCGCAAAACAAAAGCGTGGTTTTGTTTTGCTCACGAATTCAATGGCTTCACCCAGTCACGGAGCATGGCTCCGCGCCGTTGCGGCCGCGCTCGAAGCTGCGCTTCGCAAACGCTTGCCTTCACCCATCGAATTCGGCGGCACTTCCATGTGCCGCAGGGAAGTTCTGACTCGATCAGAGCTTCCCTTACAGGCGATACGTTCCCCCAAGGAAGATCATGCGGCCGCGCGGTGTTACCGGATATGCATTCTCGGACATGAAGGGATCGGTGTGGGTCAGGTTATTGATGCCGCCGTACACGGTCAACTCTTCATTAACGACGTAGCGAGCATTAATGTCGTGAATCCAGGTTTCGTCCATCAACACCGAGGGGCCGAACTGGGTGAGATAAGTTTCGATTTCCATCCTGGGCGAACCCGGCAACATTTCGCCGAGATACTGGGATTGCCAGCCGACGCTGAGGTCACCCCAGGTCCAGCCGAGGAAGATGTTGCCCGCCAGTTCCGGGAGGTACAACTCGCCCAGCGCCGGGTCTATCTCAGTCAGGTCGTTCGGGTTGGTAAAGTCGTTATTCGACTTTACTTCGGTGCCGGTGACCGAGATATCAAAGCCGTGGGCACCGATATCGAAGTTGTACGAAGCCGTCAGGTCGAAGCCATCGGTTTCGAACTTGGCGAAGTTGATGCTGGATTGGCGGAAAAATACGAAACCGCCGGCCTGAAGAGAGCTCGGGTCCGGGTTTCGTTCGATCCGATCGCAGAATTCCTGGTTGGGCGTGGCGCTCTGATAGCAGCCATCGACGATGTTCTGGACGGAGACCGCCGAAATCGCGTCCTCGATAGTGATGTCCCAGTAGTCCAGCGTCAGGGTGAATCCCGGCAGGAAGGAGGGCGAGAACACGAAACCGTAGGTTATCGTATCTGCGGTTTCTTCTGTCAGATCGCGGTTGCCGCTGGTCTGGCCCGAGAATCGGGCTGTCAGTGGATCGGTCCAGTTGTATCCGCCGTCGTCACCCGTATAAATGACTCCGATACGATCAAACTCCGCGCTGCAGTTGGCCAGACTTGCCTCGGCCTTGTCATTGAAACCATCATCCCGCAGCCCCTCGATGGTTTTGATGTCGCAAGGGTCTGTCGGTCGCGATGTGGTGCCGACGACGGGGCCGAACAACTCGGTGATATTCGGTGCCCTCACCGCTTGGGAAACGCCGCCGCGGAAGGAGATATCCTCGATCGGCGCCCAAATCAGATTCAGTTTCCAGGATTCGGTGTTGCCGATGGTTGAATAATCCGAAGCCCGGGCGGCCACGTCGACCGTAAATTCCTCAAAGCCCGGCTGGTTCGCCAAGATGGGAAGGGAAACTTCGACAAAGACATCGGTGGCATCGTATTCGCCGGTTTCGTTGTCACGAATTACCGTGGGGTCGAACACCAGCGAGCCATTCATTGGAAGGCTCTCACTGTTGCCTTGCACAGTGCTTATGAGCGTGCCGGCGGGGTAGGGCGAACCCGGGGGAATCACACCGCGCTGCCATTGGTCTACCTTCGCTTCGGAAGATTCCTCGCGGTATTCAAGGCCTGCGGCGAAGCCCAACGGTCCACCGGGTAACTCGAACCAATCGGCGCTATCACCGATCACCGTGCCCGACAGCACAAACTGATCGATCGAAAGTTCATTCCATGCGTCGTAAGTCACAAAATCCATGGCTTCCTGGCTCACCCCGTCCTTGCCGGCCCACAGGTTCAGCGGTGCGCAGTCGCCGCTCCCTGGCGTGTACGAGTAGTAGCCGGGATTCCAGCGGGGAATGTCGAAAGGCGTTTTCGTCGCTGGCGCATCGGGGTACACATCGGCGCGGCAGGCGGGCTGGCCCGTATCAGGATCGGTGACCGCGTCGAAGGCTGCGAGGAAACGGTCGAGGATCACATTTCCAAAGCGGGTGAATTCATAGTCGTAACGACCATAATTGATACTGGTCTCATACTGCCAGCCGTTGTCGAACTCGCCTTCGAGTCCGCCTACCACGCGCCAGGTGTCGCGTTTGTATGTGCCGGTGGAATCAAAATGCAAGGGATCCACCGTAAGGCCGACGCCGCCGGTTTGCTCCGCCACGCCACGAATGAATTCCGGTAGGAAGGGGTTATCGGACGATCCGGGAAGAATGTCCCAGAACGAGGTGGGGCGCAGTTCGGCGGAGGTTTCCTGGGTCACGTACTTTAGCTCAAGGAAGGCCGTGTCGGAATCGGTCAGATCGTAATGTCCCAGAAGGTTGAGCGAAATCTTTTCATCGGGCAGCACGATATCGTCCAGGCCTTCTTGGGTCGCGTCGTAGCCGTCTCCACCGAAGCTGTTCACATTGTTGGCTATGATGCCGTCCCGAACCGGCAGGACCGTGCCGTCTTCCTGTATGGTCCAGCAGCCGCCGATCACGCCGCCCGGAGATTCCGGGCTGGAGAAAGAGGAACTGAAGCCCGTATAGGAATCGAGGCAATCCGGGACGCCGTTACCGTTGAGATCGATGGGCGTTTCGGCGCTGAAGCCGCTGAAGTTGGATGCGTTGCCGGGGATTATTTTGCCGTAGCCCGAGGTCAGTCCGAAAGTGCTCAACGGCCTTTCCGCTCGCGGAAAAGCGTTCGCCGCACGGTCGATAAGCGCAGTCTCGGCCGCAGTAAGGTTGGGCGCCACTCCGAACTCGTCGGTGTAGTCCGCTATGAAGTCGCTGGCTGTGGTGGGAATATTCAGACCGTAATGGTACAGCCCTGTAGTTGCATAGTCGTAGAAAGTCGCGAAATTGGGCGTATTCGGGCCGATGTCGCCTTGCTGGAATCGCAGGTCGGGATTAGGCCAGTTGCTTGAGGAGCCGGCGTACAGACCATCGCCGCGTTCGTTCACTTTCAAACCCGCGTCCTGGCGCACATCGGCCGCGAAGGTTATGTTGCCGCGGCCATCGGCGAAGTTTTCGCCATAGACGAGGGAAAAGACCCCCTGCTGGGCGTCGCCATACTCAGATGAGGCGTAGCGGGCATCGATTTCAAGCCCTTCAAAGTCATCGCGCAGGATGAAGTTGACCACCCCTGACACCGCGTCGGCGCCATACACCGCCGAAGCGCCGCCGGTAAGTACTTCCACCCGCTCAACGAGCGCAGCGGGAATCGAGCCGATATCAACCGCGGAGGATCCTTGCGCCCCCCCAACATGGCGGCGACCGTCAACCAGCACAAGGGTGCGGTTCTGGCCCAGGCCACGCAAATTGAGCCGGTTACCCCCGGCGGCGCCCCGGTCCACGGAACTTTCCTGAGTCAGGGACGACAGCAAGGCGGGTACGTCGTTGACGACATCCGACAGCGAGAATTCGCCGGAAGCGGCAATGTCTTCCGCCGTGAGCGACTGAACCGGCAGGGCGCCCGTCAGATTGGCGTCGCGGGCGATTCGCGAGCCGGTGACGACGACTTCTTCGATATTCTCCTGCTGGGCCAGTGCCTGTTGGACAAAAGCGGCGGTGGCGGCGGCAAGCACGACGGCGCCGTGCCTGCGGCGAAATGGGATACGGGTTTTCATTTGCTCCCCCCTCGGTAGCATCGGATTGAATGCAATGGTTTTTGTGTGCTGTCAAACCGCGATTATAGGCGCAACTCCCTGATCTGCAAATCATATACGCCCCGGGCGCGGAATCGGATCAGGCGCGACGTTCAAGAAGCACGGCGCCGGCCTTGACGAGAGCTTTTATGGCGGCCTCGTCGAAATCGAATTCCCGGAGGATTTCCCGGCCGTGCTCGCCGTAGCGCGGCGGCAGGCTGCGCAGGGCGCCGGGGGTGCGGGACAGCTTGATGGGGGTGCCCGTCATCCGGTACCAGTCCCGCTCCAGGTGCATCTGGCGGTGCCGGGTATGGGGATGATCGACCACCTGGGCGGTATTGTGGATCGGGCCCGCGGCGAGACCGGCCCGGGCGAGGCGGTCGCCGACCTCCTCGCCGTCCATCCGGATCAGGCGGGACTCGAGTTCCATCTTGAGTTCATCGCGGTGGTTGACCCGATCGATATTGTCGCGGAAGCGGGCGTCGCCGGCGAGTTCGGGGCAGCCGAGTTCGCGGCAGAGTCTGGCGAAGGCGCGGTTGTTGCCGGCGCCGATGAAAATGTCCGCGGTGCGGGTGCGGAAAGTGTCGTATGGACTGATATTGGGATGGGCGTTGCCAGTGGGCCCGGGAATTTTCCCGGACAACCGGTAGTTAACGATATGGGGATGCATCAGGGACACGGCGCAGTCGTACAGCGTCATGTCGAGATATTGCCCGCGGCCCGAGTTCTCCCTTTCGCTGAGCGCCATGAGTATCGCGATGGCGCAATACAGGCCGGTCCCCATGTCCACCATGGCCAGCCCGTGCCGGGTGGGCCTGCCGTCGGTCTCGCCATTGATGCTGAACCAGCCGGCCATGGCCTGGATGATGGCGTCATAGCCGGGGAATCCGCCCCAGGGTCCGTCATTGCCGAAACCGCTGATGCGGCAGTGGACCAGGCGGGGAAAGCGTTCCCCGAGCACTTCCCCGAAACCGAGTCCCCAGCGCTCCATGGTGCCCGGCTTGAAGTTCTCCACCAGCACATCGGCGTCGCGCAACAGGCGCAGCAGCACCTCCCTTCCCGCGGGGATGGACAGATCCAGCCCCAGCGAGCGCTTGTTGCGGTTCAGGCCGAGGAAATAGGCGGCGTCGCCTTCGTGGAAGGGCGGCCCCCAATCCCGGGTTTCATCGCCCCGGGGCGGCTCGACCTTGATGACCCTGGCGCCATGGTCGGCGAGAATCTGGGTGCAATAGGGCCCGCCAAGCACCCTGGAGAGGTCGATGATGAGCTTGCCCGCAAGAGCCCCCGGCCGCCTGGAGTCCATGAATTCGGTCGCCTGCCGAAAATGAGGCACAAGTGTACACGACTGCCTTGAGGAAGCTCTGATTAAGTCAGAGCTTCCTCAAGGCACAGGGATAATGAAAAATTCCAGGGAGGGAATTTTTCAGGGAATACTTAACCGTATTCATCGAGCACATCGGCGTCGATGCCGCATCGGGCGGCGATGTGGCGGAGCTTGCGCAGCGCTTCCAACTGCACCTGGCGGGTGCGTTCCCGGGTAAGGCCGATTTCCTTGCCGATTCGCTCCAGGGTAGCGCTCTCGTAGCCGTCTAGGCCAAAGCGCCGCTGCAATACTTCCCGCTGCCGGGGGGTGAGTTCCCGCAACCACTCCGCCACCAGACCGCGCAGGCGGTCCTTGCCGCATAACGCAACGGGCTCGGTGGCTTCCTGATCCGGCAGCACTTCCCGCAAGGGGATGCCCACATCCTCGGCAATGGGAGCGTCCACGGAAAAAATGCCGCAGCGCAACGCCAGCAGCATCTTGACCCGCCGTAGCGGCTTGCCGGTGAATTCGGCAATCTCCTCGGCCGAGGGCTCGCGGAAATTTTTCGACATGAGTCTGGCTTCGGCATACCGGCAGCGGCCGATTTCCCGGATGATATGCACCGGCAGTCGAATCGCCCGGCCATGGCGGTTGAGCCCGGTCTCGATATTCTGGCGAATCCACCAGGTGGCGTAGGTGGAAAAACGGAAGCCCCGTTCCGGGTCGAATTTCTCCACCGCGTGCATCAGACCGAGGTTCCCCTCTTCGATGAGATCGCCAAAAGCCAGACCCCGGCTGCGGTAGCGCGCGGCAATTTTCACCACCAGACGGAGATTGCCTTCCACCATGCGTTGCCAGCCCGCCTGCTCGCCCTGCCGGGCTTCCCGCGCGTATTGCACTTCCTGCTCGGCGGTCAACAACGGTTTGTAGCCGATTTCCGACAGGTAGAGCTGAGTCGGATCCGTATCGGGCTGGGCTGGCGCCTGCCGCGGGTACTCGACTTCCGGCGGTTCTCCCGGGGCGGCGCCGGAAGCCTCTTGAGCGGACAGGTCCAGCTCGTGGTCGCGATGGGTTTCCTTCGTGGGCAAAGTGAATTCCTGCATGCAAGACGGTCCTTCCCGCGGCGAATTCGATGCCACGGGGTATCAGAGTTAAGCAATGGATTACTTTATGAACCCGGCTTCTGCGAGCCGGCGACAGAAGTATAGTCAGCCCGAAAATTTCTGCCATGAAATTGACACAGGAAATTTTTCCGATGCCCGGGGCTCGGCTGTTCCGTCATTCTGCCCGAAGCGAAACGCAGCTTCATGCGCGGTTCCGGGGAGATTCCGCGACTGACCGGACCGGCAACGCAGGATGAACAAAACAGGAACTTGTGGTCATGCGCTTGCCTCGGGGAATAAAATAGCGTCGGTTTCCGAACCGGAACTTCAGTTCTTGCAATACTGGCGCACAGAAATCCTGCGGCTGCTCACGGTGCTCGCCGTGGCCGCCCTCATCGGCTGGCTGGCTGGCAATGTCCCGCTAACGCTGTTTGCCGGAGTTGCGGCGTATCTCGGGCTCAATTACTGGCAGCTCTGGCGCCTGCGCCGCTGGCTGCGGGGCAATCCTTCCGCCACCCAGACCGAGCCACCGGAATCTTTCGGGCTGTGGGGCGAAGTCTTTGACGGCATCTACCAGCTTGGAAGACAGGAGCAGAAATCCCGGGATTTTCTCGAAAGCATTATCCGCAAGGCGCAGGAATCCTCATCGGCGCTGGAAATCGCAGTCACCATGATCGACCGGCGGGGCAGCCTCGAATGGTGGAATCAGGCCGCCGCCAGACTACTCGGCTTCCAGTACCCCCGGGACCAGGGGCACCCGGTCACCAATCTCGTGCGCGACCCGCGTTTCGCCCAGTACTTTCATGAGGCGGATTACAGCGAGCCGCTGAAACTGCCGGCGCCCGGCGACGGCTCGCGCACTCTGGAATTCGAGATCGCGCTGTTCGGCGAACGGGAAAGACTCATGATCGTGCGCGACGTGACCCGCCTGCATCGCATGGAATTGATGCGGGAGGATTTTGTGGGCAATGTTTCCCACGAACTCGGCACACCGATCACGGTGATCAAGGGCTATCTCGAAACCATCATGGAGCACGTCCACGAACTCGACGGCAAGTGGCGCAAACCGCTTGGTCAGATGCTGCAACAGTCGGCGCGCATGGAAAATATCGTGCGCGACCTGCTCATGCTCACCGCGCTGGAAACCAAGGCGGTGAAACGCCAGCAGAAGCCGTTCCGGCTGGCCCCGCTGATCCGCGAAGTGGAAAGCGATACTGCGCAGATATACCGAAATCGCGGCCACAGCTATCGGGCGGAATGCGAAAAAGGCATCCAGATCGTCGGCGACCGGGCGGAGTTGTACAGCGCCCTGTCCAATCTTGCCCAGAATGCCGCCAAGTACACACCGGACGGTGGAGAAATCCGCATTGAGGCGGCATTTATCGAAGATGGCAAGGCTTTTGAAATCCGCGTGACCGACAATGGCATCGGCATCGAAACCCAGCATCTGTCGCGCCTCACCGAACGTTTTTACCGGGTCGATGTAAGCCGCTCATCGGAAACCGGCGGCACCGGCCTTGGTCTTGCCATTGTCAAGCACATTCTTCTGCGCCACGACGCCGACCTGCGGATCGAAAGCGAATCGGGCAAGGGCAGTACCTTTGTTTGCCGATTTCCCGCCGAACGCATCCGCGGCGGCGAACCCCGGGTCATTCCCCAGGCGCCCTTCCCCGATCAGCCTCCTCAAATCAATGTGCATTGAGGCGCGTCACTTCTTCGGCAAGGGTCGCCCCATGCCCAGGTTCACGCCGATCACCATATAGGACACATGCTCGGAGATATTGTTGGTGTGATCTCCGATTCGCTCCAGGGAACGGAATGCCCACAGCACGATGAGCACCGCGCTGACGCTTTCGGGATTCCCGGTCATATGGGTGACCATGGAGCGGATGGCGTCATGGTAGTCATTGTCCACTTCCGCGTCCTCGTCGGCAATCGCCGCGGCAGCGTCGGTATCCATGCGGGCAAAGGCGTCGAGCACCTGTTTTACCATGGCGAGAACCCGCTCCCCCATGCGATGAAACTCGCCGAGATCCACCGGATCTTCGCCTTCTTCCGCAAGCGCCAGCGCGCTGCGGGCGATCCGGGCCGCTTCGTCGCCGATGCGTTCAAGATCGCGCACCGCCTTGATGATGGCAAGCACGAGGCGCAGGTCGCCGGCGGTGGGCTGGCGGCGGGCGATGATCAGGCTGCACTCGATGTCGATTTCGCGTTCGAGCCGATCGATCAGCACATCGTCGTCGATCACCTGCTGGGCAAGCTGGCTGTCGTGCTCGGCCACCGAACGCAAGGCGTCGCCAAGCTGTTTTTCCACCTGGCCGCCCATGCGCAGCATGTGCGTGCGCACCTTTTCCAGTTCATGGCTGAACTGGCGCGAGATATGGGCGGCGGTGTCTTCAACGGTGCGTGGCATGGCGGAACCTCGGATTGTATCTATTGCCTGTGATGTGTTTTTGGTGGCTGCGGTTGGGGCCTGTTTCGCCAGTCCAGTCGCCGAGCGTAGCCCGGCGCCGCCCGGGACTGCGCACGAAGCTGCGCTCTTGATCGGCTGCGCCGACCGACTGCGAGCCTTCGCGAAAATAGTCCATGTCATCCATGACGCAACCCGTGCGGCTTCGACCAATCCCGGTCTCGCCATCCTGGCGAGCCGTTCAGGTCTTCAAGAGCTGCGCTCTTGATCGGCTGCGCCGACCGACCTTCACCCAGGTCTGGAGTGCGACTTTGCTTTCGAAAGCTTGTTCCATGTCCTTGCGGGCGGCGGCGCCAATGAGTTTGAGACGCTGGCCGCCGCTGCCAATCAGGATGCGTTTCTGGCCCGGCTTCTCCACGGTGATGAGGGCGCTGATCTGGAGCACGCTTTTTCCCCTGGCGAACTTTTCGATTTCCACCATGACTTCATAGGGCAGTTCATCGCCGAGTTGCCGGGTGATTTTTTCGCGAATGAACTCGGCCGCAAGAAAGCGCGAACTGATATCGGTGACCTGATCTTCCGGGAACAGAAACGGGCTTTCCGGCAGGAGCTTCCGCAGCCTGGTTTCCAGCAGTTCGAGATTGTGTCCGCCCAGGGCGGAAACCGGCACGATTTCGGCGAAATCGAAATGCGCCGCGAGCCGCTCGATATGGGGCAACAGCCTGCGCTTGTCCCGGAGCTGATCCACCTTGTTGATGATCAGCAACACCGGCGCCGAAACATCCCGCACAGCCTGCAGGACCGCCTCGTCCTGCTCGTCCCAGTGCAGGCGTTCGCTAACCAGCATGATGACATCGACTTCGCTGACCACGGTCATGACGGTTTCATCCATCATCCGGTTGATGGCCTTGCCGTAGCGGCGATCGAGGCCCGGCGTATCCACATAGATGCACTGGGCCGCGTCGCTGGTGCTGATGCCGAGGATGCGGGTGCGGGTGGTCTGGGGTTTGCGCGAGGTGATGCTGATCTTCTGCCGCAGCAGGTGGTTGAGCAGGGTCGATTTACCCACATTGGGCCGGCCCACGATGGCGATGTGCCCACAGCGGGTTGCGTTCTTTCCGCCTGCCGCCGCTCCTTCCGTCACTGTGCCTGTCACTCTTCCCGCCCCAGCGCCGCCAGGGCCTTGCCCGCCGCCATCTGCTCGGCGGCGCGGCGCGACGGGCCGCTGCCTTCGGTGACGATGCGATGGCCCGGCAGCAAGCAACGCACCTCGAATCGCTGCTGGTGGCTCTTGCCCTGGATTCCCAGCAATTCGTAATCCGGCAAGGCCCGCCGCTCGGACTGGATGAGTTCCTGCAATCGCGTCTTGTTGTCCTTGCGCACGCCGCTGCTGGCGTAATCTGCGCCGGGCTCGGGGATCCAGCGGCGGACGAATTCACGGCAGGCTTCCATGCCGCCATCAAGGTATACCGCCGCTAGCAGGGCTTCCACCGCCGCAGCCAGAATTGAATCCCTCTCCCTCCCGCCGCTGCCGGCTTCGCCGGAGCCAAGTTCGAGGAAGTCGCCGAGTTCGAGTTCCCGGGCCACTCCGGTCAGGGCGGAACCCTTGACCACCGCGGAGCGCATGATGGTGAGATCGCCCTCGTCGGCTTCGGGATGGGCGGTCCAGGCCTGTTCCGCCACCAGAAAGCCAAGCAGGGCGTCGCCGAGAAATTCGAGTCTTTCGTTATGCTCCCGGCGGGCGCTGCGATGGGTCAGGGCGCGCCGGGCCAGGGACTGGTCGCTGAATTCATGGCCGATTGCCGCCTCCAGGGCGTCGAGTGGCTTGCTCATGGCCGCTGCGGGCGCCCCGGCTACCGGATCCAGCGGGATTGGGAGAAAGTGGGCAGATTCCAGCCCGGCTCCTTGTGCATCCACACGGCAACCGCCTTGCCGACGATATTCTCTTCCGGCACCACGCCCCAGAAGCGGCTGTCGCTGCTTTCGTCGCGATTGTCCCCCATCATGAAATAACTGTCCGGCGGCACCACCCACAGGGTTCGCGCCGGGTCGCGCATGGGCTGGTTCTTGGTCTGGATGGTGTGCTCCACACCGCCGATGACCTCGGTCCAGCCAGTGCCCGGCACCGGCCCGAAGGCGGAATTGATGGTGATGCCGCCCCGGGATTCCTTGTGCACCAGTTCCCGGTTGATATACAGCTCGCCGTCTTCGTAGCGCACGGTATCGCCCGGCAGGCCGATGACCCGTTTGATGTAGTACTGATTTTCATGCGGTGGAAAAAACACCATGACTTCGCCGCGTTGGGGTTCGTCCACATCCATGAGTTTGGTTCCGGCCACGGGCAGGCGCAGGCCGTAGGCATACTTGTTGACAAGAATGAAATCGCCGATGTTCAGCGTCGGAATCATCGACCCGGTGGGAATCTGAAAAGGCTCGAAGAGAAAGGAGCGCAACACGAGCACGAGGGCGAGCACGGGAAAGAAGGCTCTGGCGTATTCCACCACCACGGGCTCCCGGGCGAGACCATTGTTCCGACTTTCGTCCGGCTCGCCGGTTCGCGACGCCGGGCGGTTGCGGCGGGCTTCCTCGGCAAGGGCGAGGCGGCCGGGCCTCAGCAGCAGCGAATCCAGCAGCCAGATCAGCCCGGACAAGGCCACGAGAATGACCAGCACCAGGGAAAAATCGATATTCATCATCATGCGGGAGCCCTAGGTATTCTCTGAAAAACTCCATCCGTGGAGTTTTTCATTATCGCAAAACAAAAGCGTGGTTTTGTTTTGCTCCCGAATTCAATGGCTTACGCCATCGAATTCGGCGGCACTTCCATGTGCCGCAGGGAAGCTCTGAC
>JAJECW010000010.1 GCA_022821865.1 Pseudomonadales bacterium
GGGTAGATCGAGGGCGCGTTCGCGCATCCGCTCCACCGCCCGCTCCCTGCGTTTATCCCGCGCCACGGTAATCCGGGTAGACCGCGCCGACACGATCTCCAGTTCATCGCCCGACTTCAGGCCGAGATTCTCCACCAGCGACTTGGGAAGCCGTACCGCCAGACTATTGCCCCATTTCGAAATCCGCATGATCTTCTCCCGGATATACATGCAGCCAAGGATATCATAAGTATTCAGGGCCGCAATGCCCCAAGTGGTCCAACGGGAACAAATTCAATCCTCATTGAGATTTTCCGCGGCTTTGAGGGCTTGCGATACGTTGGTTACGGGGTAAACCTGTAGACCCGCGATGGGTTTACGCGGCTTGTTGGCGGCGGGGGCGATGGCGTGGCGGAAGCCGTGTTTGGCGGCTTCCCGCAGGCGTTCCTGGCCGCCGGGAACCGGGCGGATTTCGCCGGCGAGCCCCACTTCGCCGAATACCAGCAGGTCCTTTGGCAGCGGCCGGTTGCGGAAGCTGGATACGATGGCGAGCAACAGGGCGAGGTCGGCGCTGGTTTCGCTCACCTTGACGCCGCCAACCACATTGACGAAAACGTCCTGGTCGGCCATGAACAGACCGCCGTGGCGGTGCAGCACCGCGAGCAGCATGGCGAGCCGGTTCTGTTCCAGACCCACCGCCACCCGGCGCGGATTGCCCAGGGCGCTGGCGTCCACCAGGGCCTGGATTTCCACGAGCAGGGGCCTAGTGCCCTCCCACAGGGCCACCACCAGCGAGCCCGGCGCTTCTTCTTCCGACCGGGCCAGAAAGATCGCCGAAGGATTGCGCACTTCCTTGAGGCCGGTTTCGGTCATGGCGAACACGCCGAGTTCGTTGACGGCGCCGAAGCGGTTCTTGTGGGCGCGCAGGATGCGGTAGCGTGACTCGGTTCCGCCTTCGAGCATGACAAAGCAGTCGATCATGTGCTCAAGCACCTTGGGGCCGGCGAGATTGCCTTCCTTGGTTACGTGGCCCACCAGAAAAAGCACGGCGCCGCTCTGCTTGGCGTACTGGATGAGACAGGCGGCGCATTCGCGCACCTGGCTGACGCTGCCCGGCGCCGACGGCAGTTCCGCGCTGTGCATGACCTGAATCGAATCCACCACCAGCAATTCCGGCCTGTGCCGGGCGGCCGCCTTCAGCACCTGCTCGACGCCGGTTTCCGCGAGCAGCTTGAGAGTCTCCCGGGGCAATTGCAGCCGGCGCGCCCGCATACCCACCTGTTGCGGGGATTCTTCACCCGTCACGTACAGCGCCTCGCGGCCTTCCCCGGCGAGCAGGCACATGACTTGCAGCAGCAGGGTGCTCTTGCCGGCGCCGGGATTGCCGCCGATCAGCACCACCGAACCCGGCACGAGGCCGCCGCCAAGCACCCGGTCGAGTTCGCCGATACCGCTGGCAAGGCGGGGCAATTCAGCGAGATCGATTTCAGCAAGCTGGGCCACTTCGCTCCGGACGCCGGCATAACCCTGGCGCCGGGCTGCGCGGGCGCCCTCCCCCGAACCGGGATTGAATTGCACCAGGGTATTCCAGGCATTGCAGGCGCCGCACTGGCCCTGCCACTTGGCGTAGTCAGCGCCGCAATCACTGCAGACGAAGGCGGTTCTGGCTTTGGTCACGAGGTTTCCGTCAGCGGTAGCGCTTCTCTACCCGGGCAGTGACCCGGGTAAACAGTTCATAGGCGATGGTGCCGGCCCGGGCGGCCACTTCGTCGGCGTCCAGGCCATCGCCCCAGAGAATCACTTCGCCGCCGGGAACGACATCGTCGAGTTCGCCCAGATCCACGGTAACCATGTCCATGGAAACGCGGCCCGCCAGTCTGCAGCGCACAAACCCGCCGCCGCTCGCCACCAGCACCGGCGTGCCATTGGCGGCCGAGCGCGGGTAGCCATCGGCATAGCCAATGGATACGACCCCCATTCGGGTGTCCCGGGGGAAGCGCCAGCTTGCGCCATATCCCACAGCCTCCCCGGCCTTGACTTCGCGCACAGCGAGCAGGCGGGCGCGTAGGGTCATTACCGGCAGCAAGCCGAGTTCTTGCGCACTGCGGCCGGCAACGGACGAGCTGCCGTACAGCATGATGCCGGGGCGCACAATATCGTAATGGGCATCCGCCAGGCACAGAATTCCGGCGGATGAGGACATGCTGCATTCGGGAGGCGCGCCGAGCACGGCGCCGAGTTTGCGCCGCAAGCGATCAAAAGCCAGCAGTTGCCGCCGGGTGAAAGCCGCCGAGCCTGCGTCGTCGAGTTCGTCGGCCCAGGCGAGATGGGACATGAGCCGCAGCTTCAGATCCTTGCGCTTCGCGAGCTCCCGCGCCGCCGCCAGAATGGCGTCCGCGTCCAGCCCCAGGCGGTTCATGCCGCTGTTGTGTTTCAGCCACAGCGACAGGCGGCCGCCGTCAGGCAGGAAAAAATTCCGCAGCAGGCGCAACTGACCCGGCTCGTGCAATACCGGCTCAAGGCCGTATCTGGCGCAGTCCTCCAGTTCTTCCCCGTTGCCGAAGCCGGCGAGACACTGGATCGGCAATTCGCCTTCGACTTCCCGCAAACGGCGGGCCTCCTCCATGGTGGCCACGGCGAAACCGCGGATGCCGGCGTCCGCATCGCGCAAGGCTCCAGCGCATTCGGCCAGACCGTGGCCATAGGCATCGGCCTTGACCACGGCGATGATGCCGGTCGCGGGGCAGCGTTCGCGCACGCGCCGGAGATTGTGCCTGAGGGCTCCGAGATCGACCGTGGCCCAGGCTCGCAGCCGGGATTCCGATGGCTTCGTCTCAGGGATTGGGCGTGTAGTCGGCGGCATATTCCTGCCTGGCGCGGTTCTCGAAGCGGGTGAACTGGTTTTGGAAACTCAGATACACCGTGCCGATTTCTCCGTTGCGGTGCTTGCCGATAATGACCTCTGCGACGCCCCGATCCTCTTCCCTGGTGTCCTCCCCCTTGTAGACCTCCTCCCGGTAGAGGAACAGAATCAGGTCGGCGTCCTGCTCGATGGCGCCGGATTCCCGCAGGTCCGACATCACGGGCCGCTTGTTCGGGCGCTGCTCAAGGCCGCGATTGAGCTGGGACAGCGCAATCACCGGGCATTCAAATTCCCGCGCCATCAGTTTCATGGAACGGGAAATCTCGGAGATTTCAGCCACCCGGTTTTCCACCGTGCCTTTCAGACGCATGAGTTGGAGATAATCCACCACGATCAGCCCGAGTCCGCCCTTGTGCTGCTGGCACAGGCGGCGGGCCCGGGCGCGCATGTCGTTGGGCGACAGGCCGGCGCTGTCATCGATGTAAAGCGGCCGATTCTTGAGCCGCGACATGGCTTTTTTGATTTTCGAGCGGTCCCCGGCGGAAATCCTGCCGTCCCGGATACTCTTGTGGTTGATGCGCCCCACCGAGGAAATCATGCGGAACGCCAGACTCTGGGCCGGCATTTCGAGGCTGAACACGAGCACGGGCTGATCCTGCCGCAGGATCGCATGCTCCACGGCATTCATGGCGAATGCGGTCTTGCCCATGGACGGGCGACCGGCAACGACGATCAGATCGGATTTCTGCCAGCCGGAAGTGTTCTTGTCCAGATCGAGAAAGCCACTTGGCAGGCCGGTGTATTCACCGCCGGATCTGGCGAGCTGCTCAATCCGCTCCACCGCCCCTTCCAGCAGGGGGTTCAGCGCTTCGGGCCCCTTGTCCCTGGGCCGGTCGTCGGCGATGCCGAAGATCTGCTGTTCGGCGCGGTCGAGAATTTCCTCCACCGGCGCGCCTTCGGTATTGTAGCTGTTGTCGACGATCTTCTTGCCGGCGCTGATCAGTTGGCGCAGAACGGCCCGGTCCCTGACGATCTCGGCGTAGTGGCGCAGGTTGGCCGTGCCGCGATTGTTTTCGGAGAGGTCGCTGAGGTAGTCCACGCCCCCCGCGCTTTCCAGCTTGCCATTGGCGGTGAGCGCGTCGATCAGCGCCACCACATCGATGGGTTTGCCCGCGCCGGACTGCTCTTCCATGACCCGGTAGATTTCCCGGTGTTCCGGGTGGTAGAAGTCTTGAAAACCCAGCACGTCGGAAGCTTCGAACCAGGCGTCGTCGTAGCCCATGAGGCCGCCGAGCACCGCCTGTTCCGCATCCCGGGAATGGGGCGGAACGCTGAGTTGCGGGGGACCGCCGTCTCCCTTCATTCCCGAAAATGCCTGTGCTGCTGTGGCCATGTAGAATTACCCGACAGGAGCCCGCGCCATCGTCAATCACGCAGTTTCACGGGAGCTGTCTCCGGTTCTGCCAATTTCCGCCAATGCCCCCTGCACCATCAGAGCAGAGCGCGTAACGTTGTGCGACTGCACGTAAGCGTCAATCTGCCTCAACAACAAGTCGGGAACGGTCACATTGATGCGACGGGTCTTGCCGGAAAGCTTTGTCAAATCCACCTCCACCAATGCCCAGTACGCCGCATCGGCGAGATCGGGATTTTCCAGGTGATCCTCCAGAGCGAGCGCTTCCGGAAGCGAATCGCCTTCAAGCAACAAGCCCTCGACATGGGTTTCGATAGCGTCCTTCGCCATTGACAAGGCTTCGTCCACCGTCTCTCCGGCGGAAAAACAGCCCGGCAAATCAGGAACCGTTACTCCGTAATCGCTACCGGAATCTTTGTGAATGACCACCGGGTATCGCATCTCGTCACACCTCGCGATCAATTCCCGCTTGCTTGAATATGTTCTTCAAAGTGCCTGTTGGCAACTGCTTTTTGGGGTGTGGCACAGTCACCCCGCCTTTTCTTGTTCCATGTTTGAACTGATGATGGCTGCCCTTGGCATGGTGCTGCTTTCCGGTCTGGCGGTTTCCCCGTCTTCGCTGGCGGGCGCATCGTCCGCGGGGGCCTCATCGGAGGCTGCGTCTTCAGTAGCGGTCCCGGTTTGGGCTTCCGCAGCTTCGGCAGGCGCATTGCGGTTGACTACCACCAGCGCGACAGCGGCCGTGACTTCAAAACCGAGGTCGATGGTTACCTCGTAGTCGCCGCATTGTCGAATCGAGCCGCCGGGCAGAATGATCTCTGACCTGGCCAGATCGCTGCCGGCTTTCTCGTTCACGGCATCGGCGACTTCCCGGGAGCTTACCGAGCCGAACAGGCGGCCTTCGTCGCTGGCGTTGACTTCGAGGGAAATCGCCAGATCAACCAGTTTTTCCGCCCGGCCCCGGGCGTGGGCGATCTTCTCGTTGTGGGCTGCGAGCAGTTCCGTGCGGCGCTGCTCGAATTCCTCGATATTCCGTCTGGTTGCCGGCACCGCCTTGCCCTTGGGAAACAGGAAATTCCTGGCAAATCCGGAACGAACATTGACGGCTTCGCCGATATCGCCGAGTTTGGCGATTTTTTCCAGCAGGATAACGTTCATTGCAAATTCCTCCATCCGGCCCGCTCAGGCATTTTTCCGCAAGCGCGCGCGAAAGTCATACCAACTGTCGATGATCGCCGCCAACACCAGCAAATACATCATGGTGGGGAAAATCAGCAACATGTACATCGCCACCAGCCACAGGGCCGATGCCTTCTTCCAGGCCACCAGCGAATGGGCCAAGGCCAGACCCGCCAGCGCCAATGGCCAGGCCGGGTACAAAATCCACGCATCCGGCAGCGAGTCCACCACGCTCAGCAGCAAGATCGGCGCCACCAGCGCCAGCGCCGCCGGCTGACTCAGGCGAAATGCGTGAAACTCCCGCTGAAAACCACCCGGGTTTACCAGCATCGCCTGCATCGAGCGGCCCAGCATCAGCAGCACCACCGACAGGGCCATGTAGCATACGGCCGACAGGGTCGTCATCAACTCCCGCAGCGCTTCCAGCGAGATGCCTTCGAGATTGTTCGCCGCGGCGTACAGGCCGAATTGCTCGAAGGCGAGATCGAGCACTGCCGGCTGGGCCCGCAGAAAAATCTCGAACATGGCGCCGACTGCGATCGATAGCAGCGCCACGCCCTGCCAGGAATCCGTGGAGCGCAGCACCGCGGCCAGCGCAAACACGCCCGCCAGCATGAGCAAGGGCATCGCATTGCCCTGCAACAGCCAGAAGCCAGCGGGCAGCAGCGCCCAGAGCAGCAGGAACGAACCCGCCTGGGCGCCCATTCGCAGGATGACCATGGCCACCAGCATCGGCGCCAGCAAGTTCACAACCGGGGGCAGTCCCAGCAGCACGATGGCCGTCGCCGCCTGCCTGCGTCCCGCCATCACATATTCGGCAAGGGAGCGCAGCATGGCCGGTCAGACCTGGTGGCTGTCCGTATAGGGAATCAGCGCCAGGAACCGCGCCCGCTTGACCGCTGTCGCCAACTGGCGCTGATACCGCGCCTTGGTGCCGGTTATGCGGCTGGGAATGATTTTCCCGGTTTCGGAGATATAGGCTTTCAAGGTTTCCAGGTCCTTGTAATCTATCTCCTTCGTGCCTTCGGCGGTGAATTTGCAAAACTTGCGCCGCCGGAAATATCGACTCATGGTGCTGTTACCTGCTCGTTGGACTGTTTACCCGGTGCAATCATTCGGATGCGGTTTCGGCTTCTTCCGGCTTCGCTTCCGCTTCAGGAGCAGCGGTGTCCGGTTCAGCTCGCGCCGCTTCTTGTTCCGCCTCGCCGGAGTCGGCTGGCTGCGCTTCGGATTCCCGCCCGGCCTCCGGTTTTTCTTCAGCGGCATCCCCGGCGGCCTTTTCCGCTTCCTTTTCCTGCCGTGCGGCAACTTCCTGATCGCGCTGCTTGCGCCGCTGTTCGGCCCTGGCCTTGCGCTCGCGGGACTCGCGTTCGCCCTTGAGGATCAGCGATTCCCCGGTGACCGCTTCGCGCCGCTTGATGAACAGATCGCGAATGACCGCATCGTTATAGCGGAACAGGGTGCCGAGTTCGTCCAGCGCTTCCTGGCCGCACTCGATATTCATCAGGATGTAGTGGGCCTTGTGAATCTTGTTGATGGGATAGGCCAGTTGGCGGCGCCCCCAGTCCTCGGTGCGATGCACCGCGCCGCCGCTGTCGGTGATGAGCTGGGCGTAGCGTTCCACCATGCCGGGCACCTGGGCCGACTGGTCCGGATGCACGAGGAATACGACTTCGTAGTGTCTCATTGAGACTCCTCTCGGTTTACGCCTTCCGTCTGACGGGCGCCGCCGCGGTAAGGCAAGGAGTTGGTCTGTGGCGCGAAGCCCCGCTCCGCGCAAAGAGGGTCGATTCTAGAGAAAGCGCCGGGTTATTGCAAACGCGATCCCGTCATTACTGCGCGGAGCGAAGCGTAGTCGCAGAATCTCTTTCAGTGGCCACGCAATGAGATTCTGCGACTCCGCACGGAATGTCGGGAGGGGGAGGTTATCGGCCGCGGCGCTGGCGGACCACTTCGAACAGGCAGATACCGGCGGCAACGGAAACATTGAGGCTGGCCATGGCGTCCGCCGTGGGGATGGCCACGAGATAATCGCATTTTTCCTTCACCAGGCGGCGGATGCCCTTGTCTTCCGCGCCGAGCACGAGAGCGATGGGGCCGCTCAGATCCTTCTCGAACAGGCTGTCAGGCGCGCTGTCGTCGGCGCCTGCGATCCAGATACCGGCTTGCTTGAGTTGATCAATACAGCGGGCGAGATTGCTTGCGGCCATCAGCGGCAGGGTTTCGGCGGCGCCGCTGGCCACCTTGCGCACCGTGGCATTGAGCCGGGCGGAGGCATTGGCGGGTATGACAACGGCGTCGGCGCCCGCGGCTGCCGCGCTGCGCATGCAGGCGCCGAGATTGCGCGGGTCGGTAACCGAATCAAGAATCAGCAGCAGGGCATCCCCACTTTTTGCCGCGAGCAGGGCAAGCAGCCCGCGTTCGTCAAGGGAAATCGCCGCCGCTGTCCCTGCAAGCACGGCGACTACCCCTTGATGCGCGGCGTTTGCCAACCGGTCGAGTTCGCTCCGGCCGACTTCCTTGCAGGAAATGCCGAGACGCCTTGCTTCCTCACGCAGGGAATTGAGGCGGCGGTCCTTGCGGCGGGCCTGCATGAGCAGTTCCCGCACCCGGGACGGATTGCGCCGGAGGACTTCTCCCACCGCATGGAGTCCGAACACCTGGCTAGTGTGCTGTCCCATGAGTTCGTTACATTTCAGCGTCGTCGTCCCCGGCCTGTGGCGGCTCCACGCCCGCTGCGGCCGCGAACTCCCCCGCGCCCATTGCCGCGCCTGTTTTTGCGGCGCCGGGGCGCGGCGGAATCTTCGGCAGCGGGCGGCTCAGCGGCGCCGGACAGCCGCAATTCGATTTTCTGCTCTTCCGGGACCACGCTGATGACCTGTACCCGCAACGGATCGCCAAGCCGGAAAACCGCCCCCCTGTTTTCGCCTTCAAGAAAATGCTGCACCGGATCGTGGTGATAATAGTCATCGCCGAGCATGCTGATATGGACCAGGCCGTCGATGTGGAAACCCATGATTTGCACGAAAAGCCCGAAGCCGGTCACGGCGCTGATGACGCCGTCGAAATCATCGCCGATATGCTGGCGCAGGTATTCGCATTTGAGCCAGTTGACCGACAGGTAACCCGCGGCGTCGGCGCGGCGCTCGGCGGCAGAGCAGCTTTCGCCCAGTTCTTCCATGGCAAGTGCGTTGTAGGGATAAGCCTTCCCCCTGGCAAGCTTGCCGGCTTCCGCCGTTGCACGGGCCGCGGGATGGCCCCGACGGCGAATGAGATAACGAATGGCGCGATGCACAAGCAGGTCCGGATAACGGCGGATCGGCGAGGTGAAATGAGTGTAGCGCGGGAAACCAAGACCAAAATGACCGATGTTCTCCGGCTGGTATCTGGCCTGGGACAGGGATCGGATCAACAGGCCCTGCAACAGGTCCCGGTCCGGGCGTTCGCCGCATTGCCGCAGCAAGCGCTGGTAATCGGCGGGACGCGGTTCGGACCCGCCCCCGAGGTTCAGGCCAAGGCCGCGCAGATATTCCCGCAAGTCGGCGAGCTTCTCCGGGTCCGGCCCCTGGTGAACCCGAAACAGCACCGGCAGCCCGGATTCCCGCAACATCCGCGCCGCCGCCACATTGGCGCAAAGCATGCATTCCTCAATCAGGCGATGGGCGTCATTGCGGGCAACCGGGACGATTTCCCGCACTTCGGCCCGTTTGTCCAGGACAATACGGGTTTCGACGGTTTCGAATTCGATGGAGCCTGAATCGCCACGCCGCCGGCGCAGGAGCTTGAACAACTCATGCAGATCAGCAAGATACCCTGCAAGTGGCGCGAGGCGCGAGGCGCCCCCGGACTGGCTCTTGCCTTCAGCGGCAGTCTCCCGCGGCGATACGAGTTCGGCGACTTCGGTATAGGTGAGGCGGGCGTGGGAATGAATCACGGCCTCGTGGAAACGGTAATCGCGCATTGCGCCGGCGGCGTCCATGCGCATTTCGCAGACGAGGGCAAGACGGTCCACCCGGGGTTTCAGCGAACACAACTCATTGGACAATTCTTCCGGCAACATGGGAATGACGTAATCGGGAAAATACGCCGAAGTGCCGCGTTCCCGCGCCTCAAGATCAAGCGCGCCGCCCGGGGAAACATAATGGGACACATCGGCGATCGCCACAAACAGGGTCCATTCTCCCGCTGCTTCACGGCGCGCAAGGACCGCATCGTCAAAGTCCCTGGCGTCTTCCCCATCGATGGTGACCATAGGCAATCCGCGCAGATCGAGCCGCTGCCGGATGTCACCGGGTTTCACCCGCCTGCCCAGCCGCCGCGCCTCGCGTCGGGCCGCCTCGGGCCAGACCAGCGGCAGCCCGTGGCCGAGTACCGCGGCCCTGAGATCCGGGCGCAGTTCATCAAGCGCTTTGGCGGCAGCGTCCATCGGTTACCTTGGGGTTTCGACCGGAGTCGGAACGGCGCGGGAAGGAGAAAGAATTCATGGGGCGGGCGAATTATACACCCATCCCCAATTCGCCACTCGATGCTCAGTCGCGGAAAGAACTGATTGCGGGATGGCGTGGGCGGCGAGATGCACAAGGGAAGCTCTGATTAAGTCAGAGCTTCCCTGCGGCACATGGAAGTGCCGCCGAATTCGATGGCGTAAGCCATTGAATTCGGGAGAAAAACAAAACCACGCTTTTGTTTTTCGATAATGAAAACTCCACGGATGGAGTTTTTCAGAGAATACCAAGTCCACGACAATTGACAGGAATCGGCCTGATCGTTAGAGTGGCGTCCCCGTGCCAGCGATCTCCGGCGTCGCATTCCGCACCGCAGTGCCCAGGTGGTGAAATTGGTAGACACGCTAGCTTCAGGTGCTAGTGATCGAAAGGTCGTGGAGGTTCGAGTCCTCTCCTGGGCACCAAACCCGCCTCCGCACAACCCGCCGCAAACTGCCATAAATACCATATGGAACAATCTTTTATAGGGATTTTCCTTGTTGGTTCCCGCGCGGGGATACGCTGGATTTCGCTATATTGCGTTGCATAAAGTGGATCAAGTATCGGAAAATGAACTGATCTTCAGGGTGATCCGGTGCGAGGCGGTTGGCCCTCCGTCGACCAGTCGGGAAGATGTCTGTTCGAGTGTTTTGGGTGAAGAGGCCGCTTATCGCGGATATTTGTAGCCAAACCCGAACCATCAACTGATCGATAACGTGGAATGAGCTCATTGTTTATTGAGGAAAATTCATGAAATTCCGATTGCTATCCCGACTTGGTCCCACTCTGTTCACATGTCTTTGCGCAGTAACTCCCGCCGGCGCGCAGCCGCCCGAGCGCCCCAATGTCGTCCTGATTCTCGCGGACGATCTCGGCTATACCGATATCTCGCCCTTCGGCGGCGAAATCGATACGCCGAATCTAGCGCGACTCGCCGCGGAAGGCTTGTCGTTCACCAACTACCATACCGCGGCCAATTGCGCCCCGGCCCGCGCCATGCTGTTGACCGGAGTGGACAGTCACCGAAACGGCGTGCCCAACATCCCTGAATCCATTCCGCCGGAGCAAATGGCTTACGACCACTATCAAGGCGTCCTCAGCGAAAAGGTCGTAACCCTGGCCAGTCTTCTGCGGGCGAACGGCTACCACACTTACATGACCGGCAAATGGCATCTGGGACATACGCCTTCCCTGTTGCCTTCGGCGCGGGGATTCGACCGCACCATCGCCATGGCCGACACCGGCGCGGACAACTGGGAGCAACGCACTTATCTTCCCATCTACGACCAGGCCAACTGGTATGCGGACGGGGCGCCCCATACTTTGCCCGACGACTTCTATTCTTCGGAATACTTCATCGACAAGACGATCGAATTTATCGCCTCGAACGAGAGCGGCGACCGGCCGTTTTTCGCCTACATCCCTTTCCAGGCCGTGCATTTTCCCATTCAGGCGCCAAGGGAATATTCAGACAAGTATGCCGGCGTCTACGATGAGGGCTGGACCGTGCTGCGGGAAAAGCGGCGGCGGGCCGCCATTGCCGCCGGGGTGATTCCCGCCGGCTCCGATATGGCGGTTACTCCCGGCACCCGGGACTGGAACAGATTGACGGACGAGCAAAAACGTTATGACGCCCGCCGCATGGAAGTCTATGCCGGCATGGTGGACGCGATGGACGCGCACATCGGGCGCCTGATGTCGTATCTGGAAAGTATCGATGAGTACGACAACACGATTTTCATATTCACCTCGGACAACGGAGGGGCGAGCACAGGCCTGGTGGATTCCAATGGAAATTCCCCGCTCAACGCATGGCTGGAGCAGGAGGGATATCACACGGACTACGAAACCATGGGGGAGAGAGGCTCCTGGATGGCGATCGGTCCGAACAATGCCACGATCGCCAATTCGCCGTTGATTTACTTCAAATTTCATGCGAACGAAGGCGGTCTGCGCGTGCCCCTGGTGATTTCGGGTCCGGGCGTAACGCGGCGCGGCGAATTGACCGATGAATTCACGTTTGTGACCGACCTGGCGCCCACTGTTCTCGATCTGGTCGGCATCGAAGATCATCGAGGAAGCTGGAACGGTGACTCGGTCGAGCCCATTGTCGGTTTGAGCCTGGCTGGTTATCTGGGTGGAAGCGCGGACCGGATCCATCCCCCCTCCGAGCCCATCGGCTACGAACTGGGCGGCAGCAGCGTCCTGTTCAAGGGCGACTACAAGATCGTGATCAACCGGTTCGAACGGAACGAGACCGACTGGCGCATGTACGATATCAAGACGGACCCGGGCGAGGTGCACGACCTGAAAGACGCGCGGCCGCGGCTGTTCGAAGAAATGCTGGCGGACTATGAGGTCTGGGCGGAGGCCAACAACGTGCTGCCGATGCCCGAGGGCTACAATCGCGGGCGCGCCATTTTTGGAGGCAGCCTCAACCAGGAGTCTGCGCCGTAGGAAACCGGCTATTTTCTCAATGAGCGAATGGCGTGTCTGGCGAGGTTTTTCAGTTGCCGGGCGCTTTTGCCGTTGCGGGAATTGACGCGGATGCCGTGCAGGGTATTGATCAGAACGTCGGCTGCGAGATATTCGTCAACGCCCTTCCTCAGCTTGCCCCTGGTCCTCGCCTCGCGCAGCCGCTCGATCAGCGCCTTGCGCATGCGGTTCAGGGAAGCGCGCAGCAGGCGCTTGATTTCGTCATCGTAGTTGACACTGGAACAAAGCGAATTGACCAGCAGACAGCCGAGGTTGCGCTGTCTGGCCGGTGCGTTGATCACGGTCTGGTTGAAGAATTCGTTGATGGACTGCCAGGTTCCGAGTTCGGGATTTTTCAACGACGCGCCGATCTGTTCGTCGAGCATCTGGTCATAATGCCGGATGACGATCTTGAAAAAAGTGTTCTTGTCGGTGAATGTGTTGTACAGCGTGCTCCGGTTGATGCCGCAGCAGGCGAGCAGCTTGCTGACGGAACTCGCCTCGTAACCTTCGCGCCAGAATTGCTCCAGCGCACCGGCGATCACCTCCTCCTCATTGTAAGCAACCGGCTTTGTCACGGGACCGCCCTGGCTCAGGCGAGCCGGATATGATCTTGCAACGGCATTCTGCGACGAATTTCGCGCAGGCGGCGCAGGTCCATCTCCGCCAGGGCCACGCCGGGACCCTTGCCAAGCTCGGCGAGAATCTCGCCCCAGGGGTCGATAATCATGGAATGGCCCCAGGTCTCCCGGCCCGGGCCATGCCGGCCGCCCTGGGCTGCCGCCACGATATAGCACTGGTTCTCGATGGCCCGGGCGCGCAGCAGACTTTCCCAGTGCGCGGCGCCGGTTACCGCGGTGAAGGCTGCGGGAACCGTGATGATCTCGGCGCCGCGGCGAAACAGTCGCCGATAGAGTTCGGGAAAGCGCAGGTCATAGCATACCGAAAGCCCGAGCCAGCCGAGATCGCACTCGACGCACACCACGTCCGAGCCAGCCTCATAGCTTAGCGATTCAGCATACTGCGCCTGCCGGTCTTCCACCATGACGTCGAACAGATGAATCTTGTCATAGCGGGCGATGAGTTCACCGCCGGCGTCATAGGCCAGGCTTGCCGCCCGCACGCGACCGTCCGCAATCCGATAGTCGGCGTCCCCCTCGCTTCTGCCGGGGCGTGACGATATGGGTGCGGTCCCACCCACCAGAATCAGGCCATGGCACCGGGCCTGGGCCGCCAGAAACTGCTGGATGGGGCTTCCCGGCGCTCCCTGACATTCGCCGTGATTGCGCATGGGTTCGCCTTCCAGGGCGGCGAAAACTTCCGGCAGCAGCACGAAATCCGCGCCGCCGGCTGCGGCTTCGGCAATCAGCTCGGCGGCATCAGCGAGATTCCGCTCCACATCCGGCCCGCTGACCATCTGCACCACGGCGAGTTTGCGAGTCATCTGATGGCAGGCCTCAAGTCCCTGGTCAATCGTCGCCAGGCGTGCCGAAGGCCTGCTTGAATTCCGGCTCCAGCCCCTCCCAGGGGCCTTCCAGGGTATAGACGGCGCTGGTGAGGCTGTCCACCTGGTCGCCGAAAATCCGGTCGAGCAGATAGGCGCCCACCGCCAGGGGCAGATTGCCGGTGATGAGACCGATCCAGGGAATATTGTCGCTGACCGGCAGTATGACGTACATCTCTCCGGCGATGGTCTCATCCCGCAGATTCACCGCGCCGGTAATCCGGTACAGACTCGATGGGCCCGAGATCACCAGTTCATTCTCGATTTGCGCCAGGCCGTTTTCCATATTGAGGCGGCCGGTGATCTCGTCAAAGGCCAGCCCCCGCCGCAGCAAGTCATCGCTCAGCCGCAGGCGACGCATGATGGCGTCGAAATTGATGATGCTGATCAGTTTGAGCGTACCGCCGCCAGCAGTGGTTTCCAGAAAGCGGCCGTTTTCCAGCCGCATTTCGATACTGCCGCTCAATCCGGGGGCGCGAAGAAAGGCTGGCGAGCCGGGCCATTGCAGGTCGGTGGCAAATCGGGCGCTTTCGCTTTCCAGGCTCGCGGCAAAGCCGCTGTCCAGCAATACCGCGGCAATATCGTCGGCGATCAACCCGGCGGAGAGTTCCGTGGCGTGATCCTTCCCATCGTAGCGCCAGCGCAGCCTCGGGCCGGGAGTTTGCGCCGGATCTTCGGCTTCGTTGGCCTCCGGCGCGGGGGCGGTGCGCAGGCCGCGGAAATCAAAGCTGAGATCGGTGAATTCGGCGCCTGTGGCATCCGGCTCCAGGGTGAAGTTCCAGCCTCCCCAGGGAGTTTCGCCGATGTGTATCTCGCCGGCGCTGAACTGCATTCGCGGCAGACGCCTCGGGTCCACCCGGGCTAGCAGATCGACCCGGGGCTCAGGGGTCTGGGGCGCCGGTTCGGGAGACTCGGGGGTTTCCGCGTCGGCCAGGGTCGCGTCTTCGCCCTTGAAACGCAGATAGTCGAAATGCGCCCTTAGGTAATCATCGGCGGCCAAGGGGATCTCCACGCCGCCCCGCACCGCGTCGCCGGACAACATCACACGGAAACCGCCGGGAATCGGGTCCATCCGCAAAGCCACGGCTTCGAGCTGCTGACCATAAACATCCATTTCGCCAACCTCAAGCTCCAGCCAGGCGAAGTCCCCATGGAAATCGCCCGACCCCGGCGAAGCCGCCGTGATATCGGCGAACAATCCGGTCCAGTCATCCAGCGCGAAACGCTCAAGGCTTCCGGTAACCATCAGGCCGCTGCTTGCTTCCGCCTCCACCCGGCGAACTCCGGCATTGCCCAGACGCAGCCGTCCCTGGCGGATTCCCGTCTCCACAAGACTCAGGTCAAAGCGCAATTCGCCGCCGACTGCGCCAACCATGCGCCGCTCGCCGCCGAACTGATCGATTTGCAGGGACAGGGCCAGCGGCTCGCCGGCCTGTTTTGCGAAAGGCTCGGGCAAGTCGAGAAACAGGCCCGCCAGGTCGGAGGCCAGCCGCAGGGAAGTGGCGCCTTGCCGGCCCTGGTCGAGATAGAGTTCGGCGGCATACAGAAACGAACCCCGGGCGTTTTCCAGCAGGCCCTTGATCAGCCCGCTCTGGCGCGACCATTGCAGCAGGTCGCGCCGCTCCGCCCTGCCCCGGGCAACGACAGCGATCCGCTCGATTTCTCCTGCTTCGCCCCGGCTGGAAAGCTCGATGCCCGCCTCGCCGCCGAACATCTCCGCCGTGAACCCACCCTTTTCGATGCCGGTGCGGGTATCGAAAACGAGTTCGCCATTGACTCCGGCGAGATCCAGTTCGTACTGGGACACCCACAGCTCGCCATCGCTCAAATCGAGGGAGAGCCGGATATCGGTTTCCGCTTCGATATCGCCAAGCGGCATCCGCACATCAAAGCCGCCTTGCATCTCGCCGCTTGCGCGCCAGCCGGCAAGCGCGCCGCGCAGACTGGGCGCCGCAGGAGTGGCTTGCAGCCAGGCGAGGCCGTCGGCCGCTGTGGCGCTTCCTTCGCCGGATACGGCAAGCAGGCTGACCCCCGATTCGTCGGTGCGCAATTCGCCGCGAATCACCGGAGCTTCCAGCCCGCGGCTGCCGCCCCCTTCCATAAAGATGTCGATTTGGCTGTCATTGCTATGCACCAGGGTGCGGCGACCGTGCAGTTCCGGCCATTGCGGATCGAACCGCAACACCCCGTCCCGCCATTGAAAGAAGCTCTGGAAAGTCTTCCTGAGCCGGTCCGATCCCTGGGTGGTAATGCCCCGGAATATCCCGCCACTGTTGTGCAGGCTGCCTCCGGCGATGGCGTCTTCGAGAAATTCCATGCCGCTGCGCAGACCGTCGCGGATCGATGGCCCGTCGGGCAGAAAGGGCGCGCTGGCGGCGGCGTCCATCTGCAGCACCCCCACCAGCAGGTCGAGTTCGCTTTCGCGTTCTCCTCCCCCGGGCTGGTCGAGCCGGGAGTGGAAGCGCACCCGGCTTCCCACCCCGCTGGCGTTTCCCGCAAGCACGCTGCTGCCGATTCGCAGCGCCGTGCCCTGGCTGTAATCCAGCTCGAAGTCCACCCGGCCGTTCATTTCGTCGTAAGCCCAGGTATCGTTGTACACGCTGGGGATATTGATCGTGAAGTCGGTGGCGTCGATTTCAATCAGGCCGAAGGCGCGGCGGGCGTCAAGGTCGGCGGTCACTTCCAGATAGCCGTCGAGGCCGGACATGGCGGGTGCATTGCCCAGCGAGGCGATGGCGCCGCGGTCCAGATTGGCCCTGACCCGGAGTTCGCCGCCGTTCCGCCCCAGAGGCGCATGGAGGCTGATGTTTTCCAACATCCCCACAGGGCGCAACTGTTCGAGTGAATCCCGAACGGCTTGCGGCAGCAAATCGAGGGATGCCGCCAACTCTCCCAGCACGGCAAGGTCCGCCCGGTCCGCGCGCAGGGTCAGGAAGGACTCCGGCTGATGGGCCAGATACAGGTTTGCGGGCTGCCAGCCCCGACCCTGGTAATCAAAGGCAATATCCGCCAGGGCATAATGGGTGGTGTCCGCTTCCCGGCGAATCTTTACCGCGCCGGATAGCGAGTTCAGCACAGTCAACTCGTCATCGGCGGCGCTCAGGGCCAGTTGCCCCGCCGCAATGGTGGAGAAAATCCGGCTGGGCTCGCCATCGCTGAAATCCACCCAGATGTCGCCGCCGCCGTTGAAGGCTTCCAGACTGAAGCCGGCCATTTCTTGGCCACTGAAGAGATAGGAATAATCCGCCTGGGGAACGGCAAGATGCAGGCTGCCGTCGATCACCGAAAGATTGCCGCCGCGCACTTCCAGGGAAAGCGCGAGCGGGCTGCCCTGCCCTTCCGGGAAGATATCCACGTGCAGAAAATGATTGCCGTTGCGGTTCTGGATTCTGGCGGCGCCGTCGATGAAGCGCAGTTCTTCGCCGGTCCGGGTGCGCACATTGAGCACCACCTCGCGCAGGTCGAGCTGGGCCACATCGAGAAAGGCGCGGTAGAGGGTATCCGGGTCGATGCCGGCGCCGGCGGGCATGGCGATATCCCCGAGCAGCCAGCCGCCGTCGCTGGTCTGAGCGAGTTCGAGTTCCAGACGCTCCACCACAAACTCTTCCAGCACCCAGCGGCGCTGCAGGATGCTCCGGGCCATGTTCACCACAACCCGGCCGCGATCAAACTCCAGGGCGCGGCCTGGCGCTTCGGGAGAGCCAGCGCCCGGGGCCACCTGCATGGAGAGTCCGTTGACCTCGATGACAGGATTGAATCCGCTGAATCCGCCGCTGAGGGATTCCACTTGCACCGGCACACCGGTAATGGCGTGGATCTGGTTTTCGAAGAAGCTGGAATAGCCGGCGATGGCGGGCATGAATTGCCTGCCCACGCTGACATAGGCCGCGAGCAGGACTACGGCAAGGAGCAGGATGAGGCCGAAATGACGCCGCAGCCTGCCCAGCATCGGCCGGGGTTCACGCTCGGGTCTGGCTTGCTGTTGCCTCATCGGTTCAGATCGAGCGAGCGGGACAGGCCGCCAAGCAGCAGCCAGGCCAGTGGCCAGAGCAGGGCGCTGCTCATGGCCGGCGCGAGGTAAATCATGCTCGCCCCCCGGGGCAGGTCGAACAGGATTTGCAGCCATTGCAACAGCAGCAGTTGCAGGCCGATGATGACCAGCAGGACGCTCGCCTGCTGGAGAACCGTATAGAGCCGCAGCCGCAGCCGCAGCCGCAGGGTGAGATAGGCCACCAGCGCCAGCCCCAGGGCGTGCAGGCCGAACAACGAGCCGGTAAGCGCGTCCACCATGATACCCACTAGCCAGGCAACACCGACGCCCACCCGCTCGGGATGGTTGATCACCCAATAGACCAGCACCAGGGCGACCCACTCCGGGCGGTAGTACAGCGCCCATTCCGGCACTGGCACAATCGCCAGCAGGGCCGCTGCGATGAAAGTCAGGGCGATGAGACTGTTGAGCAGCGCGGGGCTGGCCATGGGCGGAGACTCAGTTGGCGGAATTGACCGACGCCAGACTGGATTCTTCTTCGACGCCGGGGGCGTCATTCACCGCCGCCGCGTAATCCGGATTGGCCGCGTCGAGGACAAGCATGACATGGCGGGTGCTGGAAAACTGCGCCTTGGGCCTGGCCTTGATATTGGCGTATGGCTGGCCCGGGCTGCGGGATACGCTGATGATTTCCGCCACGGGATAGTTCTTGGGATAGATCAGGCCCATTCCCGAACTGATCAGGGTATCGCCGACTTCCATATCCTGGGTCGGAATGACGAACTCGAGATCAAGCTCGGTGCCGCTGCTCTGGCTGCCCCTGGCCAGGGCGCGCTCGCCATTGCGGCTGACTTCCACCGGCGTGACATGATTGGCGTCGGTAATCAGCAGGACCCAGCTGGCAAAGGGCATGACCTGCACGACCTGGCCCATGAGGCCATTGGCTTCCAGCACCGCCTGGCCTTCGAACACGCCATCGCGGCTGCCCTTGTTGATCAGGATGCGGCGTGAGTACGGGTCCGGGGAAACATTGATGATTTCCGCCGGCAGCACTTCCTGCTCCAGCAGTGCCGAGGCGTTCTGCAGGGCCAACAGGCGGTTGTTTTCCACGCTGAGGCTTTCGGCAAGCAGCAGCCGCTGCCGGGAAAGCAGCAATTCCTCCCGCAGCCTGGCGTTTTCCTCGATCAGGTCGGCCCGGTTGACGAAAATATCGTTGAATGAACTGCCGATACGGGCCGGCGTGTCTGCCAGCCAGTGGAAAGGGGCCGCAGCCACACCCAGCGCCTGACGGGCATGTTCCATATAGCCGAAGCGCTGGTCGGCAATCATCAGCAGTACTGAAACCACGATAAACAGGATGATGCGGTATTCCTGCCCGGGGTTTCTTGCAAAAGCGGCAGTCTCGATCTCGGCAGCCCTCTCGCCTCAAGGCAATGAGGCTTGCAACAGACTTATCTGTGCAAGTCTAATCCCTTGGCTGCTGTAATCACAAGGAGTTTGTGTCGCAATTACGTCATTCCGCGCATAGCGAAGCGAAGTCGCGGAATGACGCGGAAAGGTCCTATTCCATTCCCAGCCAGTCGGATTCGTACTGGTCCATCATTTCCATGGCCTTGCCGCCGCCGCGGACCACGCAGGTGAGCGGGTCTTCGGCGAGCACCACCGGCAGGCCGGTTTCTTCCGAAATCAGGTAATCCAGGCCTTTCAGCAGGGCGCCGCCGCCGGCGAGCACCACGCCGGCCTGGGCGATGTCCGAGGCGAGTTCCGGCGGAGACTGTTCCAGGGCGCTGCGCACCGCCGACACGATCTGCGCAAGCGGTTCCTGCAGGGCGTCCCGGATTTCGTCGCTGCGCAGGGTGAATGAGCGGGGAATGCCTTCGGCGAGATTGCGGCCGCGGACGTCGATTTCGCGAATGTCCGATTCCGAAGTCATGTAGGCGTAGCCAATTTCCTGCTTGATGCGTTCCGCGGTCGCGGTGCCGATCAGACTGCTGTAGTTGCGCCGCACATGGGCGACGATGGCATCGTCGAAGCGGTCTCCGCCCACGAGCACCGATTCGGCGTAGACCACGCCATTGAGGGAGATAATTGCGATTTCCGTGGTGCCTCCGCCCACATCCACCACCATGGAGCCGCAGGCCTGCTCCACCGGCAATCCCGCGCCGATGGCCGCCGCCATGGGTTCCTCGATCAACTGCACCTTGCGCGCCCCGGCGCCAAGCACCGATTCGCGAATCGCCCGGCGCTCCACCGGCGTCGCCTTGCAGGGTACGCAGACGAGGACCCTGGGGCTGGGCGGGAAGAAGAAATTCTCATGCACCTTGTTGATGAAGTACTGCAGCATCTTCTCGGTGACCTGGAAGTCGGCGATCACCCCGTCCTTGAGCGGGCGGATGGCCACGATATTGCCCGGGGTACGGCCAAGCATGAACTTGGCTTCCTTTCCCACCGCCGTGACCGATTTCTGGCCGCCCTGGTCGCGTATCGCCACCACCGAAGGCTCGTCAAGCACGATGCCGTTGTCCCGGGTGTAGATGAGCGTGTTGGCGGTGCCGAGGTCGATAGCCAGATCGTTGGAGAACAATCCTCTGATTTTCTTGAACATGTGACGATTCCAGTCTGCTCCGGCGCGAGCGGGATGACAGGTCCCCGGCTGGAGATTCCGCAGATTATGAAGCCTTTTTCACAAATCTTCCATTGTGCCGCGACAAATCGCCAAGGCAATTGTGAATTTAAGTATAATCGCCGCTTACCGCAGCCGCGACGCCATTCTTCCACAGCCATTGGACACGCCGGAAATCGACAAGATCGCCACTCTCGCCCGGCTGCGGGTCAGGCCCGGTGAAGCCGGTGAGGTGGCGGCGAGAATCAGCGAAATTCTCGGCCTGATCGACCAGATGCGGGCGGTGGACACCAAAGGGGTCGAGCCGCTGGCGCATCCACTGGACGCGGTGCAGCGCCTGCGCGCCGACGAAGTCAGCGAAACCGACCGCCGGGAAGAACTGCTGGCGCTGGCGCCGGAAAGCCGGGACGGCCTGTTTCTCGTTCCCAAAGTCATCGAATAGCGCGGCCGGCGGGTTTCCGATGTTGCATCTGAGCGTTACCGAACTGGCGGCCGAGTTGTCTCGCGGCGCGTTTTCCAGCGTCGAATTGACCCGCGCCTGCCTCGACAGAATCCGGCGGCGCAATCCGCGGCTCAACGCCTTTATCACGGTCAGCGAGGAATCGGCATTGGCCGAGGCCGCCGGGGCGGACCGCGCCCGGGCCAAAGGCGATACCCGTCCCTTGCTCGGCATTCCCCTGGCCCACAAGGACATCTTCTGCACCAGGGGGCTGGCCACGACTTGCGGGTCCCGCATGTTGCAGCATTTCCTGCCGCCCTATGACGCCGGCGTGGTGGAAAGGCTGCGGGAGGCCGGCGCGGTGCTGCTGGGCAAGACCAATATGGATGAATTCGCCATGGGTTCGTCCAATGAAACGAGTTTCTTTGGCCCGGTTTGCAACCCACACGACCCGGACAAGGTTCCCGGCGGCTCCTCCGGCGGTTCGGCGGCGGCGGTTGCCGGGGGACTCTGCCCCATGGCCACCGGCACCGATACCGGCGGCTCGATCCGCCAGCCGGCTTCCTTCTGCGGCATCACCGGATTCAAGCCGAGTTATGGCCGGGTGTCGCGCTGGGGCATGATCGCCTTTGCGTCGAGCCTGGATCAGGCGGGAACGCTTACCCGCACCGCCGCGGACGCCGCCCTGATGATGCAGGCCATGGCGGGGCTCGACCCGCGGGACTCCACCAGCGTTGACCGGCCCGTGGAGGATTATGCCGGCGAAGCTGGCCTTTCCCTGCGGGGCCTCAGGGTGGGTGTCCCATTGCCGCATTTCACCGAAGGACTGAGCGCGGGTGTCGAGCAGGGCGTTCGCGCGGCGCTGGGAGAGCTGGAACAAGCCGGCGCGAAACTCATCGATATCGATTTGCCCAACAATCATCTTTCAGTGCCCGCCTATTACGTGGTGGCGCCGGCGGAAGCTTCCGCCAATCTTTCGCGTTATGACGGCGTGCGCTACGGCTACCGCTGCGAAAACCCAAAGGACCTGGAAGACCTCTACACCCGCACCCGCAGCGAGGGATTCGGCGACGAGGTCAAGCGCCGCATCCTGGTGGGAACCTATGCCCTGTCCGCCGGCTACTACGATGCCTATTACGTCAAGGCCCAGCGCATCCGGCGGCTGATCCGGC
>JAJECW010000108.1 GCA_022821865.1 Pseudomonadales bacterium
GATGGAGTTTCGAATAGCCGATATCGAACTGGTGTATGGAGGCGGTGGCGAGGCTGGCTCCACGCAACGTCTCAGGCGCGCTCTAACCAGACTTGGTTGGCATAAGAGAAAAATCGTGATCAGCAAGGTCGTAGATGGCAAGGAGCGCTCAGCGATCTCACATGAAATCGATCACGTCAGGAAGGATGAGAGGGGTTCTGTAGCACTGGAATTCGATGACCGCCTTGTCGGGCGTTACGTGCACCGGAGCAATGTTCTCGGCCTCGCTGCGGCTCCAGTCCTCGATGTCGCGTAGCCGCTCAAAGTTGACGGTGACCGGAGCGGCGTCGCGATTATCGCCATACAGAAAATTCTGCTCGAACAGTATTGCCTGGGGAACGTGGTTGACGACGAACAGGGCTTCGTTGTCGGCGGCGTTGAATGCGGCGAAGAATTCGTGTAGCGCCGCGATGGCCTGTTCCTCGGCCCGCTGAAGCTGGCTCGCCTCCGACTGTTCGGGGCGGGGGCCACCAGTGCGATACTGCATGCCCCACCTTGCCGTCTTGCAAGGTCATCACGTAGAACACCTGCATGTCGGCATAGACCTCGTCATTTTCATCGTAACGACGGAAATCGACCAGGAGATTGACCTTGGTCTCCGATACCTGCTGCGTCTCGAAGTGGTCGAAGGTGCTGCGCGATGGGTGACGTGGGGGAAACTCAGGTGATCCAGCAGCGCTTCGTTGTCCTCGCGGTTCCAGTCTTCGAGAAAGGCTTCGAGTTCCTGTTGCGCAAGCTCCGCGCTGTCCTGCGCCAGGGCCGCTCCGCCCGTGGGCGCCAGCAACCCGGTCAGCAGAACGGAAACGACTTTCGATGTGGTTTTCACGTGCATTTCCTGCCCGTCGAGATTCTTTGCGGTGTCGAAAAGACATGGGTCATGTCAGGGGCCAAGCTAATCGCCGATGAAGTCGCCATCGCGGTGGGTAATGGCCACGACCGCCGGGCGCGGCGGCGTATCCTCGCGGAAATCGGGCCAGCGGGTGGAAGGATTGTCGTAGGTGCTGCCGCTCTCGGACGCCGGATGTTGAACCGCCACGAACAGGGTGCGTCCGTCCGGCGTGAATTCGGGGCCGCACAACTCGGCGCCCCGCGGGCAGGCAAAGAAATGCCGCGGCGTCGCCCGGGAGCCGCCCGTGGTCGCCATGCACCAGAGCCCGTCGGCAAAGCCCTGATAATTGGCGCCGTCGGTGGCCACCCAGAGCCGGCCGTGAACGTCGAAGGCCAGATTGTCCGGGTTCACCAGCCAGCCGGAATCCCCCACGTCGCCGCCGTAGCGGCCCGCGAGCGCATCGTCCCGGCCGGGGTCTCCGGCAATGAAGAGGATGTCCCAGTCGAAGCTGTCGGACACGTGATCGCGCATGCCGTCGCTGCCCGGCGGCAGAATCTCCAGCACGTGCCCGGAGGGATTGACGGGCTTGGGGTTGGCGGCGTTGGGGCCGGGCTTGTTCTGGTTGCCGGTCAGCGCCACGTATACCCGGCCCGTCACCGGATTGGTCTCCACGTCCTCGGGACGATCCATCGGGGTCGCGCCGAGCAGGGTGGCGGCGCGGCGGCAGTCGATCACCACGTCGCCCTGGTCGTTGAAGCCGTTGGCCTCGGTCAGTGGGCCCTCGCCGAAGCGCAGGGGCAGCCATTCGCCGCGGCCATCATCGTGGAATCTGGCGCAGTACAGCGTACCTTCCGACAGCAGGGTTCGATTGTGCCCGTCCTGATCCGGCAAGTAGGGCCTGCTGGAAACAAAGCGATACAGATACTGATTTTCGTAGTCGTCTCCCGAATACACCACGACCGGCCTGCCCGGCTCGCAGGCAACCGTTGCGCCCTCGTGCTCAAAGCGGCCCAGGGCGGTGTGTTTGACCGGCATGGAATCCGGATTATTGGGGTCAAGTTCGACAACCCAGCCAAAACGATTGATTTCCCGCGGCTCGCGGGTCACATCGAAGCGGGGGTCCACCCTGCCCCAACGGGAGAATGCCCCGTTGACGCCGAAGCCAGGCATGCCCGCGTACTCCTTCGGGTGGGAATGCATGATGGCTTGCGGCTCGCCCATGAAATGGCTGCCGAAGTTTTCCTCCGCGATCAGCACCGTGCCCCAGGGGGTCTTGCCGCCGGCGCAGCATGACAGCAGGCCCAGTACGCGCCCGCCCTCGGGGTCGCCCGAAGTCCGCATGCGCGCGTGTCCGGCGGCGGGGCCCGTGAAACCCATGGGCGTGGTGGCGGTTAGCCGCCGCTGCCGGGGGCTGTCGCTGACCGCGCTCCAGTCCTCGCCGGTCTTTTGCACTTCCAGCACGCTGTGGCCTACCGAAGCCATCTCGCAGAGAACCCGATCTTCTTCCAGCCCGGCAGTTTCCTCCCGAGTCCCATTGCCGGGAAACATCAGATGGCTCGCCGGGTATTCGTGGTTGACGCACAGCAAGCCTCTCTCACTCCCCTGCAGGGGAACGTAGGCGATGAAGTCATTGTTATAACCGAAGCGTTGCGCCTGCTCGCGGCTATCGAGTGGAAAGCCGGTCGGTTCTTCGCCGCCCAGGCCGTCGCCCCAGCGAATCAGGACCCGGGCCCGGTACTCCTCGCTCAGGCGATGCCCCTCGGTCAGATCGTGCCCGATCTCCCGAAAGCCGGGCCCGATGCTGCCCGGCAACCGAGGCGAGGGCTGGGCCCGCAAACTGGCCGGAGCAAGCGTGGCCAGCGCCGAGGCGGCCGCAAAGCCCTGCAGCAACTCGCGGCGAGAGAGGAAACGTTGTCGAATATCGGAAATATGTTCAGTCATTTGTCCTCGGCGGAATCCGCCCCCATGCATTTTCAACCGTCATTTCAACCGCAATAGCTGACGGGCCGAACCGTAGGCTCTGAAATGCCCTTGTAGCATGTCCGGGATTTCCGGGCCACCGGCGCAAAGCCGGTTTCGAGATTGTATTGCGTTCCCAGGAGCCTGCGCCGTGGGAATTCACGGCTGCAAATCCGCCCTCATCCGCGGCGCAGGCTCCTGGAGGGTTCAGTTCCCGTCATCCACCGGCTGGAAGCGGCCGGTCGCCAGAAAGGCGAGCACCTGCCGCACAACCTGTTTTTCAATGAGTAACAGCGTGTGGGATTGGTTCACTTCGAGCAAATCCCGCATTTCTTCCAACCGCGCGCGTGTCAGGCTGACCCGGCCATCATTTGGCGTGGACAAGCGCCCGGGTTGCGGGAAGCCGGATTGCAGGAAAATAGCGTCGAGGCCGGCGCGGGTGCCGGCGATAACACCGATTTCCAGATCCACGGGATCGAGTTGCGACGGCAGACTGCCGGCTTCGGTTCCCAATTGACGGGCCGCGGGCCCAAGCACCCGGAACCAGGCGTCGGCGCCGAATCGGTCGACCAGTTCACTGCCCTGGTTGGGCGGGCCAAGCATTACCATTCGGCTGCCCGGCGGAAGATCCCGGTCCTGCAGATACTGGCGGACCAGTATGCCGCCCAGCGAATGGGCCACGAAATGAACCGGCGCATCCGGCGGCGAGGCGCACTTCGTCAGCGCCTCGGCGACATGCGCCGCGGCGAGCGTCTCGATCGATCCCGAGCGCGAGGGATAGCCCTGGTTGACCGTGCGGTAGCCCGCAAGCTCCAGCGCGACTTGCAGCGGGACCATGGACAGCGGCGTACGACCGAGCCCGTGCAACAGAATCACGCAAGTCTCCGGTTCGTCGGACCAGGCGCCCGGCGAGGCCAGCAGCAACACCGCCGCCAGCAAACCTGTCGAGATCTTCATGCGCGTGCTCCCGCCTGCGTTGAACGTGAGCCGCCATAATCGTTTATGCTCTAGGCTCGAATCAAGCCGCAATCAACAAATTCCGGCGGCGAATCCGGCATCGGGTTTCACTAGGGAAGCTCTGATTAAGTCAGAGCTTCCCTGCGGCACATGGAAGTGCCGCCGAATTCGATGGCGTAAGCCATTGAATTCGGGAGCAAAACAAAACCACGCTTTTGTTTTGCGATAATGAAAAACTCCACGGATGGAGT
>JAJECW010000075.1 GCA_022821865.1 Pseudomonadales bacterium
AAAAACTCCATCCGTGGAGTTTTTCATTATCGCAAAACAAAAGCGTGGTTTTGTTTTGCTCCCGAATTCAATGGCTTCCGCCATCGAATTCGGCGGCACTTCCATGTGCCGCAGGGAAGCTCTGACTTAATCAGAGCTTCCTTAACGGTCGCGTTGAAGTTCGATCAAAGAGAATATGGCACAACTCATGAGTCATAGTGAAACGTTTGCCTCTATGTTCGTTTTTCAAGTGATCCAGATTTACCGGGATTGCGGGTTTCAAACTGGCTCCAGCCAGTGCTACGCCTCTGGGACCATGCCTCCCCAATTTGACTTTCCTGACTCGAACGTCGAGGTTCTCCAGCATGGTTTCAGCCCAATAGCGCCTCGCGGCTGTAGAGGCGCACACAGGCCCAGGTGAGAATCGCTCCGACGGCGAGCGTGCCGGCGGCCGAAACGGCGATGTTCAAAGCACTTGCCGGTTCGTTGCTGATCATGTCGACGAGGATCAGGTGCTGGCTCAGGGAGGGCACGAACATGAACTCAAGTCTGGGACGAAGATTCAGGAAGCTGACGATCAGAATCGGCATGGTCGGCGCCAGGACCACAAAGCTCAGCCAGGTCTGGGCTTCCTTGTAGGTCCTGGTAAAGGAGGCAACCAGCGTCATCAGCGAAGCGCCGATCAGGAGCATCGGGCAGAGCAGGAGGAATGCGGCGAGGACCACCGCCAAATTGAAGTTCGGCGTCATGCCGATTTGTTCGAGCGGCATGAAGTTCAGCGCCACGAACCACGACAACAGGCTCAACAACAGGGAGAACGCCATGAATGCGCCGCAGCCGGCGATCTTGCCGAGTACCAAATGAGCGCGGGCCACCGGCAGTGACAACAGGGGTTCGATTGAGCCCCGTTCGCGCTCTCCGGCGGTAGCGTCGATTGCCAGATACATGCCGCCCATCAAAAGCGAGAAGAGCAGGAAATAGCTCATCATGCCCAGCAGTATGGCGGCGCGTCCGCTGGGAGTGGAAACGTCGATGGTATCGATATTGAGCGGTCGCACCAGCGTCGGATTGACTCCCCGCGCCGATAGCCTGATGCCGGCGAGGGTCTGGTTGTAGCCGAAGAGCGCATCGCGGACCCGGCCCACATCGGCGTCTCCCGCGGTATTCGCCTGGTCCAGAAAGAGTTCCACTCTGGCGGGGATCATGTCGGCGAGTTGTTCGCCGAAGTCTCCGGGGATTCGCAGCACCACATCGAGGTCGCCTGTCTCCACCGCGGCCACCGCGGCGTCGGCATCCACCGGTCCTGCCACAATGTCGATCTGGTTGCTTTCCAGGTAGCGCATCAGGTTTGGCGCATGCTCGGCGCCGATTACCGGCAGCGAGATCAAATCGGTTTCGGTGTTAAACGAGCGGTCAATCTGAAAGCCGATAAGCGACGCCATCAGCAGGGGAAACATGGCCACCATGGCCGCTACCGTCAGCAGCGAACGACGGTCCCGAAAGTTGTCGACGACTTCCTTGCGGAAGACATGGAAGAAGGTGCCCATCAATCGACTTCCACCATGGCGAGGGCGGCGAGAAAGGCTTCTTCGAGATCGTCGCACCCGGTGCGCTGACGAATGCCGTCCATCGAGTCGTGAATCGCGATTCTGCCGGCGGCCATGATGCAGATGTCGTCGCACAGGGCGGCGACTTCCTGCATTACATGACTCGAGAAAAGCACACAGCGACCCTCGTCTTTCAGCTTCAGGATCAGCTCGCGCAGGCTGCGGGTGGCCATTACGTCGAGACCGGTGGTCGGCTCGTCGAGAAGAAGGTTTTGCGGATCGTGCACCAGCGCCCGGCCGAGCGCGACCTTGGTGCGCTGCCCATGGGAAAATCCCTTGCTGCGGCGGTCGGCGAAATCGCCGATTTCGAGCGTCTTGACGATCTCGTCAACCCGGTCTTCGACGTGGTCCCGGTCCAGACCGCAAAGCCGGGCGTAATAGGCGATGTTCTCCCGCGCCGTCAGGCGCGGATACAGGCCCGACTCATGCGGCAGCGAGCCGATCTTCTGTCGCGCCGCAAGACTGTCCGCAACCACATCGGCGCCGTCTATGGTCGCCGTGCCCCGGTCGGGCTTCAACAGGGTACACAGCACGCGCAGCGTAGTTGACTTGCCGGCGCCGTTCGGGCCGAGCAGCCCCGTAATCTTGCCGTCCCGGGCGTCGAAGCTTACGCCGCGCACGGCATGCACCTCGCCGAAGGACTTGTGGATGCCTTCGACCCGGATCATTGCGCCGGGCCTGAAAAGTCGAGAAAGAATGGCATCACGAAACTGCGTTCCATGCACTGTGTATCGAGCGAAGAGAGGTCGGCGGTTTCGATGAAATCGGCGACTATCCGGGGCACGCAGCCGACGTTGATCTGGCCGTGGCCCTGGTGCTCGCCGACAAGGTGAGCCGCGTTTTCCATTTCCTCCATGGCGAGCGCGGCCCAGGCCGGCGGCGTGATCGGATCGGCCGTTCCCGAAAGCAGCAATACCGGAAGAGCCGTTGCCAGCGGCGCCTTGAACTCGTCGTCGATCGGGCCGGCGGGCCAGATCGAACAGATCGCTTCGAGCGCCTCGAGTTGCAGCGGTCCCATGTAACTGGCGTTCAGCGACTCGTAATCGATCGCTCCAGAGTCATGGAACGGCACGTCTTCGGTACACATGACGCTGTTGTGCATGCCAAGCGACAAGCTGTCCATGAGCGAAATCGTGGTCATCAGGAATTGCGCCGCCAGCGGCGCGTAACGTTGCTCGCCCGCCTCAGACACGAGCAGCGGAATCAGCGCGATCGAATTCGGGCTGTAGGCCAACAGGCGAATCGCGCCCGCGAACTCGTTGCGGCCGAAAGTCATCGTCTCGGGCCGGCCGTGGCTGGGATGCGGGACTTCGATCTCGACGGGCGCATCGGTCAGCGTTTGCACTACGCGCTGAAAAGTCTCGTCGATTTCCGGGAAGCGTTCGCCGCACCCGGCGTCTTCGACACAGCGCGCCAGAATATCGTCCACGGCTTTCTGACTCTCGGTCGCGATTTCGGGGCCAAGCGCCTTTTGCGGCGCCGCGACGCCATCGACGGTAATGGTGCGGGTCGACTCCGGATAGCGCCGGGCAAAGTGCTGGGCGACGCGCGAGCCGTAGGAAACGCCGTACAGATTCAGTTGCGTATAACCGAGCGCTTCGCGGACGGCTTCGAGATCCCGCACCGCGACACTCGTGGTAAAAAAGCGCGGATCGTGGGGCAGTTGATCGAGGCACATCCGCATGTATTCGATCGTCTGTTCGGTCGAATACTGTCCTTCGACGATGTCGTCATCGAACTCGCAATCCATCGTCGCCGACTGCCCGGTGCCGCGTTGATCGACGAGGAGAATGTCGCGGTCGCGCCGCACGCGTTCGAAAGCACCGGCAAAAGTCGCATAGAACTGCACGGAGCCCTGGCCGGGGCCGCCTGCGATGGGTACCAGCGGGTCGGGTTCGGGTGTGAGATCGAGCGCGGGTACAACGGCGACCCGCAGTTCGATTTCTCCGTCCACCGCGCCGGATGGGTCGAGCGGCCGGGGAATGCTGGCGCAGCGCGCCTGCATGCTCGGCATGCCGGGGCCCGCGCTGATCCGGCAGTCCTCGAACTCGACGGACTGGGCTGTCGCGCCAGTCGAAAAAAGCAGCGCCAGCAATGGCAAGATGCATCGGTTCATGGTCGTTCCCGAATCTGGCGAGGCGCTGCGTCGACGATTCACCTGGATTCGATCCAGGCGTCGATCTTGGCTTCGAGCAGGCTTAGCGGCAGGGCGCCGTCCATCAATACCTGGGTATGAAACTCGCGCACATCGAAGTCTTCGCCAAGCGCGGCTTCGGCCCGGTCGCGCAATTCCCTGATCTTGAGTTCGCCGATCTTGTAGGCCAGGGCCTGGGACGGGATGGCGATATAGCGTTCGGCTTCGCTGACGGCGTTGGCCTCGCCGGATGCGGAGTTTTCGAACATGTAGGCGAGCACGTCTTCCCGGGTCCAGCCCTTTGCGTGAAGTCCCGTGTCCACCACGAGGCGGACGGCGCGCCAGAGTTCGGCGTTGAGCATGCCGAAATACTGGTACGGGTCGGTGTACAGGCCCAGTTCCCTGCCGATGGATTCGGTGTACAGGGCCCAGCCTTCGACGAATGCGGTATTGCCGCCGAAACGGCGGAAGCGAGGCAGGTCTTCGAGTTCCTGCTGCAGGGAAATCTGGTAGTGGTGGCCGGGAATCGCTTCGTGGAGGAACAGCGACTCCATTTCCCACCTGGGCCGCGAAGCCAGGTCATAGGTATTGGCGAAGAATATGCCGGGCCTTGCGCCGTCGGGAGTGCCGGAGCGGTAGGAACCGGCCGCCGCCGACTGCTCCCGGTAAGCCTCCACGGCGCGCACCTCGAATTGCGACCGGGGAAAACTCTCGAACAGCGCCGGCACGAGGCCTTGCACATGGTCCGACATGGCCCGGTAGCCTTCGATCAATTGTTCGGGTTCGTCGTAGTAGAAATCCGGCTCGGTCTTCAGATAATCGAAGAACTCGGATAACTCGCCGGCAAAGCCGACTTCCGCCATCACCTGGCGCATTTCTTCCTGTATGGAAGCCACCTCGTCCAGGCCGATCCGGTGGATTTCCTCCGGCGTCAGGTCGGTGGTGGTGGTATGCCTGACCAGGGTGGCGTACCAGTCCATGCCGCCGGGAAGATCGGACATCCCCACGCTGTCCCTTGCCCTGGGCAGATAGTCGTCGCGAATGAAGTCGCGCAGCTTCCGGTAGGCCGGGCGCAATTGTTCCTCCCAGGCACGGGCATAGTCCTCGGCAAGGCTCTGGCGCAGTTCCGGCGACAGGTCTTCGGGAAGATTCCCGATGGGCCCGTGGAAGACGCTGTCGGGGAAATCCCGGTCGAGCGAGGCAAGCTGCCCCACCACCCGCTCCATGAGAACCCTCGGCTGCACCACGCCCCGGTCCATTCCCACGCGCAGGTTGGCGATCGCCTGATCGCTCAACACGACGAAATCCGCCATGCGCGAAAGAAAGTCCCGGTAGTCCTTTTCGCTGACGAAAGGGTGCGCGCTCGAGCCGCTGCCAAGCTGGGCGAACTGGTTGGCGAAAGAGTAGAACTGGTTGATGGCGAGGAGGTGTTCCGGGAACTCGCCGATTTCCCGGCTGTTTTCGAGATTGAGCCGGAAAATCCCATGGGTCAGCCGATCCTGCCGGTTGAGCCGGTCCGGGTCGATGGCCTCGATGCGCGCCAGATAGTCCCGGTCCAGCGCCGCCGATGCGCCGCGATGTTCCGCCCCGAGATAGTTGGCGAGCCGGTCGTTGTAGCGGCTGTCGCCGAGAAAGGTGGCGCGCAGCGGATTGAGTTCCAGGGAGGCTTCGAAGTACGCCTCGACGATGGATGCAAGCTCGGCGGAAAGCGATTCGGACTCGGCCCCTTGTACCGGGGCGAGGCAGCAAACCCAGATCAGACAGCAAGCGGCAAGGGATTTGGGTGACATCGGGAAACTCTCACGGGGTACGCATCGTGGCCGGCAATGATACGACGGTTGGATGAAAGATGCAATTGCCTGATCGCCGCACAAGCGGTGGAATTTGCCACCTCTATTGGGTATAAATAGCCCGGACCGCTGGCCGGATGGGTTGGCGGATTCCTGACTGGCGGACTACCCATGGATAATCTGCTGCTCGGCCTGAGCGATTTCTTCGAGCGCTTGCCCAACCGGGTGCTGGGCGCGCGCAGTTTCGTGCTCACCGGCGTGGCGGTGATTACCGTGCTGATGCTCTACGGCGCGGTCACCCGCACCGAACTCGACCTCAGCACCGACGCCTACCTCGATGAATCCGATCCCGCCATCGCCGCCCTCGATGAGTTTCGCCGCCAGTTCGGCAGCGACGATTCGGTCATGCTCGTATACCGGGCCCGGGACGGCGACGTTTTTTCCCGCGACTCCCTCGCCGCGGTGCGGCAACTCACCGACGACCTGCGCAACTGGCGGGATCTCGACCCGGCGGATTATCCCCCGGAAATCACCGGCGTGGCGGTGGACCTCAATGAACTGACGCGAATCCGCCGGGTGCAGTCCGTGGCCAATGTGCGTTTCCAGCGCAACGAGGGCGATACTCTGCTGTCCCTGCGCCTGGTGCCGGCGGAACTGCCGGAATCCGACGGGGAACTCGCCGAAATCAGGGCCCGGGCCCTGGCCCGGGACGACCTCGTGGGCATGATGTATTCGGCCAATGCCGAGTACGGAACCATCGTCATCCAGACCGATTTCGGCATGCAGCCCGTGGCGGACTACGTTCCCCAGGTGGATGCGCCGGACATCAGCCTCGACGCCAGCTTCAATTTTTCCGGCGATGGATTCATCGAGTTGGATTTCGACGAAAGCGCCGAGATCGCCGAAGTCGATTTCGAACCCGTGGACGTTTTTACCTACACCGATTTCCACGTAGCCACCACAGCGGTCTGGGACAAGTACGGCGAGCAGCTCGAGTACTACCCCGTGGGCACGCCGCCCACCATGGGTTTCATGCAGGGCGTGCTCAACCAGTTGGCGGTGCTTGGCGTGCTCATGGTGGCGATCTTCGTCATGCTGCTGTGGATCCTGTTCCGCTCCTTCAGCGCGGTGCTCTGGCCCATCGTAACCATCGCCCTCAGCGTGGCCTGGACCTGGGGCGTCACGGTCTGGCTCGGGATAACCGTGTCCACCTTCATATCGCTCACGGTGCTGCTCGTGTTCGCCGTCGGCATCGCCGATTGCGTGCATGTGATGAATGCGTATTTTTCCTACCGCCGGGAAGGGGAGGAGCATTACCGCGCCATCTCGCGTTCTTTCGGACGCACCGGGCTGGCGCTGCTGGTCACCACCCTGACCACTTCGGCGGGCGTGCTGGCGCTCACCACCTCGGAACTGCTGCCGATGCAGGTGTTCGGCTTCATGTCCGCGGCCGGCGTCGTGCTGGCCTTCTTCTTCACCGTCATCCTGCTGCCCATCTTGCTGGACATCTGGCACCCGGGCTTTCCCGGCTCGGAAAAGCTGTCGATTCCCGACCGGCTGGCCCGGGTGTGGAACGGCTTCACCGGAAACTGGAAGATCGTCCTGGTCGCGGCCTACACCGCGCTGCTCTATGCCGGCCTGGGTTTTATGGTGGGCAGTTACATCCTGGCCATCAGCCTGCTCACCTATGCCGTGGTGAACTGGCACCAGCGGATACTCGAGACGGTGCCCTACATCGTCGCCCGCAGGCCCTGGTTCATCCTCATGGTGTTCGGCGCCATTTTCGGCCTCTGCGCCTGGGGCTCGACCCGGGTCGAGGTAGACACCAACATCTCCGAACTCGTCCGGGAAGACCACCCCCTGCGCCGGGCCTATGAAGTGGTCGACGAGAACATGGCGGGCTCCCAGACCATGGTGGTGGTGATCGACACCCGGGTGGACGAAGGCATGCTAGACCCCCGGATTCTCCAGGCCATGGACTCGCTGCAGAACCGCATCCTCGAAACCCAGCCCGAACATCTCACCCGCACCTACTCCCTGGTGGATGTGGTCAAGGACACCAATGAAGTCATGAACGACGGCGACCCGGCCTTCTACCGGGTGCCGGAATCCCGGCGGATGATTTCCCAGTTGCTCTACCTGTTCAACAGCGCCAACCCGGAAGACCGCCGGGCGCTGGTCTCGGACGATTACAGCAAGGCCCAGATCACCCTCAATATCCGCAATTCCAGCACTAACGAGTATCAGGGCTTTTTCGACGAAATCGGCGCGGAAATCGATGCCGCCTTCGCCCATTTGCGCGCCGATTATCCGCAAATGCAAGCCAATCTCACCGGCAGCATGGCGCTGATCTGGCGCATGTCCGACGAGATTTCGGTTTCCCAGATCGAAAGTTTCGCCATTGCCCTGGCGGTCATCAGCGTGATGCTGATCTTCACCCTTGGCTCGCTCCAGGGCGGCCTCATCGCCATGATTCCCAATCTGATACCCGCCTTTCTCGGCTTTGGCCTCATGGGATTGTTGGGGATTCCGCTCGATGCCGACACCTTGCTCGTCGCGCCGGTCATCATCGGCATTGCGGTGGACGACACGATCCATTTCATGACGCATTACCGGGTACAGTTGATCAAGACGGGCAGTATCAGCGAATCCCTGCGCCTGACCATCAACCACGTCGGCCAGGCGGTGATGTTCACCACCATGGTGCTCGGCCTCGGCTTCATGCTGCTGAGCTTTTCCGACTATCTCGGCATGGCGCGGATGGGATTCTTCGGCTCGCTGGCGATCGTCATGGCGCTGGCCTGCGACCTGTTCCTGATTCCGGCGATGATCATGATTTTCAAGCCGAGGTTCGGCGTCCGGGACGCCGATACGCGAATCACCTTCCGGGAAAGCGCCGCATGAAAGCCAAGGGATTTACATTGCTTGCCGCGGCCATTCTGGCTTGGCCCGTCCTGGCGCGGGAGGAAGCGGGGCGGGAAACCGCGCCACAGTTTCCCGATGGCCTGGAAATCATGCGCGAGGTGGAGGAAAACCAGCGCGCCACCACCGATTCGTCCTTCAACCGCATGCAACTGTCCACCTGCCGTTTCGGTGTCAGCGACAATCGCATCACCTGCGCCGAGCGTCCCCGGGTCAAGGCGCTGGAGTCCGTCGGCAAGAACTACGGCCCGGAAGGTTTCGACAGCCGCAGCGTCACCATCGTCCTCGAACCCGCCGACGAACGCGGCATCGGCCTGCTGAGCTATGTCTATGACGACGCCGCGCGGCAGAACGAGTCCTGGATCTATCTTTCCGCCCTCGGTCGGGTCAAGCGCATCGCCAGCGGCAATTCCGACGAGGAATCGGAAACCGCCTCGCTGTTCGGCTCGGAATTCACCACCGAGGACACCGACACCGGCAAGCTCGAACAGTACGCCATCACCGTTCTTGAGGAGACTACCGAAAGCGGTCGCGAGGTCTGGGTGATCGAACTCATTCCCGACGAGGACCGCGCCAGGGAAACGCGCTACGGCCGCATCGTCAACTACGTCGACAAGGAGCGCCTCGTCAGCCTGCGTTCGGATCTGTACGACCAGTACGGCAACGAGATCAAGCGGATGCTCGCCTCCCGGGTGGAGCAACTCGACGGCATCTGGATGGCCCGCTCGCTGACCATGATGAATCTGGTCACCAATCGCCTGTCGAACATGGCCTTTCTCGAAATCCATACCGGCGTCGATGTCGATGACGAAGTCCTCACCCAGCGCACCCTTACCGATGTCGCCTTCCGTGAAACCCGGTTGCAGGCCATTCGCTCCCAGGTGGAGTGAGGCGACCGGGCGATTCTGGCGGTATGTCCCGCTTCTGTGCCTGCTTCCATTGGCCGCTCTGGGGCAATCCACCGGCGCCCCGGCGCCCGCCGACGAATTCGAGCTGGACCTCGGTTTTGACGACGACCTCTTCGCCGACGCCTTCGACGAGGAGGAAGAGCGGGAGGATTCCTGGCTCGACGGATTCACGGTTCGCATCAGCCAGCAGCTTTTCGGCCAGGTCAACCGTCACGGCGTGGAACTGCTGCCGGGCTTTTCCCTGAACCGGGAGCCCGCCATCGAAAACAACCGCCTCGGCGTCAACGTGCGCTACCAGAACCTTTTCGCCAATGGCTGGGTATTGCAGGCCAGCGCCCAGACGCGAATCTACTGGAACGAGGACTACGAGTACATCGCCCATGGCAACGAGATCGAAACCGAATCCCGCATCAACGAATTCTTCGTCCAGCGCAGCTTTGGCGCCCATTCCGTCAAGCTTGGCAACCAGACCGTGGTCTGGGGCGAAACCGTGGGCAATTCGGTGCTCGACGTCATCAACATCGCCGAATTCCGCGACTTCACCATCATCGACATCGAAGACGCCCGCCTGAACCAGTTCATGCTCGTCTGGGATTATTTCAGCGAGAACTCGGGCAATTTTTCCACCTTCGTGAATCTCTATCCCGAGTTCAATCCCGCGCCCGTGCGCGGCAGCCCGCTGTTTTTCGACCCCGGCTTCCACATGCCCGATTACGACCACAACGAGGACATCCTGTTCGAGCTCGGCAGCCAGTGGCGCTGGTCCATCGAGCGCAGCGATTTCGCGCTCATGGCGGCGTACCTGATCGAAAACCAGTTGCGCTGGGACCCGCCCGCGCCGGGCGGCGAAGACGGGCTCGCGAAGAAGAACGATTTCCTCCTCCTCGGCGCCAGCGCCAACCGCGCCATCGGCGACCTGCTGCTGAACTTCGACCTGGCCTACAGCCGCGGCATCCTCGCCAACAGCTTCAGCCTCCCCGGCACCACGGGCCTGTCGGCGCCCATCGACGAGACCCGGGACCAGATCGGAACCTCAATCGGCCTGGAATACGCGATAAATAATGAGCAAAATCTCAGTGTCGGCGTGCAGGCGCAGCAACTGATCGACCCCAATGAAGAGCTGCAACCCGGCCGGCAAGCTCTCGGCGAGGATGTTTTCGGCAACTGGCTGCTGCGCTACAGCAACAGCCTGCGCAACGGCGACCTCGTGCTGTCCGCCACCGTCTACGGCGACCTCGAAGGCGATTCCCTGCTGGCCCAGGCGGGCGTCGACTACACCCTCGACGACAACTGGTCCATCAGCAGCCAGATCGTCGCCATCAGCGGCGTCATCCCATCTCCCATGGTCCTCTTCGACCAGGATGTCCGCCTGGGGGCGACGATCAGCTACTCGTTTTGACTTACTGTTAGCCGGATTGAATTCTGGAGAGCAGCGGTTCCAAGGAAGCTCTGATTAAGTCAGAGCTTCCCTGCGGCACATGGAAGTGCCGCCGAATTCGATGGCGTAAGCCATTGAATTCGTTAGCAAAACAAAACCACGCTTTGGTTTTGCGACAATGAAAAATTCCATGGATGGAATTTTTCAGAGAATACCTAATAGAACCTGCCAGAGCTTTCTTTCCTCCTGGATGATATGCGCGCTCAAGGTCATGCCCGCCTGTAATGGAAAACGTTCGCCATAGGCATCAATGTGCTGTTGGGAAATACTTACCAAAATACGATACGCAGGCCCGGAAACCGGAAGTGAAACCGGCAGGTCCTCCGGTTCGAAAATTGTTCGGGAGATAGATATGATTTCTCCTTCGATGATGCCGAATCGCTGGTAGGGGAAGGCATCAAATTGCAGTCGGACAGTTTGACTGATCGGGCGGTTATCGGCGTTGGGGAGCGGAAAATCGTGTGATTAGCGTCGCGAAGCGAAGAAACGTCCTGATGATCATCGCGAGGAGTGAACTCGACATTTCAGATCGAAAGTGGATTGTTGCCGGATACTCAATTTTCCCGAAAACGGGAAATCAGGTCACGAATCTTGGGTTTTTCCGCAGCCTGTTAACGGGCTCCCGCATCCTGCAGCATACGTTGGATTTCCTTGTTGCCATAGTCTCTCGCGTAGCTCAGGGCCATGCGTCCTCCTTCGCTTGTCGCATCCGCTTCCCATTCAAGCAACTCCCGAACAATTTCGGTATGGTTGAACATTGCGGCTACAGATAAGGCCGTATGACCTTTCTCCGTATGTTCCAGATTTGCACCTTTGATAGCAAGTAAACGGACCATATCCACGTCTCCATAGGTTGCTGCATCTATGATCGGGGTGTTATTGTAAGTATCTCTCCATTCTATATTCGCACCGGCATCGAGTAAGATTTCGACCACTTTCGTATTCCCGTCGCGTACAGCTTGATTCAACGGAGACCGTCTACCATCGGCAGTTGTATAGTTCACATTGGCGCCTGACTGCAAAAGCATTTGCAAAGCGTCGATGTCGTTGCTGCGAACTGCTGCAAGTACATCATTCCGATAGCCAGAATTCTCGTATGCGGATTGAATTTCCGCATGTCTCTCAATTTCGAATTCCCAGTACATCTCCTCATTCTTCGCTACATTCTCAAGCTGCTCGTGGTTAAGATACGGAGAGAGGCGGGACTGAAGTTCTTCGACAGTTAATAGTGAAGCGGAATACTCGTCGTTGCTGAGCAAGCCCGAGTTTTCTTGTTGACTCAGTTCACTATTAAATTGTTCCCATTCAATAATTATATCTCGGACCAACTGCTCGTTAGCAATGTCCATATTGGCAACAAGTTCCTGCCACTTCCTCTCATAAACTCCTTCTGCATCATCTATCGGTGTCGGCTGGAAAGGGGAGAACACCGCATTGGGCAATAATTCCGGAGCCGCTCCATCACTGGTACTTGTTACCAATTCAAGCAATCGATCCGTGTGCCCCGTCTGGAATTGCTCTATTTCTTCGGCATTGAGCCCATCGGCGATAAACACAAAGTTTGCCACTTCTTCCAGAATCTCTTCGGGAACATCGGGCTCAGCTTCCCGAAGCCGCTGCATCAACTCGCCAAAGGACGTATTCACTGTTTGTTCTGCGGGCGCTTCGATGACCGACTCCTCACCAACTTCTGGAACCAATCCGTGATTATCGAGCCAATTCAGGACGACCCCTGCCAAGCCCCATCCACACACGATAAACAGTAGTCCTCCCAGCAAGTTAGCATTGTTTGATATGAATGATTTCATGTTTATCGGGACCTTCTGTTGATTTCAGAAATTCGGGGACTAAACTGCCCTGCCTTCAGCAGCGATATCTAGCCAGGATCACATATCTGACACCAAGCTTCAAGCTTATCACTGACAAAGGCTCCTATGTCTGCTGTGGTTTGCTGCATTGAATGCGCCCTTTGTCCGTCACAGTACAGTTGCTTCCCACCGGGGTTGCAGATGTGCTTCCCTGCGGTAGACCCGAGCTAGGGACCGTAATTGGGACATTTGGGGCATTAGGGAGAGGACTGTTTCCATCGCCACCACCCGCTGACTGTTGTTGCGTTGGGGGAGAGGCACTATCCTCAGCGTCACAAGCTCGATTGCCATCGCCCCACCCTTGGTACAGTATACTTTGCCCTTGATTGTGAGTATTCGCGGCTGACTGCCTAGCGCTATCTCTCTCAAGGTCAGCTTGTTCCATGGCTGAACTGAGTTCAGCTGCAGCTTCCGCTACTTCTTTCAAATAGCGTACAGGATGTGTAATTGACCATACTTGGGCATCAATCACCTCCCGCAAATATTCCGCTTTTGCCTCGCCGGTTGACTGCATATAATTCGCTTGGGCTGCTTTCAGTGCGTCGGCATAGTTTGAATCAACATCTTGCAATAGATCATTGTACACGTCTGCATTAGCATCAAGACAAGCTTGATGAGCAGCGTTATTTCCGGATGGGGCCACGAAACTTGTGTATCCATTAGGTGCGAATACTAGCAGAATCGTATAAATTGTCATGGCGATGATTGGAGGGATAGTCACCGACTCTAGAACCAAGATTTGAGTGCTTGACTTCATTTTTTGCTTCTTAATCGGAAAATTGATATGGGTCCAGAACTTTCGATAACTGGAATTATCGGAAGCGGCTACAGTAGCGTATATGCCAGTGCCTGTCAAACAAAAACTGAGATGATTCCCCAACTCACTCTAACTTATGGAATATTCTAATTTTTTTCCTCAGATACGTTCGGCAAACCCCCTGAAATGTCAGCCCGCGACTACCCATCCGGTAGCGGTGAAACGTCGAGCCAATGCCCAAATCCCTAAATGACGCGCAAGGGCAAGTCCCGGCCATCCACGAAAATTTTTCGGTCCGCGATTCTCTAAAACTTCATGAGGTTCCGTAAGCGGGTGTCCTTGGGCGTTCCTCTACCCCGAGTTCAATCCCGCTCCCATGCGCGGCAGCCCGCTGTTCTTCGACCCTGGCTTCCACATGCCCGATTACGACCGCAACGAGGACATTCTGTTCGAACTCGGCAGCCAGTGGCGCTGGTCCATCGAGCGCAGCGATTTCGCCCTCATGGCGGCATATCTGATCGAAAACCAGTTGCGCTGGGACCCGCCGGCGCCGGGCGGCGAAGACGGGCTGGCGAAGAAAAACGATTTCCTCCTTCTCGGCGCCAGCGCCAACCGCGCCATCGGCGACCTGCTGCTGAACTTCGACCTGGCCTACAGCCGCGGCATCCTCGCCAACAGTTTCAGTCTCCCCGGCGTCACGGGCCTGTCGGCGCCCATCGAGGAGACCCGGGACCAGATCGGGATCTCAATCGGCATGGAATACGCCATAAACAATGAGCAAAGCCTCAGTGTCGGCCTGCAGGCACAGCAACTGATCGACCCCAATGAAGGACTACAACCCGGCCGGCAAGCCCTGAGCGGGGATGTTTTCGGCAACTGGCTGCTGCGCTACAGCAACAGCCTGCGCAATGGCGACCTCGTCCTTTCCGCCACCGTCTACGGCGACCTCGAAGGCGACTCCCTCCTCGCCCAGGCGGGTATCGACTACACCCTCGACGACAACTGGTCGATCAGTAGCCAGATCGTCGCCATCAGCGGCAGGATTCCATCCCCCATGGTCCTGTTCGACCAGGACGTCCGCCTGGGGGCGACGATCAGCTATTCGTTCTGAATGGATTCCGATCGGCGGGCCGGCGCCGAGTCCAATGCCGCCGCGAGTCGTTCCGCGGCGATTGCGTCCGCGGGAAGACCGATTCGCAGGTGGCGCCGGGACCATGAAAAGCGGCGAACGTAGATGCCGCTTTCGGCCAAATGGGTCC
>JAJECW010000110.1 GCA_022821865.1 Pseudomonadales bacterium
AGAGCCAGCGCAATTCCGGCAAGAGCATTCTCCGGTCGGGGGCTTGCGTTTTCCAATCACGGCCGGGAGCCGTATACTTCGCGCCAGGAGCCTGCGCCGTAGGAATTCGCGAAAGCGAAAATTCGCTATCGTCGCGCCCCCGGCCGATAATTGGCGGCGAATATTGGTGTATATTCAACGAAATCGCGCGGCCGGGGGCGCGGACGGGAGCGGATTTGCAGCCGTGAATTCCTACGGCGCAGGCTCCCAGGCTCGTCCCCGTGGCACAACTGGATAGCGCGACGCCCTCCTAAGGCGTAGGTTGCAGGTTCGACCCCTGCCGGGGACGCCAGATTCCTTCCCCGGTTTCGGCGGCCCTCCTCAATTGCCCTGGTATCTCAAAGGCGAAGGAAAGGCTTCCGCCGCGAAATTGCCGTCGAGAAACCATGGCGCGCCGGATTCCGCGATTTCGATACTCACGGCGGCCAGGGCCAGATTGGGCTCGCGGCTGCAATTGGCATAGGCCAGCAATGGCTCGCCCCGGGCTTTTTCGTCCGTAGGCTGGGGACACAGGCGGCTGTTCCCGCGCAAAGTCTGATGGCAACGGAACAGGAACATGCGCTTTTTGGGCTTGCCGCGAAAGTGCATGCGGGCAACAACTTCCTGGCCGGTATAGCAGCCCTTGCTGAAATTGACCACTCCGGAGATATCGTAGTTGAGCCATTGCGGCGTGTACTGCCCGCTCATGCCCGGACTCACATGCACCTCACCCGCCTCCAGCCCTTCGCCGAGCCAGTCCGGGTCGGGATCCGCCTTCCATTCACCGAACAATTCCCGCAGCGAGGGAAGGACGGCTTTGTCAAAACACCATAATTCGTAACGGTCCCCGGGTACCCGCAGCAGACACATCCGCCTGGAAACCAGGCACTGATTCACCGATGCCAGCGGCTCGGGAAACAGTCTCGCCAGCCCATTTTCGCCGTCGGTGGACCACAGACCCAGCGCCAGGGGCATCTGGACCCGCCGCAATTCGACTTTTGAAAACACCGCATAACGCGACAATGTGGCGAGTATCTTTTCCGCCATTCCCGCCGAAGTCTGCAACAGGCAGGCGCCGCCGGCAGCCAGCACAAGACGAAAATTCGCAATGACACGACCTTTCAGGTTACAGATCGCTCCGGGCAGCGAACGATGCTCCGCCAGCAGGTCCACATTGCAGCTCACCTGCCCCTGCAGAAACTTCCGGGCATCCGGCCCGCTGACCTCAACAAACTCATGTCCCGGCAAGGCGCTAACAGACATCAATCACTTCTTCCCCAAGAGCCATAGGCGCAAAGTGTAGCAGCAACCGCAAACCCAGGCAGATAGTGCGACTGTCGCAATGGGAAACACCTGCGTCAAATGGGCCGCCGCAAGCCGCTGTCGATTCGGGGTATCGGGCTTCTTCCTGCTTGTAAACCCCGGACAAATGCAGTAGCTTGAAAGTTCGGCGATCATCCGGCCCTGAAGCCTGCGCCGTAGGATTGTGAAGTAGAGGTTACGGGAACCGGAAATGAACAGGCGCAGCGCAAACCCTTCCGCCAGGCGACGCAAGCCAGCCATTCACAAGAGATACACCAAAACGGAAATTCTCGAGGAAATATCTAACAATACCAATATTGAACGCAGGGAAGTCGCCGCCGTGCTCGATGAACTCGGCTCCATCGTCGAGCGCCACATTCGCAAGCGCGCGGCGGGGGAATTCGTCCTGCCGGGATTGCTCAAGATCCAGGCCGTAAAAAAGCCCGCCCGGCGCGCGCGCAGGAATGTGCCCAACCCTTTCAAGCCCGGCGAAGTCATGGACGTGCCGCGCAAGCCCGCATCCACCCGGATCAAGATTACCCCGTTGAAAAAACTGAAAGATTACGCCCTGTAGGAGCCTGTCTCCCGGCCCGCTCGCAGCATTCCTGAAAGCGGGGCCGGCATCCTGGCCCGGAACCAGCGCCATGAGAACCAGTCAGTTCCTGCTCGCCACCGTCAAGGAATCGCCGGCCGAAGCCGAACTCGTCAGCCACCGGCTGATGCTGCGGGCGGGCATGATCCGCAAGGTCGCCAGCGGTGTCTACAACCTGTTGCCATTGGGCCTGCGGGTGGTTCACAAGATCGGCAACGTGGTGCGCGAGGAGATGAACCGCATCGGCGCGCTCGAAGTGCTGATGCCCATGGTGCAGCCGGCGGAATTGTGGCGGGAATCCGGCCGCTGGGAAGGCATGGGCCCCGAACTTGCGCGGCTTCGGGACCGTCATGACCGGGACTTCTGCCTGGGGCCCACCCACGAGGAAGTCGTCACCGACATTATCCGCAACGAATGTCACAGCTACCGCCAGTTGCCAGTAACCCTGTTCCAGATCCAGACCAAGTTCCGCGACGAGCGGCGACCGCGTTTTGGCGTCATGCGCGCCCGGGAATTCATCATGAAGGACGCCTATTCCTTCCATGACAGCGAAACCTCGCTGGAGGAAACCTATCGCGACATGCACGGCGCCTATGAAGCCATCATCCGCCGCCTCGGGCTCGATTATCGCGCCGTGGCGGCGGACTCGGGAAATATCGGCGGCAAGACCTCCCATGAGTTCCACGTGCCGGCTGATTCCGGCGAAGACGAAATCGTCTTTTCCACCGAAAGCGATTATGCCGCCAATATCGAACTGGCTACGGGCAATGTGCCCGAGCCCGCCGATACCGCGGAGCCGCTGGACTGCGAGTCAACCGACACCGGCGCCGCGGCGAGCATCGGGGAAGTCTGCCGGATTCTCGGTATCGAGCCGCGGCGGCAGGTGAAAACCCTGGTGGTGCATGCCGCCGACGCCAATGGCGCCCCGGGGGAGGATCTCGTGGCGCTGTTGTTGCGGGGCGATCAGAGCCTGAACGAAACCCTGGCCCAGCAGCTTGAGGGCGTCGGCTCGCCCCTGCGCCTTGCCAATGATGCGCTGATTGCGGAACGCATCGGCTGCGCGCCCGGCTGTCTTGGTCCCCTCAAAGACCTGGGAATCCGCAGCATTGCGGACCCCAGCGTGACGGGCCTGCGAAACTTCGTCTGTGGCGCCAACAAGGCGGGGCGCCATCTGGTCAACGCCAACTGGAAACGGGACTGCGCTTACGACGAAGTGGCCCACCTCCGCCGGGTGCGGGAAGGCGATCTGAGCCCTGACGGAAAAGGCAGGCTGACGATCCGCCGGGGCATTGAAGTGGGCCATATTTTCCAGTTGGGCACAAAATATAGCGAGGCCATGAATGCCACCGTGCTCAATGAACAGGGCAGGTCGGTACTCATGCACATGGGCTGCTATGGCATTGGCGTCACCCGTCTCGCCGCCGCCTGCATCGAACAGAACCATGACGACCGGGGCATCATCTGGCCCGCCGGCATCGCCCCGTTCCAGCTCGTCATCGTGGAAATCGACGCCCATAAATCGGAACCCGTCAGGAAGCGGGCCGAAGCCATCTACCGGCAGGCCGGGCAGGCAGGCATCGAAACCCTGCTTGATGACCGCGACCGCAAGACCAGCCCGGGGGTCAAGTTCGCCGAATCCGAGCTGATCGGCATTCCCCATCGGCTGGTGGTTTCGCCGCGCACCCTGGCCAATGGCGGGGTCGAGTACAGTTGCCGCCGCAGCGGCGGGAAATCGAGTATCGCCGCGGATGAGGCGGTGGCGATGATCGCGGACAAACTTGCCTCTACCTGAGCAGAACCGGGGCATGTCATATGGGGCGACTTGCAGCAATGATCCGGGCGCTGGCCAGGTCCGCCGGCGAATGGCTGTGGCGGGATGACACCGGCCTGCCCCTGTTGCGGCGCACACCCCGCCGCTGCCTGCAAATCGCCGCCGCCCTGATTCGCGACCTCGCCGGCGGACAGATTTCCCTGCGCGCCATGGGGCTGGTGTTTATCACCTTTGTTGGCTTGTTCCCGACGCTGACCCTGATCTTCGCGATTCTGCGGCAATTCGGCTTCCACAACGACCTCCGGCCCACCCTGCTTGCGGTGTTGCAGCCGCTTGGCGAGCGGGGCGCCGAACTGGCCGACCAGATCATCGGCTATATCGACAATCTGCAGGCAGAATACATCGGCGGCGCAAGTCTGGCCTTTCTGCTGTATCTGGTGCTGGACATGCTGCGCAAGATCGAAGGCTGCTTCAATTACATCTGGCAGGTGCGCCCCGCGGGACTGCGGCCAAAACGGCTGCTCGGCTATCTGCTGGCGGTGCTGCTTGGCCCGCTGCTGCTGTTGCTGTCCATCAGCATCAGCACCCTGGTCAATGCCCCGGCGCTGCTCGGCTATCTCGATGCATTCGCCGCCAACAGCCCCCTGCCAGCGCTGGGCAGCCGGATTCCGGCGGCGATTTCCCTGTTGCTGCCGCTGGCGCTGATGTCGCTGGCTTTCGCCCTGTTGTACCTGCTGCTGCCCGCCGCCAGAGTGCGCTTCGTTCCAGCGCTGGTGGGCGGCGTGGTCACCGCCCTGGTATGGAAGCTCATGGGTTCGGTGTTTCAGATGGTTTTTGTTTCCGCGGCCCGGGATTCCATCTATCTCGCCTTCGCTTCGGTGGTCGCCGTGATGTATTTTGTATACTTTGGCTGGATGGTGGCGCTGACCGGCAGCAATATCGCCTATTACCAGCAGCACCCGGACCGGATTCGCAGCGGCCGCTGAGCGGGGGATCGATTCATGGCGCGACTTCTCGTGTACCACAACCCCGACTGCTCGAAATCCCGGGCAACCCTGGCCCTGCTCGAGGAAAATGACGTGGAAGCGGATGTTATCCATTACCTGGAAACGCCCCCGGACATCACGGAACTGAAACAATTGCTCGCCGGACTCGGTATGGGCATCCGCGAACTGCTGCGGCGCAGCGAACCGGATTACAGCAAACTCGGCCTTGATGACGAGAGCCTCAGCGAGGAAATCATCTTCGATCTGGTCTGCCGCCATCCAATCCTGATTCAGCGCCCCATCGTGGTGAAAGGCGATACCGCGATCATCGCCCGCCCGCCGGAAGCCGTGCTTGCGTTTGTCGGGGACGCCGCGTGAATCCCTACATTCTGGTGCTGTATTACACCCGTTTTGGCGCCACCGGCAAGCTGGCCCGGCTGATTGCCCGGGGCGTGGAACTGACCGACGGCATGGAAGCGCGCCTGCGAACCGTGCCCGCGGTTTCGCCTGAAACCGAAAAGAGCGTCCCGGACGTGCCCGAAGAAGGCGCGGTGTATTGCAGTGAAGCCGACCTGCGCGGCTGCGCCGGGTTGATCCTCGGCAGCCCCACGCGATTCGGCAATATGGCGGCGGCGCTGAAGTATTTTGTCGACGGCACCGGCGCGGCCTGGGGTTCCGGCGCTCTCGCCGGCAAGCCCGCCGCCGCCTTCACCTCGACTTCCTCGCTCCACGGCGGCCAGGAATCCACCCTGCTCAGTATGGCCCTGCCCCTGCTTCACCACGGCATGATCTACTGCGGTATCCCCTATTCCGAACCCGCATTGCGAACCACCACCGGCGGTGGCACGCCCTATGGCGCCAGCCATGTGGCCGGCGCCGGCGGCGGGGAAATCACCGAAGAAGAAGCGGAACTGTGCCGGGCGCTGGGCAAGCGAGTCGCCCATATCGCCCAAAAACTGCTGTGAGTCCTCCGGGAGCATTGCCCTCGGCCGCAGTCAGCGCCCGGAGAATCACCCTTGCCGCCTGTTATGGCCTGCTGGCGCTGCTTTTTCTGCGCACCGGCCTCAGCCTCAGCATGGTGGGCGCCGCGGGGCTGGCGGCCTGGGGCATGCAGGCGCTGCCCCTGCTTGCCCTGTTGCCCGGGTTGCACCGGGGGCGACCGCGCAGTTATGCCTGGATGGGTTTTGTCATTCAGTTGTATTTCATTCATGGCGTGATTCTCGCCTTCAGTCCGGCGAGACTGGGCTGGGGACTGGTGCAAATCGCGCTGAGCGTGACGGTGTTCGTGGCCCTGATTGTATTCATTCGCAGAGAGGGCCAGACTACCAACCCAGTACGCGTTTTGCCTGGGGAATGGTGATGCGGTGCTGGCGCCGGATCTCGCTTTCATCAAGGCGCTGGAGAATGTCCATCAGGGCGTCAAGCCGGCGCTCGGCCCGGATGCAGATGTAATCGATCACGCTATCCGTGAGTCGCAGCCCGCGGTTGCGGGCCCGCAACTCGAAAGCTTCGCGGATACCGGTTTCGCTCAGGGGATGCAGCCGGAACACCAGCGCCTGCTGCAGACGCGAGCGCAGGTCGGCAAGCTGCCAGGAAATATTGCCCGCGGTTGCCGAAGCAGACAGCAGCAGCCGGGTGTTCCCCGGGTTCACGGTATTGATCAGCCGCACCAGCGCCCGCTCCCAGTCCGCATCCCCTGCCGCGAACTGCACATCGTCGATGCAGATCATCGATAGTCCGCCAATGCCTTCGAGAATTTCCGGGTGCATCTGCCCCCGCAAATCCAAAGGCAGATAAAATGCGCCGCCACTGCCGGCCAGATGGCAACAGGCTTGCAGCAGATGAGTGCGGCCACTGGCGGGCGGCCCCCAGATCAGCACCGGTGAATCGATTCTGCCCGGCTCCCGCAACCAGTCGACCAGTTGCAGGTTTTCCAGCGAGACAAGGAAATTGGCGAAAGTCGCCTCGTCTTCCAGACCCACCGCAAGCGGCAGTTGCGATTCGTGGGGGAGCACACTAGGTCCTGTTTACACTATGCGCTGTCGCCCTGCCGGATCTCTTTTTTCGTCCGGCAAGACGCCGCGAGCGCCGTGTGGTTGATCCACATGAGCGAGCGGCAACGCCGCCCGAAGGAAAAAGAGAACCGGCCCTCCGGGTTGTGCCTGTCACGTCGCCGCCCGGCGTTGCGACTCGCTCATTTGGAATCACCAAACCACGCTCCCCGCGCCTTGATTGGCGACGTGACAGACACAACAGGGCAAAAGCGCATAGTGTGGACAGGCCCTAAGTATTTGAAAAATTCCCTCCCTGGAATTT
>JAJECW010000028.1 GCA_022821865.1 Pseudomonadales bacterium
CGGCGAATTTCTGGAAGAGCGCCGCGGCCAGGAGGGGGCACACCTCGCAGTGCTGGAAAAGGCGCTGCCCCGGGTTCCCCGGCAGCATCTGGGGCTGGCGGCGAAAGACGTGACGGGCTTGGACGCGCTGAAGAAGTTTTCCGAGCGCCTGCTTGCCGGCGCAGGCTCCTAGGAGCCTGCGCCGTAGCAATTCACGGCTGCAAATCCGCTCCCGTCCACGCCCCTGGCCGCTCGATTTCGTTGCATATTCACCAATATTCGCCTCAATCGATCGGCCAGGGCCGCGGCGATAGCGAATTTTCGCTTTCGCGAATTCCTACGGCGCAGACTCCTAGCGCTGCACCCTTCCCGAGCCCGAACCTTTCATCAGATGCAGCACTTCGGCGGCGTCCACGCGATTGAAATCGCCGGCAATGGAATGTTTCAGGCAACTGGCGGCAACGGCGAAGTCGAGAGACTGCCGGCGGTCGTCGAAAGCGTTCAGCCCGTAAATCAGCCCCGCGGCAAAACTGTCGCCGCCGCCGACCCGGTCGATGATGTCGCTGATCTCATGGCGGCGCGAGACATGAAATCCGTCCCCGTCGCGCAGGCAGGCGGACCAATGGTTCCGATCCGCACTGAGCGACTCTCGCATGGTGATTGCGATGACCGACATGCGGGGGAACTTTTCCAGCATCCTGGCGGAGAGCAATTCGTATTTGGAGAGGTCGAGCTCGCCGCTGTCCACATCGACATCCACCGAGACTCCGAGGGATTTCTGGCAGTCTTCCTCGTTGGCAATGCCGATATCCACGAATTGCACGAGTTCGTTCATGACCTCGGGCGCGGATTTGCCATACTTCCACAGTTTGCCGCGGAAATTGAAATCGCAGGAAACGACAAGGCCCGCATCCGACGCCGCGGCCACCGCTTCCAGGCTGAGTTCGGCGGCCGAAGCGCTCAGCGCCGGGGTGATGCCGGTAATGTGCAGCCATTTCGCTCCGGCAAGGATCCGGCGCCAGTCAAAGTCGCCGGAATTCGCCTGACAGATGGAAGATCCGGAACGGTCATAAACCACTTTCGAGGCCCGTTGATTGGCGCCGGTTTCAAGAAAGTACACGCCGACCCGCTCGCCCGTTCGGCGGATATGGGAAGTATCGACGCCGAACTTGCGCAATTCGCGAATCGCGGCATCGCCGATGGCATGGTCCGGCAGGGCGCTGACGAATGCCGCATCGCAGCCGTAATTCGCCAGGGATACGGCCACATTCGCCTCGCCGCCGCCGAAAGTGGCTTCGAGATGGGGCGATTGCAGCAGGCGCTCATGGGAGGGCGATTTCAGCCGCAGCATGATTTCGCCGAAGCAGATGTACTCAGCCAAGCGCAGGAATCCTCAGGAGAAATAGAGCCCGCCATTGATGTCGAGGCTGGCGCCGGTAATGAAGCTCGACTCGGGCGAGGCAAGATATGCAACCAGATCGGCAACTTCCCGGGCCAGCCCTTCCCGCCGCAACGGAGTGGCGCCGGCGACATTGGCGCGGACTTCATCCCGGGTGAACCGGTCGTGAAAAGCGGTGCTGATCATGCCGGGGCAAACACAGTTGACCCGGATTCCGGCTGGGCCCAGTTCCTTGGCGAGTCCGCGGGTGAATGTCATCAAGGCGCCCTTGGATGTTCCGTAGGCGATGGCGCCCGGCCCGCCGCCGTCCCGCCCGGCCTGGGAGGAAAAATTGATGATGGAAGCGCCCTTGCCCATGTGGGGCACAACAGCCTTGGCAGTCAGAAAGGCGCTGGTCACATTGAGTTTCATGATGCCTTCGAAAAACTCCTCGCTCATTTCCAGCAGCGGCTTGCGCGCCACCAGCCCTCCAGTGACATTAACCAGAATGTCAATGGAATCGCCAAACTCGCTTCGGGTTTGTTCGAGCAGATTGTCCACGTCCCGCTGCTTTGTCGTGTCCGCGCGAACGCTGATGGCGGCACCGCCAGCCGCCTGGATCGCCTTTAGCGTGTCGGCCCCGTCGGTTTCGCTGTTGCACCAGGTAAACGCGACCCTGGCGCCTTTTCGCGCCAGTGTCCCCGCAACCGCCCTGCCGATATCGCGCGAGCCGCCGGCGACAATCGCCACCTTGTTTTCAATACTCATTGCAAATTCCCGATCCAGTTAAAATCAGTCCGAAATCAATTCGGGGTTTCCGCGGTGGCCGTGTTCCCATCCCAGTCGGTCGTCACCGGCTCGATCCGACCGCCGAAAATCCATACCGACGCCACCGCCAGCGGAACGAGCAGCGCGCCCAGCAGGAAAAACGGCACGTAGGATTCCTGGGTCGCAATGGGAACAATCCAGGTGGTGATCAGCACGCCGGCGACCGCGGCGGTGCCGCCGACGCCGGCAAGCGAGCCAACCGACTTGCCGGCGAAAAAATCGCTGGGCAGCGTCTGGATATTGCCGATGGCCAACTGGAATCCGAACAGGATCACCGCGATCAGCAAAACCGCGGTGAGCGGTGTGGAGGCGAACGCGGTGGCAATCAGCATGGGCATCATGAGGGCGCCGCCCAGGGTGATGGTCAGCTTGCGGGCGCCGTTGACCGACCAGCCGGTCCTGAGCAGTTTGCCGGCAAGCCAGCCGCCGAATATCGCGCCGAGCGCCGCGCCGACATAAGGCACCCAGGCGAACAGTCCAATCTGGGCGATGTCGAATCCGAACTGGTCCGCCAGATAGATCGGCAGCCAGCTCACGAAGAGCCACCATACCGGGTCCAGGAAAAAGCGCGAGGAAATGACCGCCCAGCTTTGCCGGTACTTGAGCATTTCGCCCCATCCCGGCGCCGCCTGTTCCAGGTCCCCGGCTTCGCCCTCCGCTTCCGGCTTTTGCCCGGAGAGTATGTATTCCTTTTCTTCTTCGGACAGCCAGGGATGACGTTCCGGCGGCGCCTTGTACACGAGCAGCCAGGGAATCAGCCAGATGAAACCGAGTGCGCCCACGGCGATGAAGGTTCCCTGCCAGTCGAATTGCAGATAGAGCAGGGCGATTACCGGCGCGGAAACCACCGCGCCGAGGGAGGCGCCGGAATTGAATACTCCCTGGGCCAGGGCACGCTCCTTGACGGGAAACCATTCGGCATTGCTCTTGGTGGCCCCCGGCCAGTTGCCCGCTTCGCTGACGCCGAGCGCCGCCCGCACCAGCCCCAGGGAAAGCACGCCGCGGGTTGCGGCGTGCAGCATGATTGAAATCGACCAGGCCACGATCGCCAGCACGAACCCCAGCCGGGTTCCGATCATGTCGAAGATTTTGCCGAACAGGGAATGGCCGACGGCGTAACCCACCATGAAGAAGGAAACCATCAGGGCGTAGTCGTTGGCGTCCATGCCCAGGTCTTCGGAAATGGCGGGCCACATGATGGCCAGGGCATTCCGGTCGATATAGTTGATCACCGTCGCAATGGCGACGAGGCTGACAACAATCCATCTCAGGTATCCGCGGAACATGTATCTCTCACTCCAGGCTTTGGCACAGCCTGTTCATTTCGGGCAAACCCTACTCATGGAACAAGGCGTAATCGCCGCTCCAACGGTAGGGGCGACCCGCAAGCTCGGCTGTATGTGTCATCGCCTCGCCGGCATCATGGGACAGGGCGAGAATCGCCTGTGAGCCGCCGGCGGTTCGCAGACTCAGGAAATCAGCGCCGGCTTCCCGGACAAACCGCAGTTCGTCCAGGGCGCCGCGGCTGTTCAAGGTGTATTCTTCCGCCCCGTTGTATTCGCCGTGTGCTTCGAGGGCGGACACAAACCAGCCTGAACTTTCCCCGCGGGTCCGCAGTACCAGCGCCTGCTCACGGCGCAGATTGAATTGGGGGTCATTGGCGCCGAGTTCGGTAAAGAACACTTGCATATCGTCCCGGGCAATCACGGAATAGGTATAGAAGCGGTTTCCGGTGAGCCAGGTGAGGGCAAATTTCTCCCCCGCGGGGATTTCCGCGCTCGCCCGCAACCAAAGATGCTGATAGCCATTGGCCGCTCCCAGCGGCTGCAGGCTGGACGCGGGCTCCAGCGGATGGCTGGTATCGACGATCTGGCCGTTGAAATGCACGGGCAGGTCGAACTGATGCGGGTTCTCGCCGCTGGCTTCCAGCACATCGATCATCAGCGGATATTCGGTGGGAAAGTCGCTCAGCAAGGCTGTGGTGCGCCGGAATGACACTCCGTCATAGGCGCCTTCCATGCTTGCGGAGGCGATTTCGATACCGTCCGCGTCGTCAAAGAACAGCATGTCGGGATGATGCTGTTCCGCGACGCGCAGTTGGCCGTCGAAATGGCTGGTTTCATCCACCACCAGAGCGTTGTGGGCGATGGTTTGCCTGGCCCAGGTTTCGTTTTCCGGCAGGTAGCGCCCGCCGTTTTTCTGTTCCACGTTCAGGAAGCGCGCGGCGCCGTAATCGGTGAGGATTTCCCGGCCGTTGTCATAGAACAGCAGCCCGAGCTTGTCGAAATGGCCGTGGCCCATGCCCTGGGACGTGGCCTTGAGAAGCAGGGCCTGCTGATTGCCGGCGCTGTGCGCGCGAAGCACGGCCAATGCGCCCCGCTTTCCTTCCGGCCCGTCGCGGAACAATCGGGATTTATAGATGAATGGCGGGGTTTCGCCCCGGTCCCGGGCCCGGGCGAGCCGGAAGCCGTCGCCGTTGAGGACCTGGGAGCTCTGCTGCCCCGCGATGGACGCCAGGGCGGAATCGCCGGTCAGGGCGTAGGCCATGGCGATGCCGTAGCGCAGCTCCACGGTGTCGAGCCCCTTGTCCTTGATGGCGTCGTTCAGGGGGAAAAACAACCCGGCATAGGTCAAGTCGATGCAGGCATGGATGGCCTTGAGCAGGATGCCGTCACGATAGGCGAAAATATCCAAATCCGGGTCGTTCGTTTCGATGCTGTGGGCGAAAAGGAGGAAGGGCATCATCGCGTAGCGCTGATAGTACGGTCCTTCGCTGTAGTAGCCATCGGGGGAAAACAGCAGGTCAATCTGTCGCATGAAACCGGAGTCGCCATTGCCGTCGAGTCCATACAGCGCCTTGTGGACGTAATCATCGTCATCCAGCACATAGCCGGTCATGCCCACTGCGGCGACCGCCCAGGTGCCGTGGTTGTGAATCCGGTCAAAGGTGTCTGCCGAGCCTTCGGAGAGGAAATCGGCCATGGGCCGCAGCAGCCTGTTCACAATTTCATTGCGCTCGGCGGGAGGCAAGCTGTCGTGTATCGCATCGAAACCCTGGATGGCGTAGGTAAGCCAGACGGATTCATTGAGGTTTTGCCAGAAAAGCCGACCGGGATTCGATCCCCTGCTGTGGGGATGGTTGCCGAGGGAGGGGTACATGTCCGCATAGGCAAGCAGCAGCCGGCCGGCATGGCGCGCATAGGTTTCGTCGCCGGTGAGTTGATAAACCATCCCGGCATCGTGGATGGCAATGCCGTTTTTCTTGTGGGTTTCGTGAGAGTATCCGCCGCCTGGATCCACCGGCGCCGGCACGTCCGGCTCCGCTTCGAAATAGTCATCCATTTCGGCTCTGGTTTCTTCGAGTGCCCGGCTGAAGCCGGGTGACTCCTGCCGGTACTGCCTGATGAATTCGACGTCTTCCGGCGTCAGCAGAAGTCCCGGATGTTCGGCGGGAAATCCCTGAGAACACAGGACGAGCGCGGCAAGGCCGCAAAGCGAAACCTGGGCGGGGCCGAATCTCATGGCCCCGTTTCGCTTGCGTCGCCAATGATCGGCAAGGGAGTGTTTTCGAACCGGTTGCGGTCCAGTGTATTGACCGGGTCGCCAACGATGGTTGTGATCCGGATCGGCTCGCTGCCCGACAGGGTGTTGTCGATGATCTCGACGTCCTGGGCGCCGTGCAATCGCACCGAGGCATTCGTCGCGTTGCGGCTGCCATTGCCTACGGAAAGCAGGGTGGATGCGCTCAATTCGAAATGCGGGCCGAAGGTGCTTTCGTCGGTTCCGCCACGGTAGACATTGGCGAGAGCGCCTTCAATGTTCTCAAAAATGCTGTTGCGGATCGTGATGGTTTCGGCGTTGTAGATGCCCAGATCTTCCGTTTCCAACTCCAGCGCAAGGACATCTCCGGTAATGTTGCGGAATCTGGAGTTCGTAATCCGGACGAGATTGGCGAAAGTGTGTTTCGCGGGGGAGAAAAAATCGAAGGAGTGGTTGCTGTTCAGGTCGCTGACGGTCACGTTCTCAAGCTCAAGGACGTAAGGACTCACCATGGAGTAACGGCTTGTGCGGATTGCCGAGTTGCCCGCCACATCCGGCGCCGACATCCCCGAAAGTTCAAGTCCTTCAAGCCTGAGACTGCCGCCGTCAACGATTTCGAACAGCGCCGTGCGCTCGAACTCGATTGTCGCCTCGCCGGTTGGCGCATGGATGGCGAGCGGCCGGTCCACAACCACGATTTTCGATTCCAGATACTCTCCAGGCAAAAGGGAAATCGTGTCTCCCGCCCCGGCTTCGGCGACCGCGTCGAAAATCGAATCAAGCCCGGGCCCGATCTCCCGGGTTTGGCCGAAACCAAAACGAACGTCCGGGCCGGGTTTGGGATACCAGGAAACGCCGGTTGCCTCCCTTTTCAGCACGGCAAGGTCGCGCGGAACGCCGATGCCATTGAATTCTTCGCTTGCCGGATGGAGCAGCCCGTTTGCCGATTGCCGAAGCCTGATGCTGGAGTAGACGAATGCATCGCCTGGCTCCGGCGGATTCGCTCCCGGCGCAGTCGATTCGTGAATGACATTGGCCTGGAAATCAATGCCGCTCAAGTCATCGTAGGCGGTGAAAATACCGCGGCCGTCGCTGTTATGCACCAGATTCGACCGGAACACGCTGTTGATGGGCGGGGCCGAGCGTTCCTCATCGCTACCCGCGGCAAGTTCGATGTGGTCGCTGTCAATGATGGAATTGTTTTCGATGATCGCGCCATCGACCTGGTCATAGCGATTGATGGGGGAATTGGGGACGCCGTTCATCACCACGAGGGCGCCGCCGAATCGATGCCCGGTCAATCCCCGCAGATAGTTGTTGCGAACCACCTGATCGCGGTTGATCACGCGGATGCCGCCGGTGTGGCTGACCCGGTTGCCGAGGAAAACATTGTTCTCCACGGTGTTTCCGTGGCCATGACGCAGGGTGAGCGTGCCCTGGGACTCATGGAATACATTGCCGCGAAACACATTTCCGCCGGACTTGCCGGATATGATTTCCACTTCGCCATTGCAGCGGTCGAAGTAGTTGTTCTCCACAACCGTGAAGGAATTCGTCCGGGACCAGGTGCTCGTGCCGATGCGCAGGGTTTCGCCGCCGTTGGAGCCGAGCACGGGGCGCGGCCCGAAGTAGTTGTGGTCGATGCGGTGGTGGTTCCGCCGGCTGTCTTCGCTGTCGAGGCGCACCGCCATGGTGACCCCGGCATTGCTCTTCCCTTCGAGATGATTGTGGTCGAAGCGGTTGTGCCTGCCGTACATCATGACCCAGAAGTCGGTTTCGAAGCGCTCCGGGTTGTTGAAATGGTCGATTACCGTTTCGGTTACCCGGGAGTGGTGGGCGAGGTCGCCACGGGTTCCGCGGAACGCGATGACGGTGTTTGTGGGTGTGTAACCGTCCCTGAATACGAGGCCGGACACGACAAGGTGTTCTCCGGCCAGGCGCAAATTCGAGCGGCCGGAAATGATGACTTCTCCCCTGGTTTCCGCGGTCAGGGTAATGGGTTCGCCGGCGCGGCCATGCCCGGTAAAGAGAATCTCAAAATCGCGCCAGACTCCATTGGCGAGGATGATGGTATCGCCGGGCTCGGCCGACTCCACCGCGGCGCGGTACGCTTGCTGGTTGCCGACGAGAATTTCGGCGCCCCGGGCCTGATTCGCAGCGAGTACAATCGCAACCAGCGCCAGGGGGAGGAATTTGCCGAAAGGATTTCTCATCGGCTCAGATATTGACGGCTTTCAAAAAGCGATGGCGGCTTTCCGAGGCCTGCTTGCGGATTCGCTCCAGCGCCTGCTCTTCCGTGATGTCGAGCATGGATTCGAGCAGACGGGCGAAGTGCTTGCGCATCGCCATGCGGGCCGCGGCCGGGTCGCGATTGCGCAGCGCAATATAGATTTCCATGTGTTCATCGCCGCGCCGGGAAGTATCTTCCAGGCAAACCGAGTCGTAGACTTCCTTGACCTTGGGCAGTTCCGTGCGCAGCTTCCAAAGCAGTTCGACGATATGGCGCGCCGCCGAATTTCTCGAAGCCGCGGCGATGGTGAGATGGAAATCCCGGTCCGCGAGTTCCGCGGTCGCCTCGTCGTCGGGATTGTTGGTGGCCATTTTCTCGATGTAACCGGAAAGCTCGTCGAGTTCTTCGTCGGTGATATTGAGCGCGGCAAGCGCGGCTACCTCGGACTCGAACAGCGACCTCGCCTCGGTTACTTCAAAGGCATTGATTCTGGACAGATTTTCATTTCCCGGGTCGGACGCTTCCAGCACGTATACCCCGGACCCCGTCTTGATGTCGATTTTGCCCCGGGCCTGCAGGGCGACGAGGGCCTGCCGAACCGTCACGCGGCTTACATTGAACTGCTCCGCCAGGCTTCTCTCCGCCGGCAGTCGGCTTCCCGCCGGATAGATGCCTTTTTCGATCAGTTCCAGAATCGACCGGGCTACCGTGTTGTAAAGCCTTTTGTCACTCATGGTTGTGATTCTCGCAATGGGTTTTTGATTCCGGCGAACACCCGCCGCCTGCAATAGCAGGCTGCCGCGGTAACGCCGGAGGTTGGTGGATATTGTATGCGAGGATAGACGGACACCTGAAACCGATCATCTTGGGCAGTTCAAATGGATTGCCCAAAGTGTATACCAATGCAATCGAATTGTGCAAACAAATTGCTGCGGAGCCGAGCCAATGATGGCTGTTTCGAAATCAAGCATTCTTTCCCGGTTCGCGCGCAGCCCTGCCCGTCATTCTGCGCGTAGCGAGGCGGAGTCGCAGAATCTCCCCGGGACACCCGCTGCGTCGTATTCTTTGCGTTTTTGCCGGATGACCGAAGAGGCGGCCTCCCGCGCCAAGTGAAAACCGCTGGAACTGGATATCAGCCAGCGCTTTCGTCTTCAGGCGGATTCGGGGTGAAGTCGCCGGTTACCCGTTCGAGTTCGTCGTCGATGAACCAGACGGTGATGCGTTCCTGGGTGCGGGCGCCGCCGCCGGGCTGGAAGTTGTAGACGTAGTCCCAGCGGTCCTGATGGAAAGGGTCGCGCACCAGTGGCGTGCCCATGACGAAGATGACCTGGTTGCGGGTCATGCCGGGCCGCAACTGATCCACCATGTCCTGCAGGATGACATTGCCCTGGGTGATGGAAATCTTGTACACCCCGGGAAAATCCAGCGAGCCGAGGTTGTTGGCGCAGCCGGGCAGGGCCGCGAGCAGCAGAATCAACAGGCGGGTCTTCAATCTTTTCATGGCGGTTACCGTGCCCTGGCGGCAGCGTTACAGCGGCCCGCGCGGCGGCTATTATGTCTGGATAAACTCAGCAGGTGCGTCATCGTGCCAACTATAAACCGGTCCTTGGCAATTTTCACCCGTTCCGGTGCGGTCGCGGCGATTTTGGTTTTGTTGCTGGCGGCCTGTGCTTCCGGTTCGGAAAGCCCACGGCAAGTAGCGTAACTCGCGCCGCCGGCGACGCCCTCAGCGAAACCATGCGCGAAGCGGTGCTCGTCTCCGAGCAACTGTTGGTCCATCAGCCTGACCTGCTTACCCGTTCTTTGTCAAGTAAAATTCGTTTTCTTTCAATGCCCCATCGATACTCACCAATACCACCATTGCCTCGTAGTACTCTATGGCAGGGAATCAAAATGCCAATCTTGTTCGCACCGCATGCGGATGCGACAGCGCGAAATGCACGAGGTTTGCCTATCTCTTTTGCCAGCTCTCCATAACTCAAAACGTCGCCTTCTTTTACGCCAAGCAAAAATCGCCAAACTTTTAGCTGAAAAGAAGTCCCTCGCAAATCTAATGGAAGATCAGGGCAGGGGGAATTGTGCCCGATATGATCATCGAATGCATTTATCCAATGATCTAAATCTGACCCTTTGCTTCCTGGTGATTCTAGAAATTCCGCCTTTGGAAACTCGGCCTTCAATTGTTCTTTAAGTTGTTCCAGGTTGTCTCCAAATTGTGCGAAACATACACCGCGCTCGGTTGCTGCCATTAAAAGCGGGCCCAGCAATGAGTCACGATATGCAAAATAGATTCGTTCGCCCTCAGCTCCGGCTCGATACGCCGCGGGAGTCATGCCCATGTTTCGAGCTGCTTCGCCGTACACACGGCTGGGAGAACCATATCCAGCGGAATAGATTGCTTCCGTCACCGTCTCCCCCTTTTTTAAAGCAGATTTGTACTTATCAAGGCGGATGGCGTCCTGGTACTCCTTGGGAGAGACTCCTAATTTGGATTTAAATACTTTTTGAAATCTGGAAGGAGATAAGTTAGCCATTTTGGACAGATTTGCCAGAGTTATGTGATCATCCGCGTTTGACTCGATGTATCTTGCAATCTCGACTATTTTTTCCAGATCTTTCCTAGGATTTTCCGGTCTGCACCTTTTGCAAGGGCGAAAGCCAGCCTGCCTTGCTGAATCCAGATCCAGAAATAGACGAATATTCTCGGGACGGGCAGGTCGTGATGCGCAAGATGGTTTGCAAACGACGCCAGTAGTTAAAACCCCGTAGAAAAAGGCTCCATCGTAAGCTTCGTCGCGATTTTCAATCGCAGCATGCATCTCTTTTTTCGATGGAATCCTGATACGGTGCTGCCTCTCCGATTTCGTCATTTTGGCTTCTCTCCAATTCCGATGGTGGCATGGCAATTACGCCACTCATCGACTAGCATTTCTATCCGAATTTTGTCGACCAATTGATTTCTTGATCTCGACGGTTTGGCCTGCCGACCCATATTTGGGGTTTTCGCTTGCGGCGCTGGCTCCCGGCGCGCTTCAGCGCTGGAACAAATAGGAAAACTTGACGAAGAACTGGTCGCCGTCGCGGCGCAGTTCAGTGGCGTTGACCAGTTCGCGCTCGCCTTCGTATTCGACGATCTCGAAGTTGCTGCTGTTGGAGTTGTAGCCTGCGTAGAAGGCCGACCAGGGATTGATCACGTAGCGCAGCAGCAAGTCGAAATTGAGGTTGCGCTCGTCCTCCAACCGGGTCAGCGGACCGCCCCGGGTTTCCTCGTACTGGGCGATGAAGCGCAGTGACCATTCGCGCGTGAACTGATAATTCCAGTTGCTGCGGATAATCTCGTTGCTGAAGACCCGCGCCCCACCCGAGTTTCGCACGCCGGTGTAGAGATAGGTGTTGCTGACCCGCAGCCGGTCGGTCGGGCGCCAGAGCGCATCGGCGGTGACCCGGCCGTGGTCGGCGACATGGGGCAGCACGCCAATGGCCGGCACCAGATTCAAGGTCTTGCCCCAGCGGTAGCCGAGGCCGAATTCGAGGGTGTTCAGCGAGTTGTTCTCGATCTCCACCTGCCAGTCGTCATAGTCGTGGTTCCGGGTCGCCGTCAACCCGGAATATTCGCCGGGCCGGAGGATTTCGTTGTAGCCGGTCCACCCCAGTCTCAGCTTCGTGGTATCGGTGGCGAATTCGAAACTCGGGCCGTTCTGGTGGTAGATCTTGGTTCCCGCCCAGTCCTCCAGGTAGACGCCGAACCAAGTGGTGGCGATGCTGTTGAGCGGCACGTCTTCGGGAAACCAGTTGTGGACGATGCGCTGGCGCATGCCGGAAGTGTTCGGGCGGAAGAAACGGTTCATGAAGCCGAGGTCGGTGCGGAATCCGGGACTCGTTTCGATGAAATGGGTCTGGGTGTTCCAGTTGCGGCCGGCATGGTTGATCTGGAAATTGCGCTGCACGCCGGCATAAGAGTCGCCTTCGCCCGAATATGGTTCGGATTCGCTGCCGATGACCTGCAACTGGCCGATCCAGTTCGCGCTGAGCTTGATGCGGCCGTCGATGCTCGCGACGCGGTTGTAGCCATCGCCGAATTTCCGGTCGCTGACGAGGAATCCATAGCGATCCTGTTCGCCGAAATCGCGGAAGCCGCGCAGGATGGCGATATTGGCTTTTTCGCCCGCCAGCGGGTCGGTGTCCGCGCGGCCCCGGCCCGGCGCTGTGTCGTTGACGACGATGCCGCCGAAACCATAATCCCCGGATCGGCCGGTGAAGCGCAGTCCGCCTTCGGGGTCGATGATGCGGCGGGTGAAGACCAGGGTCGAATCGGTGGCGAAAAAGTCGGCGTTTTCGACGAAGAATGGCCGCCGCTCGGGGAACTGCACCTCGAAGCGTTCGTTCACCGTAACTTGCGGCTCGTCGGATTCGATTTGACTGAAGTCCGGGTTGAGGGTGACATCGAGCGCCATGCTGTCGTTGAAGACGAACTTGGCGTCGACGCCGAGCTCCTGTTCGCTGGTGGCTTCAAAGCCGGGGCCTCCCGTCATGTCCCGTTTGAGGACGCTGGCTTCCCGGGCGAACAGGAAAGGGACGATCTGGTAGTTGTTTCCCGGCGAAACTTCGCGGATGCCATTGAGCAGGGCGGCCTGGTTGAGGCGGCCCTCGATGTCAATGGTGTACCGCGGCCAGTAGGACCATTCGCTCAGCCGGGAGACGTTGCGCGCCAACTGCACGCGCCAGGTTTGTTCGAAGGTGTCGGGAAAACGCAGGCTGCGCAGTGGAATCGCCATTCTGACCATGTAGCCTTCATCGGTGAGTCGGCCTTCGCTGTCCCAGACGGCTTCGAACGTGGTGTCGAAATCCGAGGCATTTTCGGTCCAGCGCGCGTCCCACTGGATGCCGAACGGCGTCGAGCGGAAAGTGAACGCGGTGCGCTGGTCGTTGAAGGTGTCCAATGTGACCGCCACCGAATCGTCGCCGTCTATGTTTTCCCGCGAGGACAGGTTGGCGCGGATACCTTCTGGTTCGCTGTCGAAGGCGAGGAATACAACATGCAATTCGGTGCGGTTGTAGCCGAAATAGACTTCGGTGCGCTGGCTGGCGGACGCGCCGTCTTCGGGTTCGCGCTGAATGAAATTCTCCACCAGGGCCATGGACCGCGCCAGCGGAGTAACCGGTTCCATGTCGGCGAAATCTTCCAGTGCCGGAATGCCGCCGATTTCGGGAATGACCAGATTTTCCTGGCCAAAAGCGAATGGACTCAAACAAAACAGCAGGCCCGCGCAAACCAGGCGCAGCCAGCGCAACTGGTGAATTTCCAATGATGTTGACATCTTTGCATTTTTCCAATTCCGATAGTGACATGACAATTACGTCATTCATCAACAAGCATTTCTATCCGAATTTGGTCATCCAATTGATATCCATCGATACATGGTTTTCGGGCAAGGCGCCCGTTGTGCAAATTTCCATTGAGTCGTTGCGCGATATGCCAGGCAAGTCTGAATCTGACCAGAGTAAGGTTTTTTATTGAATACAAAATTGGAGGTTGGCAAGCGCCCGAGATGCTCCCGAAACGCCTCGGCCACCACATCGTGGTGAGTTATAGTCAAGCGTGGACTCTGGCTCCGACGCGGTTCAGGACGAACCCGAACTTGACGACCGCTACCGACAGCGCGCAGCCAGATCGCCTGATTTCATTCATCTGAACGACCAGATCGCCATCGCCCGGGAACAGCAGGAACGCGACACCTGGCCCTTGAACGAGGAGGCCCTCGACGCCCAGATGGAGTCCGAACGCCGCCGCAACATAGAATCCGAGAACATGCGCCGCTTCCTCAAGGGCCTCCCCCTGCTCGACATCCTCGAAGGCAACGAAGACGAGGAAAGCGACGCGGCGGAAACCGCCCAGGCCGAACCCGAAGCTGCAGTTGAATCTGAGGCCGAGGCCGAGGAAAATACGCTAGCAGCCAACGACGCCGCCGCTGAAACGGACGCCGAAACGGAGTCCGAAGCCGACGAGGAAGACGATGAAGGCGATTTCCTGCTCAAGGAAAGCGCCCGAGTGCTAGCCGACTACATCAGCCTGAGCGAACGCCAAATCAGCGCGGTAGGAGATTTCTAAGAGATCTTGTATAGGTGGGCAGGAAAGATGCAAGTTAAATGGAAATTCAAGACTCGGCAGGTCACAGGATTTGATAACCTGCTTGAAAACTATGATCATGAGGAATTCGACTCGCCAAGGCGGTCTACAATTCCATTGCTGGTTTTTTGGCAGAACCCCATACCCCGACTTGAGCAGTTCAGCGAATTACTTGGATTTGCGCTTAATTCTCAAGCCGAATTTGTTTTTGAGTATCAAGTGTCTCCTATTCGGGGGAAAGGCAAACCGTCTCACACGGATTTGATGATCATCACAGGTGATGTGGCGATAGCAATCGAAGCAAAATGGACGGAGCCAAGATATCCAACAGTTCGGAAATAGCTTGATGGCAAACCAAACAAGAAAGAGGTTCTTAGGGGTTGGTGTGAACTTCTTGAGAAACGGGGTGCGGCACCTAATTTGGAATCAAGGATTCAAGACATACCTTATCAAATGATTCATCGAGCCGCATCACTTTGTCATGTGGAGTGCGTTTCGGATCGCTACCTGTCTTATCTAACTTTCAGTGCTCCAGCAGCGGTAGCGAGTGCTGGCAGCGGCCTTCACCAAGATTTATACAACTTCTTGAAGGCACTAGGTCCAGATATTTCGCTTACAATTTTAGTATTTGAGTGTAGTATTTCGACATCAGACGCGTGGTTACAGCTTCGGAAAAGATGGGAACAAAGAGAGAGGAGGCTCCATGAATCAGTTCTTAAACATTTAAAGCATAGAGAGCTTATGAGCATTGAATCAATAGATGTACATTACCTGCAGAATTGATATGCTGAATCACTACTTTCTAGTCAAGAGCTCGCAACAGTATACTTAGGTCCTTCGCCTTTTGACTTAAGCGAACAGCATTTCAGTACGTCAAAGTTTATTGGGATGCTCTCTTCTAACGTAACCATTGCGGTTTTTAATGAGAATTGAGTCGTATATCTTATTGACAGAGATCTAGGCCAGCATCAATCAATGGACCCAGATTTTTCTTCCACCCCGGCCGATCGTTTGCCCAAAAAACTTGCGGCAAGTCACGCCATCCCAATGATGGTCTTGCATCCATCATTGTCATCGCCCAGCCGTTCAAGGTAAAAGTTCCTCTTCCAACAACTGCGATAACCACTGCTCCAGAGAAATAGCAGTGCAAAGTTCCTTCCGATACGGTCAACGGCCAAGTATCGCCAAACATTTCTGCGTTGACATACTGACTTCCTTCTGCAACTGGTCTTTGTGCATTAGCAAATGGCGAGGCGATTGCTAGTATTAACAGGATTGGAGCCCATTTCTTCATTGCCCTTGTCTCCATTGTAGAGCGAGTTATGCTCGAATCTGGTGTACGGGTGAGTTGAGTCGTGCGGCGGTTCTCTGCTGAAATTGGGTTTGCAGATCCAGTTAACGGCAAGAGGAGCACACCGCACATGAGCAAAGATAATGTAGTTTCCCTTCCGACGCCAGAGGCGGATTCCGATCCGTTGACGGAGTTGATCCGCGAGAACGCCAAGCGTCTGGTCGCGGCCGCCGTGGCGGCGGAGTTCGAGGCGTACCTGTCGGCCTTCGATGGAGGGCTGCTGCCCGATGGCCGTCGCCGGGTTGTGCGCAACGGCTTTCTTCCCGAGCGGAAGATCCTGACCGGGATCGGGGCGGTGGGGGTTTCGGTGCCGAAGTCCCGCA
>JAJECW010000137.1 GCA_022821865.1 Pseudomonadales bacterium
CCGAGCGGCTTTGCCGCTCGGGCGTCTTCATGTGTGGCGCCGCAATGATTCGGGGCATTCATGCTCGGCAGAGAGGGGCAGTTCGTAAGCAAAACAAAACCACGCTTTTGTTTTGCGATAATGAAAAATTCCAGGGAGGGAATTTTTCAGAGAATACTTAGAAAATCTCGGCCAGTATTCGCAAACTATCAAAAATAGGGGGTTATATACATGGTTAGACAACCGGCATTTCATCACGACTGTATCGGCGCAGTGGGCTAAGAGTGTTGTAAAAAGCGCATCATAATGCTATTTTTGCAACATGTTTGAGCGTCGTATCCAACAATCTGTCGAAGATCTGCTAGCGGAACAGGCTGCGGTTGCGCTGTTGGGCTCGCGACAGGTCGGGAAGACCACCCTCGCGCTCGAAATCGGTCGTTCGCGCAATGCGGCATACTTCGATCTGGAGAATCCGGCGGATCGGGCGGCGCTTGACAGCCCCGTCGATCTTCTTCCCCGATTCGAGGATATACTGGTCATCATCGACGAAATCCAGCGTTTGCCGGGATTGTTCGAACCCGTTCGCGGGTTGATCGACAGCTATCGGAGAAAAGGCAGGGGAATCGGAAAATTCCTGTTTCTCGGGTCGGCTTCGATAGATCTGCTGCGACAGACTTCCGAATCGCTCGCGGGGCGCGTGGCCTATCGGGAACTGAATCCATTCGATCTGATCGAAGTCGCCGGTTCGGGCGACATGGCGATGGAACGACTCTGGCTGCGCGGCGGTTATCCAGATTCGTTTCTCGCCAAATCCGATCGCTCCAGTATGAATTGGAGACGGGATTTTGTCCGCACTTACCTGGAGCGCGACATTCCGCAATTCGATTCCCGGGTGCCGGAAGAAACCTTGCGCCGATTCTGGACCATGCTGGCCCACGGTCAGGGTAGCCTCCTGAATGCCGCAAAACTCGGCTCGGCCCTCGCGATAGATGTCCGCACACTCAATCGGTATCTGGACCTGCTGGTTGACCTCTTGCTCGTGCGCCGCCTTCAGCCTTGGCACGCGAATATCGGAAAACGTCTCGTCAGATCTCCCAAGATCTATTTGAGGGATACCGGAATCCTCCACGGCCTGCTGAATCTTGAATCTCTCAAGGACATGCTGAGCCATCCGATAGCCGGAATGAGTTGGGAGGGATTTGTGGTCGAGAGCATTCTCAACGTGGCGCCGCACTGGGTGCTGCCTTTTTTCTATCGAACCCAGCGCGGTGCGGAAGTCGATCTCGTTCTTGAGTTCAGCCCCGAAGAACGCTGGGGCATAGAGATAAAGCGTTCCATGTCCGCGCCAAATCCGTCCGCAGGATTCCATCGTGGTTGTGAAGATATTGGCGCCAAACGCCGCCTCGTCGTGTATTCGGGCAAACACACCTATATCCAGGCGGGAAAGGTGGAAACTTTACCGCTGGAGAAGTTCCTTGAGGAACTGGCCCGATGAGTTGCCGACAAGGTGGCAGGCTCCTAGACTTGTTTGGTCGGGTTGACTGCGTATCATCTTTGGGGGCGTCCTCATTCTGTGCGCAGAATTACGGAAAAGTCCCTTTTTGTTTGAGAATAACGGAGAAGTTATGAATCAGCCGGTTTGTCTGGTAATTGGCGCGGGGGCTGGAATAGGCGGGCAGGTGGGAAGGCGGTTTGCCCGGGAGGGGTTTCATGTTGCGCTTTGCCGCAGGACGGATGGGCAGGGTCTGAACCGACTGGTGGCTGAGATCGAACAGGAGGGTGGGGGCGCTTCGGGTTATCTGCTGAATGTGGTGAAGGAGAACTCCATCGAAGAGCGCATCGCGGCAATTGAATCGGACATCGGGCCTATCGAGGTCGTTGTGTACAACCTTGGCGCCCAGGTCGGAGACCGTCCGCTGGAAGAGACGCCGCTGAAGGTTTTCGAGCTCGGTTGGCGCATGGCCACATTCGGCTTGTTCCGCACGGCTTCCGCGGTGTGCCCGCTCATGGCGAAACGCGGAGGCGGCACTCTGCTCGTCACCTCGGCAACGGCAGCCATGCGGGGCAATGCCGGGCAGCACTCCCACGCCGCGGCCATGGGCGGCAGACGCATGCTTTGCCAGTCCCTGAACGCCCAGTACGCCCCCCGAAACATCCACATTGCCCATATTGTGGTGGATGGCGCCGTGGACGCCCCGGACACCCTGGGGAAAATGCTGGGGCCGGAAAAATTCCAGCAGTTGCGCGAAACCCGGGGCGCCGAAGACGGCCTGTTGCTGCCGGACCAGATAGCTGAAACCTACTGGCATCTATACCGGCAGCATCGCTCGGCCTGGACCCACGAGATCGACCTGCGTCCCTGGTCCACCCTGCCCTGGTGGAATCACTGAAAGCGGCGGCTCAGGAACTCGTCGATTTTCTCGGCGACCTGACGGCCTTCATAGATGGCGCGCACCACAAGGGACTGGCCCCGGCGGCAATCGCCGGCGGCAAAGACCCTGGCCACATTGGTGCGGTAGTCGCCGTATTGCGCCTGATAGTTTGAACGCCGGTCGAGTTCGATGCCGAGCGGCTCGCTGACGTAATGTTCCGGGCCAAGGAATCCCATGGACAGCAGGATCAGGTCGGCTTTCCAGAATTTTTGCGTGCCGGGGATTTCCCGGAACGAGGAATCGACTTCCACGGTAACAATGCCCCGCAGGCTGCCATCGTCATTGCGCAGGAATTCCTTGCCGGAAATCGAATACACCCGGGGGTCGTCGCCGAATCTGCGGGCGGATTCCTCATGGCCGTAATCGACCCGGAAGATGATCGGCCACTGGGGCCAGGGATTGTCGGGGCCGCGGTCGCCGGGGGGTTTGGGCATGATTTCAAAATTCACGAGTGAACGGCAGCCGTGGCGCAGGGAAGTGCCGATGCAGTCGGTGCCGGTGTCGCCGCCGCCGATGACGATCACGTCCCGTCCCTTCGCGCTGATGTAGTCGCCGTCCGCAAGTTCCGAGTCAAGCAGGCTTTTGGTGTTTTTCAGCAGAAATTCCATGGCGAAATGCACTCCCGGCCCATCCCGCCGGGGGATTTGCAAGTCCCGCGGGGTGGTGGCGCCGGTGGCAAGCAGCAGGGCGTCATTCCCGGCGAACAATTGCCGCACATCAACGCCATTGGGCCCGCTGCCGCCAATATCGGCGTTTACCACGAAATTCACGCCCTCTTCCCGCAGCAGCTTGACCCGGCGGTCGACGAGTTCCTTCTCCAGCTTCATGTTGGGAATGCCATACATGAGCAGGCCGCCGATGCGGTCGTCTCGCTCGTACACCGTCACCTGGTGGCCTTGCAGATTCAGTTGCGCCGCGGCGGCAAGCCCCGCCGGGCCGGAACCAACGATGGCCACCTTGCGGCCGGTATCCGCGGCGCGGGCGCCGGCGGTGACCCAGCCCATCTCAAAACCCTTGTCGGCGATGGCGCATTCAATATTCTTGATGGTGACCGGCGGCTCGTTGATGCCAAGCACGCAGGCGCCTTCGCAAGGGGCCGGGCAGACCCGGCCGGTGAATTCCGGGAAGTTGTTGGTCTTGTGCAGGCGGTCTAGAGCGTCTTTCCATCTGCCCTTGTAGACGAGATCGTTCCACTCGGGAATCAGGTTGTAGACCGGGCAGCCGTCTTCGGATTGACAGAATGGCACGCCGCAGTCCATGCAGCGGGCGCCCTGCACGGTGAGCAGCGGCTCCTGGCGTTCGGTGTAGATTTCACGGAAATCCACGAGCCGCTCCACGGCGTCGCGGTAAGGAGCGGTTTCCCGCGCGTATTCCTTGAATCCGGTTGGTTTGCCCATGTCGCTGTCAGAATTCCCTTGGCCCGTTGCCCTGAATCCGTTCACGCTCAAGCCGCGTTGGCCGCCTTGCGCTCCGCAAGAACCCGCTTGTATTCGGTGGGCATGACCTTGACGAATCGCCCAAGACTGCTTTCCCAGTGGTCCAGCACGAACCTCGCCACCGTGGAGCCGGTGAGGCGGGCATGGTTTTCGATCAGGGTCTTGAGTTCGAGAATGTCTTCCGCCGCAGTTACCGTCTCAAGCCCCAGGGTGCCCATATTGCAAAGCCCTGGCAGGCGCCCTTCCGGATCCCAGACATAGGCGATGCCGCCGCTCATGCCCGCGCCCATATTGCGGCCCACCGGGCCCAGCACCACCACGCGGCCGCCGGTCATGTACTCGCAGCCATGGTCGCCGATGCCTTCCACCACGGCCAGGGCGCCGCTGTTGCGCACGGCGAACCGCTCGGCGGCGACGCCGCGAAAATAGGCCTCGCCGCCGGTGGCGCCATACAGCACCACATTGCCGATAAGGATGTTCTCTTCGGCCTTGAAGCTGCTTTCCCGGGGTGGGTAGATCACCAGTTTGCCGCCGGAAAGCCCCTTGCCCACATAGTCGTTGGCGTCGCCTTCCACAGTGATGCGGATGCCCCGGGCAAGCCAGGCGCCGAGGCTCTGGCCGGCGGAGCCCCGCAGGCGGATGTCGATGGTGTCTTCCGGCAGCATTCGCTCCCGCCGGCGCCGGGCCAGTTCATTGGACAGCATGGTGCCCACCACTCGGTTGGTGTTCCGCACGTCCATCTCGATGCGGACTTTTTCGCCCCGGGCCAGGGCCGGTTCGGCAAGGCGGATGAGTTCATTGTCCAGCGCCTTGTCGAGGCCGTGGTCCTGCTCCCGGGTGCAGTAGACTTCGGTGCCGGGAAACAGGATGCGGGCGGGTTCCAGAATCGCGCCGAGATCGAGCCCGCCAGCCTTCCAGTGGCTGACGGCCGCATCGGTTTGCAACAGGTCCACCCTGCCGATCATTTCATTCACCGTGCGCAGGCCGAGTTCCGCCATGATGCCGCGCAACTCTTCGGCCACCATGAACAGGTAATTGGCCACGTGCTTGGGCTTGCCGCGGAATTTGCGCCGCAGGTCGGCGTCCTGGGTGGCGATGCCCACGGGGCAGGTGTTCAGGTGGCACTTGCGCATCATGATGCAGCCCAGGGTAATCAGGGGCGCGGTGGAAAAGCCGTATTCCTCGGCGCCGAGCAGGGTGGCGATGGCCACATCGCGTCCGGTCTTGAGCTGGCCGTCGGTCTGCAATACCACCCGGGACCGCAGATTGTTCATCACCAGGGTCTGGTGGGTTTCGGCAATGCCGAGTTCCCAGGGCAGGCCGGCGTGCTTGATGGAAGTCAGCGGCGAGGCCCCGGTGCCGCCGTCGTGGCCGGCGATCACGAGATGGTCGGTCTTGGCCTTGGTAACGCCGGCGGCGATCGTGCCCACGCCAATCTCCGAAACGAGCTTGACGCTGATTCTCGCCCGGCGGTTGGCGTTCTTGAGATCGTGGATAAGCTGGGCAATATCTTCGATGGAATAGATATCGTGATGCGGCGGCGGGCTGATCAGGCCCACGCCGGGAGTGGAATGGCGGATCCGGGCAATCGTCTCGTCCACCTTGCGGCCCGGCAGTTCACCGCCTTCGCCGGGCTTGGCGCCCTGGGCGATCTTGATCTGCAATTCGTCGGAATTCGCCAGATACCACATGGTGACGCCGAATCGACCCGAGGCCACCTGCTTGATGGCGGAACGGCTTGAGTCGCCGTTGGCCATGGGCGTGAACCGGGCCGGGTCCTCGCCACCCTCGCCGGTGTTGGACTTGCCGCCGATGCGGTTCATGGCAATGGCAAGCGCCTGATGGCTTTCGTCGGAAATCGAGCCGAAACTCATGGCCCCGGTGGCGAAGCGCTTGACGATTTCGCTGGCGGGTTCGACTTCTTCAATGGCAATGGGCTCGTTCACGTCCTTGCGGAACTGCAGCAGGCCCCGCAGGGTCGAGCGGCGGGCCGAATCTTCATTGGCAAAGCGGGCGAAGGTCTCGTAGGCCTGGGCGTTATTGCCCCGGGCGGCGATTTGCAGGTTGAAGATCGTGTCTGGATTCCACATATGGGTTTCGCCGCCGCTGCGCCAGTGGAAATCGCCCGGATTGGCCAGCACCGGCAGGCGTTCGCTTTCGCGCAGGGGATAACCCACCCGGTGGCGACGCAGGGATTCGGTGCGAAGCACATCGAAATTCACGCCCTGCACCCGGCTTGCCGTGCCAGTGAAGCAGCGCTCGATGATTTCATCGGCAAGCCCCACGGCTTCGAAGATCTGCGCGCCCTTGTAGGACTGCAAGGTGGAGATGCCCATCTTCGCCATGACCTTGAGCATGCCCTTGGCGACGCCTTTCCGGTAGGCGCCGGTGAGGCTTTCCCCGTCCGGGTAGCGGTCGCCGAGCAGGCCGTCGGCCCGTGCCTGCCAGAGGGCCTCGAAGGCCACATAGGGGTTGATGGCGTCGGCGCCATAACCCGTGAGCAAACAGTGGTGATGCACTTCCCGGGCTTCGCCGGTTTCCACGATCAGGCCGATCTGGGTTCGCTGGCGCTTGCGGACCAGATGATGATGCACGGCGCCGCAGGCGAGCAGGGCGCTCAACGGCACGCGTTCCCGGGAAATCGCCCGGTCGGAAAGAATGATGAAGGCATATCCCTGGTGGATTGCCGCGGAGGCTTCCTCGCAGATGCGGCTGAGGGCGGCCTCAAAACCGTCTTCGCCGGGGCCGTCGTAGGTGATGTCGATGACCCGGCTGCGCATGCCGCGATAATCCATGTCGCGAATGCCGGCAAGCTCCTGATTCGACAATATCGGATGATCGAGGCTCAGCCGGTGCGCCTGACCCGGGGTGGTTTCCAGCAGATTGCCTTCCGGACCAATGAAGCAGCGCAGCGACATCACGACTTCTTCGCGAATCGAATCGATGGCGGGATTGGTGACCTGGGCGAACAGCTGCTTGAAATAGTCGTAGATCATGCGCGGCTTGTCGGACAGGCAGGCGAGGGCGGTATCGTTGCCCATGGAGCCGAGCGGGTCCCGCGCTTCGGTCACCAGCGGCAGCAGCATGAACTGGATGGTTTCGCTGGTATAGCCAAAAGCCTGCATCCGCGCCAGCAGGTTTTCGCCTTCCAGCGAATGCGCCGCGCTGCCTGTTCCGTGATTCCGGGTAAAGTCGGCAAGCACGATCTTCTCGCCGGCAAGCCATTCGCCATATGGTCGCCGGCCGCAGATGTCGCTTTTCACTTCCTCGTCGGGAATCAGCCTGCCCTGTTCGAAATCGAGCAGGAAGATGCGGCCGGGCTGCAGCCGCCCCTTGGCGCGCACCTTGGCCGGGTCCACCGGCAGCACGCCGACCTCCGAGGCCATGATGCACTTGTCGTCGTGGGTGATGTAGTAGCGGCTCGGCCGCAGGCCGTTGCGGTCGAGCACGGCGCCGATGTAGTGGCCGTCGGAAAAGACGATGGACGCCGGGCCGTCCCAGGGTTCCATGAGGGCGGAATGGTATTCGTAGAAGTTCTTGCGCGTGGGCTCGATGTTCCGGTCCGACTGCCAGGCCTCGGGAATCATCATCATGGTGGCCTCCGCCAGCGAGCGGCCGGAAAGCAGCAGCAGTTCCAGGGCGTTGTCGAAGGCCCCGGAGTCGGATACATCGTCGTCTATCACCGGGAAAACGGCCGGCAGCCGCTCGCCGAAGGCCGCGCTCGCCATGGTGCCCTGCCGCGCCGCCATGGAATTGACATTGCCGCGCAGGGTATTGATCTCGCCATTGTGGCTCATGAAGCGATTGGGCTGGGCGCGGTCCCAGGAAGGAAAGGTATTGGTGCTGAAGCGCGAATGCACCATGGCCATGTGGGTGGCGAAACCGGGGTTGGTCAGGTCGGGATAGAACGGAAAAAGCTGGCCCGGGGTCAGCATGCCCTTGTAAACGATGACCTTGCTCGAGAGGCTGCAGGCGTACAGCAGCTTGCGTTCGCCCAGCGAGTCGTCATTGCGCAGGGCATGGGTGAAACGCTTGCGGATCACATACAGCGCGCGCTCAAAGGCGTTCTGGTCAAGCCCATGGGCGGCGGCGACAAACAACTGCTCGATGCGCGGCTGGGCGGCCTGGGCCGCGGGGCCCACATTGGCGCCGGCGGCGTCCACCGGAACAAGCCGCCAGCCCACAAGCCGCTGGCCTTCTTCGGCGATGGTCCGATTGATGAACTCGCGGCAGACGGCCCTTTGGTCTTCGTTTCGCGGCAGGAAGATATTGCCCACGGCGAAACTGCCGTCCCCGGGCAATTCGCTGGCGAGTTCATCCCTGGCGATGCCGCGGAAGAACGCATGGGGCAGCCCGACCAGGATGCCGGCGCCATCGCCGGTGTTCGCCTCGAAACCGCAGCCGCCCCGGTGGTCCATGCGTGAATTGACATGGAAGGCGTCCAGCATGATCTGGTGGCTCGGCCTGCCCTGGATATCCGCAACCAGACCTACGCCGCAGGAATCCTTCTCCCAGGCGGGATCATAGAGGCCAGTCTTGTCGGGAAATCCGATGGGCGCCGGGCTGTTGTTCATGGAAACTCGATCCGGTCTTGCAATGGGTCCACTCCCGGCGCGGATCACCTTGCCTGGGAACATTCATGGAGCGGAGCTTAATCCAGACCGGCATCGCGAGAACCGGGGACGAGCCTTTACCGTGGCTTCTCGAATACTTCCGGTTCCCTGCGTCCGAGAGGGCCGCCCAACATAACACCAGCGCAAAATTTGTCAAGCGAGGTGCGGGCGGCCCCGAGCCGGATTTCGTGAAGTTCACGATTTTCGCCCCACCCGCGCTGAAATACGGCGAACTTATGGGACAGCACACTGGTTGAGCGCGTTGCGACCTACATCAAACCATTTACCGCACGAATCCGGTGGCTTTCGCTGTCGGTGACATAGACCACCCCGTTGCGGATGCAAACGCCGTGTGGCCGATTCAGCTTGCAGCCCAGCGGGTCGCCATCGGGGCCGTCGCCGCGCTCGCCATTGCCGAGAATCGTGTCGATCGTGCCCGTGTCCAGGGACATGCGGCGGATGACGTGATTTTCGGTGTCGACGATGTACAGCGAATTGTCCCGGCTGGACCAGGCAATGCCCTTGGGGCCGTTGAAAGTGCAGTCCAGCGCCGGGCCGCCATCGCCATCGTAGCCGCGCTCCCCGGTGCCGGCGATGCGTTGCAGGCGGTCGCCCCGCAGGTCGAGCCGGTACACCGCGTTGCCTTCCCGCAGCACCAGATAGGCCATGCCGTCCGCCGCCACGTCGATGGAGCGCGGCCCGAGCAGGGGCGTGCCGGTCATGGGGCCGCTGTCCGGCGTCGGCTCGCGTTCCCCGGTTCCGGCGATGGTGCCGATCATGCCGGTTTCGCGGTCCACCCGGCGCAGGCGGCTGTTGCCGATATCGCAGATCAGCAGGTTGCCCCCAGGGTCGAAGGCAATCGAATGCGGCTGCCGCAATTGTGAGAGCACCGCCGGCTGTCCATCGCCGCCATATCCCGGCTCGCCATTGCCCGCCAGCGTGGTGACCAGCCCGAGCCGGCCGTCGATTCGACGCACGGTATGGGAATCGCGCTCGACGATGAACAGATTGCCGTCATTCCAGCGGATTTCGTGCGGTGCCGAGAAAGGCGTTTCCGCCGGAGTGCGGGATTCGGCTTCCCAGCCCTTTTCGCCATTGCCGGCGACCGTGGACAGCCGGTTGGTTTCCAGATCGACCCGCCGGGTGCGGCCCGTGTCCACCTCGCAGAAATACAGGGCGCCATCGGGGCCGAACACCACCCCGTAGGGATTATTGATCGGCGCCGCGGTTGCCTCCGAACCGTCTCGGGGCTCGGCTTCATAGCCCGCGACGCCATTGCCGGCAATCGTCGCCACCGTGCTCCCCTGGGCAAGCAGCGGCCTTCCGGCAAGGCCAATTCCCGCATACAGACCGGTTTGCAGGAACCGGCGACGAGTCGAATGAATCATGGCGCATACCTCGCTGGCGTGAAACCTGACTATACCGCAACGCGCCGGGAAGAAAACCTGTGCGCAGGCTCGGGATTCCCCGCTGGCCATTCGTCACGGTTTAGGGTAAAAGGACACTTCAGTTACCGGCTTGGAGGATGCCGCAATGTGTGACGAAAGAACGCAGTTCGATGCGGACAAATACCTTCGCGGCGGCGAAATCAGCCGCCGGGATTTTGGACGGGTTTCAGCCACCGTAGGGCTTGGCATGATGCTGCCCGGCATGGCCAATGCTCAGGAACTCGGCGAGCGCGACGTGGAAATCACCACCCCGGACGGGGTCGCCGACTGCTACTTCACCTATCCCGTATCCGGCAGCCACGCCGCGGTGCTCGTCTGGCCCGATATTCTCGGCCTGCGCCCGGCATTCCGCGAAATGGGCCGCCGGCTGGCGTCGGCGGGCTATTCGGTATTGACCGTCAACCCCTTTTACCGCAGCGCGCGTTCTCCCGTGGTGGGCGAAGGCGCCAGTTTCAGCCAGCCGGAAACACGGGAAATCGTTCTGCCCATGCGGCGGGCGCTCAGCGCCGAAACCGATTTCAGCGATGCCAGGGCCTTCGTCTCCTGGCTCGATGAACAGGACGAAGTCGATACCAGCCGCAGCATCGGCGCCACCGGCTATTGCATGGGCGGCCCCATGGTCATGCGCACGGTGGCGGTGATGGCGAACCGGCTTGGCGCCGGAGCGACTTTCCACGGCGGCGGCCTCGCTTCGGATTCCGACGACAGCCCGCATCTGCTCATTCCCGATACCCGGGCGCACATGCTGCATGCGGTTGCGGAGAACGACGACGAAGCCGACCCGGAAGCCAAGAACACCCTGCGCGCCGCCTATGACGCCGCGGGCATTCCGGCGGAGATTGAAGTCTACGAAGGCACCTTGCACGGCTGGTGCCCGACGGATTCGCAGGTCTACCATGAAGCCCAGGCCGAACGCGCCTGGAGCCGCATGCTCAACCTTTTCGAGACCGCACTTGCCTGAACCGGGGCCTGGAAAGCCAGCATCATTGGCAAGACATGACTGATTCCAGCCAGGGGAAGGCTTCGCCGCTGCCCCATGCCGCCGACGCCGCAGGAGACAGCGGCGGCCCGCAGGTCCGGGTGCTGACGCTGATCGCGCTGATTCTTGCGGCGCTGGCGCTGCCCGGTTTCGTCCTGCGTTATCAGGCGGCGGGCGAGTTGCAGCTCATCCACAGCCTGCTGTGCGTGTTTCTGGCGGTCAATCTGCTGATCTGCTACTGGGAAGCCTGCCTGTTCTTCCAGCGCGACTATATCGAGAAGCGCAGCGCATACTGGCGGGAGCGGCAGCAAGCCGGGGGCGGTCTGGCGATAGCCGAGTTCTTTTTCGGCAAAGTCTCCGCCGCCAGGGTTTTCTCGCCAAAACTGTGGGCCGATGTGTGGGCAACCTACACCTGCTACGACACCGCCTTTGCCGACCGCAAGAGCTTCGGCTTCAATGCCGATGTGGGCAATGGCTTTGTCACCACGATTCCCACGGTGCTGCTCTATCTGGCTTTCGCCGGCGGATTCCTGCCAGCCCTGGCCGCTGGCCTGCTCGGCCTCATGCTGTTCTGGCAGCAAACCTATGTGACCAGCGTCTATCTGGCTTCTTTCTTCATCGCCGGAAGGCACCGGGAAATCAACCGGCGCGAGCTTTGCCTGTGGGTCATTGGCTCGAATTGCCCCTGGGTGCTGTTTCCCCTGCTCGGGCTGTATGTTTCCCTGTGTCTCGTGCTCGATGGCAACTACGGCGTCCTGGGGCTCTGACAGTTTCCGGCATCAGGCCTTGCGGAAGCGCCAGCCGTACATCATGCGGCCATAGAAGTTGAACCACTTCTTCGTTTCCGCATCGTCAAAGGGATAATCGGCGCCGAGTTGCCGCGCCGTGGCCAGACCCGAGACAAAACACGTCTCCTGGCTGTTGACCAGGGTGTGGGCGCCGCAGTGCCAGCTTCGCCGCCGGCCCTGAATGAAGCGGAACAGATGCACCAGCAGCGTGATATGGCGCACATCGTGGACCACATGCTGGAACCACCAGCGCTTGACGATCTTGCCCTGGTCGATGGGGCTGACGGGATTGTAAGTCACCAGGCAGGGTTTGTCCGAAGGCTTCGCCCAGGGCTGCTGGTTGTGCATGATGTAGGTGATTTCGTAGTTGTCGGGCCGAGCGCCGTATTGTTCGATGTGGTTGCTGCGGGTTTCCAGCGCCGCGGCCTCGTTTTCCGGCAGTAGCGAACTGTCCCAATGCACAACGGCGTGATTATGCAATTCGCTTTCGTAGCGAATCGAGGACAGCAGCCAGCCTTCGAACAGGCTGGCCTTGTCCAGGGCCATCAGGGTCTGGTTGGCATTGCAGGCGAACACCACCTCATCAAAAGTCTCGCGCTCGCCCTTCTCGTCCTCGATGATGACCTCGTCCTCGCGCCGGAACACCTTGCGCACCGGGCGGTTGAGATGGATCCGGTCGCTGAATTCCGCGGTGAGCTTCCGGTAGATGTTGCGGGTGCCGCCTTCCCAGGTCTGCATGGGCGTTGCCTTGACGATGTCGAAGAATTCCAGATAGCGGCAGAACAGCGAGGCCGGCATGTCGAAGACATTGGTGGCCATCAGGAAGTTGACGAACATGGGTTTGAGGACCTTGTAGCGGAAATCGCCGGAGTACCCACCGAAATTGAGCACGGTTCCCATGCTGAGGTAATTGAAGGGATTGAGCGCATTGAGGAACTTCGACCGGGTCCGGTTGAGGCCCCCGAACCACTGCAGGCGCCCCAGCAATCGCTGGAACCGGTCGATTTCCTCCCGCAACTGCCCGCTGATGTCGGTGTCGAGGTCGTGGGCGTAGATTCCGCCCCGGTACTTCACGCTATAACTGAACTTCGTGTCCACCAGCTTGACGCCGAGTTGCCGGGTCAGCAGCAGGATGTGGTGGTACACCGTGGGAATGCAGGCTGTGACCGATATGTCGAAGGGAATCGATGAAGCGTCGGCCTGGGGCATGTCGGCGGTAACGGCATTGCCGCCCACCTCCGGGTTGGCTTCAAACACGCGGAAATCAAAGCGGTCGGGATGCTGGTGCAGGGCCCAGGCCGCGCCGAGGCCGGAAACCCCTCCTCCGACTATGGCTATTTTTCTTGGCATTGCCGCCTCCTCACTCCGGCGGGACATAGCCTGCGGCGCGATCGAAGTCCTGGTTGTCGAGGAATTTTTCCATTTGCCCGGTGAGGTATTTGCGGTCGGCGGCACTGGCGAGGCTTAGCTGCTTTTCGTTGATGAGCATGGTCTGCTGGGCGAGCCATTCGCGCCAGGCTTGCCGGGATACCGTCTGGAAGATTTGCTGGCCCTTTTCCCCGGGATACGGCGGCGCGGGCAGGCCTGGGAGTTCCTTGCCATATTTTCTGCAATGCACCATTCGCGTCATGATTGTTCCTGCTTGCCGGGACTGGTCAGGCTTGCAAGCAGCTTCCTTGCCGGGGCGGCCAATCCCACTTCCGCCGGGTCGGCGATAGAGTACCAGAGCCAGCGGTCCGAATCAGCCACGGCGTCATGCCGGGATCGCACGCCGTAGCGAAGGGGAGAAATATCCAGATGAAAATGGGTGAAACTGTGGCGGATGAGGGGGAGTTGCCCCGGAGCCTCAATGGCAATGCAGAATTCCGGCAGGGCTTCGGGCAGGGAGTAGAGCGATCCCCAGACGCCGGTTGGCGGGCGTTTTTCCAGCAGCACCCGACCGGACTCATCCTGCAGGATATGCATGACAGTCTGGCGGACAGGAAGGATCCGGCCGGGTTTCTTGCCGGGATAGCGATCAACCTCCCCCTGCATTCTCGCCAGGCAGCGCGGACTGAGCGGGCATTGACCGCAGGCGGGCAGGCTGCGGGTGCAAACCGTGGCGCCGAGATCCATCATGCCCTGGGTGTATGCCGCGACCTCTCGCCGGGGCACAAGGCATTCCGCCTTCGCCCAGAGTGCGGCCGCTGTCTTGCCGTGTCCGGGGAATCCGGCGACGGCGAAACAGCGCGCGAGCACCCGCTTCACATTGCCATCGAGAATCGGTGCCGGTCGACCATGGGCGAGCGCGAGAATCGCCCCGGCGGTGGAGCGGCCGATTCCGCTGAGCTGTAGCAGTTCTTCCAGATTGTCGGGAATCCTGCCCTGGTGCTGCTCGACAATGCATTGCGCCGCCTTGTGCAAATTGCGCGCGCGGGTGTAGTAGCCAAGCCCTGTCCACAAATGCAGCACCTGGTCGATGTCGGCGGCTGCCAGGGCCGCCACATCCGGAAATCGCTCTATGAAGCGGAGGAAGTAGGGAATCACCGTTGTGACCCGGGTTTGCTGCAGCATGATCTCGGAAACCCAGACCCGGTAAGGCGAGGGATGCTGCTGCCAGGGCAGGTCGTGACGGCCGTTTGACTTGTGCCAGTCGATGACGGTAGCGGCGAATCCGCGCATTGCCGCTGCCGGGGAATCAGTTGCCGCCGGCATTGTCGCCGATGCGGGAGAATATCCGGCGCACTGCGTTGAAGTCCGGCCGGCAGAACTGAACCAGTTCGGCGGTGAAGGACGCCGCGCATTCCACCGGCCAGCTCAGGCCCTGGTAGTTGTTGCTTACCGGAATCGTCTGGGTCAGTGGTTCGCCCAGCATGGTCAGCGAGATGTCGTAGTCAAACCGCTCCTCTTGCAGGTCGACCACCCCCGTGCCGGCGGCGCTGAAGTTGTCCATGCGCAGATTGAAGCCGTGCTCGCTGCCGAGGCCGCCATCGAGGGCGAGATTGCCGCTGACTTCGGCGAAGCGAATCAGGTCGGGCCACTGTTGAATCGTCTCCCCGTTGGGGCTGAGCGCCGCGATGGAAGTGAAAATCTGCTTGATGAGGCCGATATTCACCAGATTTTCGCTAACCACGAATGAGGTATGGCCGCTCAGGTTCTCAAACAGTTCGGCTGCGGAGCGGCCATTGGCATTGAGCAGGCCGTCGATGCGCAGCCGCCCGGTAAGCACATCAAGCCGGGTGACGAGGGGGGCGATTTCGGCGATTGCCAGCTCCTCGCCATGGAACTCGCTGGCGAGGTCGCCGCCGCGGGCATTCCAGCGCAGATTGGCGGAGATATTGCCGCCAAGCGCGGCGACTGACGGCGCCTCCACATCGAGCACCTGATTCTCGATATTGGTGTAAACCACCAGGTTTTCGAGGCGAAACGGGCCCAGACCCAGGGCATCTGCGCTGATCGAACCGCTGAGGTTGAGGTTTTCGAGACCGGGCAACTCCCGGTCGGGCCGCGGCGCGGCGGCTTGTTGCAGCGATGAATCGTCCGCTGCCGGAGCAGCCTTTGAATGCAGTAGCGCATTGAAGTCTAACTCTCCAATATCCATCTCGTAACGGACATTGGCCGGCAACAGGCCGCCGGCAAAGCGGATTTCGATTTCAGCCTCAAGCAAGGGTTCGGCGGAACCGCTGACGGCGGCGCTTGCAGTGAGGCCATTGGCGTCTCCCGTCACTTCGAACGCCAGCGCCGTGTGCAGGCCCTCATCCGCATCGCCATCGGGCACGGACAGCGGCGCTGGTTGCGGCTCAGGCAGCCAGCCGAGATTCTGCAGCAGCACCCTGGCGTCGAACTCGCCGCTGGCCAGATTCGCCTGATAGCGGGGATTGCCCCGAAAATCACTGACATCCATGCGGCCCTCAAGCAGCACCGGGAGACTGAATACGCCAAGATCAGCGATGGACAACTCGCCGCTCTCCGCGTCGGCCGCGATATTGCCCCACAGGCCAACCAGTATTTCGCGGAAACGCTGGTCGCTGGCGTCATACCATTCGAGTTCGAAGTCGGAGATTGCGGAAAAGGCTTCGCCCCGCAGATTGAGGCCATTGAGTTCCAGACCCAGGTTCCTGAGCACCAGCCGCCGGCCGCGGCCCAGATCCTGATAATCAAGCTGGCCATTGCTGGCGACTATTCTGGCGGGAAGAACTTCTTCGGAGAAAAGTGGATCGTCGGCGCCTGCCGTCGAGTCGGCAGGCAATTCGCCAGCGCTTGACACGCTGGTTCCCGCGCCCGATGCCGTCGCGCTCCAGATACTGCCGCCCGCGGCATCGACAAATGCGTTGACTTGAAAGTCCTCGATTCGAATTTCACTGATGCTCAATTCGCCGCGAAGCAGGTCGCCTCGGTCAACAACCATTTCGATGCGCCCAGCCGAGGCGAGTTCCTGAGGAAAAGCGGGATTGCGAAGGCGGGCATCTTCCAGCGCAAGCCTGGCCACTGGCAAGAGGTCGAGTTCAATGGCGCCGGCCACTTGCAATTCATGCCCGGTCACCGCGGCCACATGGGTTTCGAGCAGGGTTCGATACTTTCCCGGGCTGCCCAGCCAAAACGAGATCGTCACGACTCCCGCCACCGCAGCAACTGCGACGCCAGCCAGGGTTTTCCGCAAGCGATTGAACATGCCCAGATTCTGGTGTGCCGCCCCATAAGTTCGCCACATTACAGCGCGTCCCCGCAGTGTGTGGCATGGGTTCAAAACTCCAGCAGTGTAGCCCAATGCCTTCCAGTACGCGAGAGTTCAAAGTGGGTGTCCCATTCTCGCCATTCTCGCGTTCAATGACGGTTAATCCATGGCTGTCCCATGATTGGGCTATAATGCCCAGCCTCCTGGGCGACAGTTCCGGCATGACCGGCGAGACGCAATCATGGGCGAGCCAGCGCGCAGCGCCAGCGTTCAGCGCAAAACGAAGGAAACGCGGATTTCGGTTTCTCTCGATCTCGACGGCGGCGGCCGGTTCGAGGCCGAGACCGGGCTGCCTTTTCTGGAACACATGCTTGACCAGATCGCCCGGCACGGCATGATCGATCTCGCGATCAAAGCCGAAGGCGATCTGGAAATCGACGCCCACCATACCGTCGAGGACCTCGGAATCACTCTCGGCCAGGCGCTGCACAAGGCTCTGGACAAGACCGGCATCCGTCGCTACGGTCACGCCTATGTGCCCCTTGATGAGGCGCTTTCCCGGGTGGTCATCGATTTCTCCGGACGCCCCGGCCTCGAGTATCACGCCGATTTCGCCCGGGCCATGGTGGGTGGATTCGATATCGACCTGTTTCGCGAGTTTTTCCAGGGCTTCGTCAATCACGCCTTTGTCACCTTGCATATCGACAATATCCGCGGTCGCAACGCCCACCACCAGATCGAAACGATCTTCAAGGCATTCGGTCGCGCCCTGCGCATGGCGGTGGCGTTCGATCCGCGCTCGGCGGGAGTGGTCCCCTCCACCAAGGGCAGCCTGTAAATCGCCTTGTGTCGCCGCCGCATGCCAGCAACCCTGCCCGCATCCGTCCGGCATAAAGATCAATTCCCATGAGTACGCTTGCAGTCATTGATTACGGAATGGGCAATCTGCACTCCGTCGCCAAAGCTGTGGAGCATGTGGCGCGAGAGCTGTCCCTGGAACTCGAAGTGGCGGTTACCGCGGATGCGCAAATCATCGCCCGGGCGGACCGGGTGATTTTTCCCGGCGTCGGCGCGATTCGCGACTGCATGGCGGAAATCAACCGGCTCAATGTGGGGGAAATGGTCGCCGAAGCCATGCAGACCCGCCCGGTGCTTGCCATTTGTGTCGGCATGCAGGCGCTGATGGAGTATTCCGGGGAAAACGGCGGCGTCGATTGCCTCGGCCTGGTTCCGGGGCGGGTAAGGTACTTTGGCGAAGAACTGCGCGATGCGGCGGGCGTCTGGCTCAAGGTTCCCCACATGGGCTGGAATGAAGTGCGCCAGTTCCGCGAGCACCCCCTGTGGGAAGGCGTTCCCGATGGCAGCCGTTTCTACTTTGTACACAGTTATTACATACAGACGGAACGGGACGATCTCGTCGCCGGCACATCCCGCTACGGCAAGGAAATGGTCGCCGCCATTGCCGACCGCAACATCTTCGCCACCCAGTTCCATCCGGAAAAAAGCCAGAAGGCGGGATTGCGCCTGCTGGGCAATTTCCTTCGGTGGGGCGGCGAAGCCTGAGGAAGCAAAATGCTGGTCATCCCCGCAATAGACCTGAAGGACGGCAAATGCGTGCGTCTGCGTCAGGGCCGCTTCGACAAGACCACTGTATTTTCCCAAGACCCGGTGGCCATGGCGGGCCGGTGGCGGGATCAGGGCGCCAGACGCCTGCACGTGGTGGACCTCGACGGCGCTGTGGCGGGCGCGCCGGTGAATGCGGACATCGTCGAGGCCATCGCGGAAAAGTATCCGGACCTGCCGTTGCAAATCGGTGGCGGGATTCGAAACATGCAAATCGCCGAATCGTATATCGCAGCCGGCGTCCGCTTCATCATCATCGGCACCGCGGCAGTGCGCGAGCCGGAATTCGCGGCTGGCGCCTGTCGGCGTTTTCCCGGCCAGGTCATTATCGGCATCGACGCCAAAGACGGCATGGTGGCCACCGGCGGTTGGCTGGAAGTGAGCGAGATCAGCGCGGTTTCCCTGGCCGCCCGTTTCGCCGCCTGCGGCGCCAGCGCAATCGTGTACACCGACATCGCCAGGGATGGCATGATGCGGGGAGTCAATGTGGAAGCCACCGCGGCGCTGGCGGCAAGCTCGCAGATTCCGGTGGTCGCATCCGGCGGCGTAACCGATCTCGGCGATATCAGGCGCCTGAAGCAGGCGGCTGCGACCTGCGGCGGCGCTGGCATCATGGGGGTCATCGCGGGCCGGGCGCTGTATGAAGGCGCCATCGACCTCGCCGGGGCCCAGCGGGAGGCGGACTGAGGCTATGGGACTCGCCAGGCGCATCATCCCCTGTCTCGACTGCGACAACGGCCGCGTGGTCAAGGGCGTGCGTTTCGTCGACATCCGCGACGCGGGCGACCCGGTTGAAGTCTCGAAACGCTATTGCGACGAAGGCGCGGATGAAGTCACCTTCCTCGACATCGCCGCGAGTCATGAAGGGCGCGCGACCACGGTCGAAACCGTGCGCGACATCGCCGCCCAGGTCTTCATTCCGCTCACCGTCGGCGGCGGCATCCGCACGCTCGACGACATCCGCATGATGCTCAACGCCGGCGCCGACAAGGTGGCCATCAATACCGCCGCGGTCTTCGATCCGCCTTTCGTCCGCGCCGCCTCCGAACGCTTCGGCTCGCAATGCATCGTCGTCGCCGTCGACGCCAAACGGGTGGCGGACGGCGCGGAATCCAAATGGGAGATCTTCACCCACGGCGGCCGCAAACCCACCGGAATCGACGCCGTCGAATGGTGCAGCCGCATGGTCGACTACGGCGCAGGCGAAATATTGCTCACCAGCATGGACCGCGACGGCACGAAGGAAGGATTCGACAACCAGCTCAACCGGGTCGTAAGCAGCACCGTTCGGGTCCCGGTAATCGCCTCGGGCGGAGTGGGCGCGCTTGAACATCTCGCCGAAGGCGTACTCGAAGGCGGCGTCGACGCGGTGCTCGCCGCAAGCATCTTCCATTTCCGCGAATTCACCATCGAACAGGCCAAGCGCCACATGGCCGCCCGCGGCATCGAAGTGCGGTTATAGCGAAGCTCTGTTTGTGTCAGAGCATACTTGGCGGCTCGGTCGGGGTTCGGCGTGGTCGCAGGGTATTGAGGCCTTTCAGCAGGTTGAGCGCTTCATTGAGCTGGAAGTCGGTGCTGATGACCTCGGCGGCGGACACCAGCGTGGCGGTATCCTGTCCCGCGCCGGTTTCATTCCCGATGCTACCGGGCAGGTCGGCTTCGGCGAACTGGTTCACATTGCGCGAGCGGCGGGTGATGAAGGCTTCTTCCACCACGATGTCGGGCTCGATGCCCTGGGCCTGTATCGAGCGGCCTTCGGGGGTGTAATACAGCGAGGTCGTGAGCTTGATCGCCCGTTCCCCGTCGAGCGGCAATACCGATTGCACCGAACCCTTGCCGAAGCTGCGGGTTCCCATCACCACGGCGCGGCCATGGTCCTGCAGGGCGCCGGCGACGATCTCCGCGGCGGACGCCGAGCCGCCGTTGATCAGCACCACGAGCGGCAACTCGGGCGCCACGGTGGCGGCCCTGGCGAAATACTCGGTTGCCGACTCCCGCATCCTGCCCCGGGTATACACCACCCTGCCGGAGTCGATGAAGGCGTCAACGACTTCCACCGAGGCCCGCAGGATGCCGCCGGGATTGTTGCGCAGGTCGAGCACCATGCCCTTGAGGTTGTCCCCTTCGCCGAGCAGTCTGGTGATTTCATCCTGAAAATCGCGCCCGGTATTGAACTGGAAAACCGGAATGCGAACATAGGCGTAGCCCGGCTCGAGCATCCGGCTGCGAACGCTGTTGACGGCGATGACTTCCCGGGTGATTTCCAGATCGAAAGGCTCCATCCCGTCCCGGGAAACCGTGATGGTCACATCGGTTCCCGGTTCGCCGCGCATGAGGCTGGCGGCGTCTTCCGGCAGCATGTCGCGCACCGGCTGATTGTCGATGGCGACGATCAGGTCGCCGGCGCGAACGCCGGCGCGCTGGGCGGGAGTGTCGTCGATGGGGGCGATGATGAGGATATAGCCGTCCCGCTGGCCCACTTCCACCCCGAGGCCGCCGAATTCGCCGGTGGTGGTCTCCTGCAACACATCGAATTCGCGTCCTTCGACGAAACCGGAATGCGGGTCGAGATTGGACAGCATGCCGCGAATCGCATTTTTCAGCAGGGTGCGATCATCGACCTCCTCCACATAGGACATGCGAATCCGGTCCAGCGCCTCGGTGAACAGCCGCACGTCATCGAGCGGCAGGGGCAGCGCGTCGTCCTGTGCCTGCGCCGCGCCCGCAAGGGCAAGCAGCAGGCAGGAAACAAGGCCATTACGGAAAGGTCCCAATCGATTTCTTGTCATCTGGTTTCGGCCCTATAGCGGAACAGCCCGCGCCAACGCCAATACTTCCAGTTTCTCCACCACTTGGCAATTGCCGGGCAGCGGCAACGGGATTCAGGTGCGTGAAGCCGCTTTGCCAAGCAGCCAGGAAATGATCGACGGTATGCCCGGCGCGTAAGCTTCGGCTTGTTCGTCATAAACGAACAGGCCCGCTCCGACTGCGGTTGCCAGCACATCCCGCGGAGTCTGGCCGGGTTCAAGCCGAGCGGAATCCTGAACGAGTTGTTCCGCGATTCCGGCTTCAACGGCATGGCTCCGCTCTTTCATTTGCTCTGCAAGGGCCATGAATACCCCGGAATACTGGCCGGTTGCCGAAACCCGCTCCGCGTAGTACTTGCCGCGCTCTTCGCTGATCATTTCGCTGATTGTCTCGACGGAACAAACTCCGCGGCCTTTGACAAATCCCAGAATAGATTCCGCGGTGGTTTCGATTGCAATCATCAAGTGTCTCGGAAAGCACTGGGCCTGGTCGGCGATTTCATGTTGCGCTTCCAGGGGCAGGCGTTCCGCAATCGGCGTATCGTCCAGGCCGCGTTCACTCAAGGCGAGCGGCAGGCCCTGGCTGAATCCGTTGCGGGCTTCGTCGGTTGAAAGCGTGGGCAGAGTCAGATTCACCGCTCTGCGGGAAATTCCCATCTCGCGAAGCACGTGTCTGGAGTTCGGCAATCCCGCGCACACAACCATCATCGGAATGTCGGGAAAACCGGCCTGCAGTCGATTGAGGGCGGTTCTGGCAGCCTTGCCCGTCGCATTCTGGACCTCATCCACGGTGACGAGCAACAGCGTGTCGCGCCACCAGCCTTCGGTCACGGTTCGCCGCAGTTCGGCATCAATGTCCCGGATACGAAAGTCTCTGCCTTCAAGCAGCTTCATGTTGAATCCGGTTCCCAGCAGGGAAAAGGAGAAGTCCCCTACGTACTTCCCCACTTTTTCCAGTACGGATTGCCGCGGCGCCGCCGGAAGGGCGAGCATGCTGAACAGGGACTCGTTGTTGCCGGGGAGCAGGGCGCCATTCGCTCTCGCCCTGGCAACGCGCACTCCCCTTGGGGAAAATTCCTGTCGCAGCCGCCGATACAGGGCATCGAGAAAGTGTGTTTTGCCGATGCCGGGAATTCCATCCACCAGTGAAATCCCGGCGAGATTCCCGCCCTGTTCCAGGATTCTCCCCGCGATGCCGGTCAGCCGCTGCAGTTCAGCTTCACGGCCGACAAAGACGTAAGGCGCATCCCGCTCGCTTCTCATGGGTCGTATCCAGCTTGATCCACCAGAACAAGATTTCCAAGTATAACAGCCGATTTCGCAGCTACATTGGCAATATTTCGTTTGCCAGCGTGGCAAGTGGAACCGCCCGGATTCGCTCGTGCAGGCGGTAGACGCGGTCGCCGGGGTAGATGACGTCGATGCGTTCGAGTTCGAGAGTCTCCAGCGCCGAAAGCATGGAGCGGGTGCGCTTCGGGGCATCGGTGCGTTTGAACTCAAAGCCGAATCTGCGCGTCCCGCGGCTTACCAGCAGGTCGAGTTCGGCGCCGCCCTGAGTCGCCCAGTACCAGGCGTCGCCGGGAGGAACTTCGAGCAGACGCAGCACCTGCTCCAGCGCGAAACCTTCAAAACTTGCGCCCACCTTGGGATGCCCGGCGAGTTCCCGGGGCGTTGTGACCCGGAGCAGGCTGTGGAGCAAGCCTGAGTCCGCGATGTAAACCTTCGGCGATTTGACGATTCGCTTGCCGGGATTGACGGTCCATGGTCGTAGCTGACGCACCATGAAAGTCGAACCCAGCAAATCGAGATAACGGCGCACCGCGGTGTGGGAAACGCCGAAAGCGCGCCCGATTTCCGACCCGTTCCAGGTCTGGCCGTGATAATGCGCAAGCATGGTCCAGAAGTCCCCCATGGTGCGGGATGGAATGTTGGATCCAAGGCCCGGCAAATCCCTTTCCAGAAACGTGCGGGTAAAGTTTCGCCGCCATTCCATGCTCTGCCGGTGGGTGTCCGGCAGATAGGCCCGGGGGAATCCGCCCCGGAGCCACAGTCGCCGCCAGTTTTCCGGCCCGGTCTCCACCATGTCGAATCCGGGCAACTCGTGAAAGGCGATGCGGCCGGCCAGCGATTCCGATCCCTGATGCAGCAATTCCGGCGAGGCGCTGCCCAGCACCAGGAATCTGGCCGGCGAAGGAGAGCGGTCCGCCAGCACCCGCAGTACGGGAAAGAGTTCAGGACGCAGTTGCACCTCGTCAATGACGATCAATCCGCGCAACGGCTCAAGCGCCAGCATCGGCTCGTCGAACTGGCCAAGGTCACGGGGGTCTTCAAGGTCGAACCGGGTAGCTTCGCCATTCCAGCCGCGCATCAGGGCATTGGCAAGCGTCGTCTTGCCCACCTGTCGCGCTCCAAGCAGCGCCACCACCGGATTTTCCCCCAGCAGCCTGATCAGATTGCGCTCATGCAATGTTCTGGAAACTTCACGCATCTGCGGATATTGAACGATTGTCATTCAATTTACAAGGATAACTTTGCCTTATCCTGTTCGCCGAGCCAGTCTCGCTACCACTAAGTATTCTCTGAAAAATTCCCTCCCTGGAATTTTTCATTACCGCAAAACAAAAGCGTGGTTTTGTTTTGCTCACGAATTCAATGGCTTGCTCCAGTCACGGAGCATAGCTCCGTACCGTTGCGGCCGCGCTCGAAGCTGCGCTTCGAAAACGCTTGCCTTCACCCATCGAATTCGGAGGCACTTCCATGTGCCGCAGGGAAGCTCTGACTTAATCAGAGCTTCCCTGATTGGATGAAATCGATGCCAAGCGGCCCGAACAGGAGCCATGGGAAAGGCAGCAAAAGGCTATCGATGATGTCGTCCTGGGATTGGGCAACCATGATCGCGGTCGCCTCATCATGGCCTGTGGAACCGGCAAGACCTTCACTTCCTTGCGAATCGCTGAGCGGATCGTGAAAGATGGCGAGTCAATTTTGTTCGCTGCGCCAAGCATTGCGCTGGTTTCTCAGGCGCGGCGCGAATGGCTGCGACATACCCGGCGCAGGCTCCTATAGCTCTCATAAAACTCCGGGGGGAATTCTGGAGAAAGTACAAAAATACATTTTGAAGCCTTCGGTATCCCGCTAAACCAATTGCGAAAGGAATGTCCTGGCGGGGACGATGGTGGGCTTGTTGCGCTCGAAGCAGTCGGCTTCGATGTAATCGAGATCGAATGCGATCTGGAAGGCGTGGCTGGCGCCGGTTTGGGATTGGAACAGGGGGAGGGATTTGGAAAGCTCCGCCCGGCCGCTGGTTTTCACTTCGGCGAGAAACCAGGGGCGCTGGTTCCGGGTGACGAGGAAATCCACTTCGCGTTTTTGCTTGTCCCTGACGAAATGCAGCCCGAACTCGCCGTGGCCGGCCTCGGTCCACCAGTGGGTGGCCTTCAGCAGGGCGCTGGCGACGAGGTTTTCCGCCCTGGCGCCGGGGTCTTCGATCTGGGACCAGTCCCAGAGATAGAATTTGGGTTCCTTGCGCAAGCCGCGGGTTACATTGCGATGCCAGGGGCGCACACTGAAACAGTAATACAGCGACTCGAGCACGGCGGTCCAGCGGCGGATGCTGTCGACCGACGCCCGGACTTCGCGCGCCAGCTTTGCATGGCTGGTGAGTTGGCCGACGTGTCTTGCAAGATTGATCGCCAGCATTTCCACCTGGCCGAGTTCCTGGATTCTGGTCAGGTCGCGCAGGTCTTCCCGCAGCAATTGTTCATTGCGCAGTTTTTTCCAGCGTGCGTGGAAGCGGTCATCGGCCTTGAGAAAGGGTTCCGGGAAACCGCCGTGGCGCCACAGCGCCCGCCACTGGACTTCGTCGATGGCACCGGGCGGGGAGACCAGCGAGTCCGTATCGCCTGTGTTCAGGCATTCCGCCAGCGAAAGCGGGTGAAGCGTGTGAGGGAAATAGCGCCCCATGAGGCTGTCGCCGGCGCGCTTGAACACGTCGAGGCGCGCGCTGCCGGTAACGAAAACATGTGCCTGGTTTTCATGCACGTCAAAGAACCCCTTGAGGAAGTCCCGCCAGCCACGGTATTTGTGCAGTTCGTCAAAGGCGCAGAAGGGTTTTTCGGCGAGCAGCCGGTCAAGCCCCAGCAGCCCGGCAACGGCTTCCGGCCCGTCAAGGATTGACCCGCGATGGGTCTGGTTGTCCCAGTTGAAATATTCTCCCGAGGCAAAGCTTTCTCCGAGTTGCCGGGCGATAGTCGTCTTGCCCACCTGTCTTGGGCCGGAAACCAGCAGCATTTGCCGGTTCTGCCGGAAATGAGCCAGGAAACTCTCCAGGTATCGCCGTTGCATGAATTTGACCTTTTGATGCAATGTCGTAGAAAAATCATGACTATTTTACGCATATGCATCATATGGTCAAGTTTTTAATGTACGGCGGATATGGGCTCCCAAGGAGATTCTGCGACTGCGCTTCGCTCCGCGCGGAATGACAGGGGGGCCTCGCTTCGCGAAGAATGACGGGCCCTTGGCTCCGCTTAGTATGACATTGGGGGAGAGCTTCGCTCCGTATAATGTGGCCTTGGGGTGAAGGGCGGAGAGGGGGCGGGATCGCAAATCTGGTAGAATCCCGCCTCTTGCCTTGCCGTTGGGCATTTTTCCGTGGAATTGACCGAAGAAAAGCTGGACGAGCGCCATCTCGACGAACGAGAGGTCGTGGATGTCGTCGTGCGTTTCGCGGGAGATTCCGGCGACGGCATGCAATTGACCGGCGCCAATTTCACCCTGGCGACGGCTCTCTACGGCAACGATCTGTCGACCTTCCCCGATTTTCCCGCCGAAATCCGCGCCCCGGTGGGCGCGACTTTCGGCGTTTCGGCCTTTCAGATTTATTTCGGCTCGGAAGACGTCACCACCGCCGGCGACGCGCTCGATGTGCTGGTGGCGATGAATCCGGCCGCGCTGGCGACCAATCTGGCCAATGTGGTGGACGGCGGCCTGGTGATCGCGGACCGGGGAGCCTTCACCGCCAAGAACCTGGCCAAGGCCGGCTATGCCGCCAATCCGCTGGATGACGGATCCCTGGCCGGCCACCGGCTGCTGGATATCGACATCTCGGCCCAGGCGCTTGCCGCCGCGGAGCCCTTCGGGCTGGGCCACAAGGCGAGCCTGCGTTGCAAGAACATGTGGACCCTGGGCCTGGTCATGTGGCTTTTCGACCGCGACCTCGGCGCCACCGTCAATAATCTCAAGACCAAGTTCGCCAAAAGGCCGGAAATCGCCGGGGCCAATATCGCCGCGCTCAATGCCGGCCACGCCTTCGGCGAAACCGCCGAGTTGCCCTCGGGGATTCATGTTTACCGCGTTCCCCAGGCCCGGTCGGCGCCCGGGCTGTATCGCAATGTCACCGGCACCCAGGCGCTGGCCTGGGGGTTGCTGGCGGGAGCCGAACTGTCCGGCATCGAGTTGCTGTTCGCCTCGTACCCGATCACGCCGGCGTCCAATCTCCTGCATGAGCTTTCCAACCGCGGGGATTTCCGCGTCGGCACCTTCCAGGCCGAAGACGAGATCGCCGCGGTCTGCACGGCCATCGGCGCGTCCTTCGCCGGTTCACTGGGGGTGACTTCGAGCGCCGGCCCGGGCGTGGCGCTGAAATCCGAAGGCATGTCGCTGGCGATTTCCACCGAGTTGCCGCTGTTGGTGATCGACACCCAGCGCGGCGGCCCGTCCACCGGCCTGCCCACCAAGACCGAACAGTCCGACCTCAACATGGCCCTGTTCGGCCGCCACGGTGATACGCCGCTGCCGGTGATCGCTCCCGCCACCCCGCCGGAATGTTTCGACATGGCCCGGGAAGCGGTGCGTCTGGCGACAGGATACATGACGCCGGTGATGCTCCTGTCCGACGGTTATCTGGCCAATGCCGCCGAGCGCTGGAGAATTCCCCGGGTGGAAGATTTGGCCCGGACACCCGTGAAATTCGCCGGGGATTCCGGGGAATTCCGGCCCTCGAGGCGCGACCCGCAAAGCCTGGCGCGAAACTGGGCGCGGCCCGGCACGCCGGGGCTCGAACATCGCATCGGCGGCATCGAGAGCGACCACGACAGCGGCAATATCTCCTACGAGCCCGCCAACCACCAGCGAATGACCGACCTGCGGCAGGCCAAAATCGCCGGCATCGCCCATGACATTCCCTCGCAGGAAGTCGATCAGGGCGCCGCTTCCGGCAAACTGGCCGTGGTGGGCTGGGGCTCCACCTATGGCGCGATCCACCAGGGCGTCAAGCGCGCCAGGGGGGAGGGGCACGACGTTTCCCATATCCATGTGCGCCACCTGTGCCCCTTGCCGCGCAATCTCGGCGAATTGCTCGGGGGTTTTGACGCGGTGCTCGTGCCGGAAATGAACACCGGTCAGTTCGCCCGCCTGCTGCGGGCGGAATATCTGCTCGATGTGGAAAGCCTGGGCAAGGTTTCCGGGCAGCCGTTCAAGATCGGCGAAATCCTGGCGGCGATCCATGCCAAATGCCGGAAGGAGGGACCGGCGCAATGAATCAGGCGAACCTGACATTAAAGGATTTCGCTTCGGACCAGGAAGTGCGCTGGTGCCCGGGCTGCGGCGACTACGCCATCCTGAAAACCGTGCAGAAACTGTTGCCGACCCTGGGCCGGCCGAGGGAAAACCAGGTGTTCGTTTCCGGCATCGGCTGCTCCTCGCGCTTCCCCTATTACATGAACACCTACGGCTTCCACACCATCCACGGCCGGGCGCCGGCCATCGCCACCGGGGTCAAGCTGGCGAACCCGGAGCTGGATGTGTGGGTGATTACCGGCGATGGCGACGGCCTGAGCATCGGCGGCAATCACATGATGCACACCCTGCGCCGCAATCTCGATCTGCAGATTCTGCTGTTCAACAACGAGATCTACGGCCTGACCAAGGGACAGTATTCGCCGACTTCACGGCTGGGAACCCGCTCGCCGTCTTCACCCGCGGGCTCCATCGACCCGCCTCTGTCTCCCTGCGCCGTGGCGCTCGGCGCCGGCGGCGCCTTCGTCGCCCGCTCCATCGACACCCACGCCAAACACCTGTCGGCGGTCATCGGCGCCGGGCATGCCCACAAGGGAACGGCCTTTATCGAAATCCTGCAGAACTGCCCGATCTACAACGACGGCATCTTCGAGCCGGTGAAGGACCGCGCCACCGCGCCGGATTTCCGGGTGGAAGTCGAGCACGGCAAGCCCATCGTCTTTGGTCGGGACGGTGAAAAGGCGATTCGTCTGGACCGGGAGCGGCTTTGCCTGGAAGTGACCGGCGCGGACGCCGAAGATGTGCTCGTCCACGACGAAAGCAATCCGGTTCTCGCGCAACTGCTCGCGGCCATGGGCGGCCCCGGTTTTCCCATCGCCATCGGGGTTCTTTACCGGCACCGGCAGCCAAGCTTCGACGAAGAATTCTCCCGCCGCAAGGGCAAGTCGAAAGAAGGCAATCTCGCCGCCCTGCTGCAAAGCGGCAATACCTGGGTCGTTGACTGAGAAAAATCAGGGAACGCCGTAGAGCAACTGGCTGAAATCGCCGATGTGGACGCGGTAGTCGAGTACGCCGTCGCCGTTGGCGTCGGTTTCCTCAAAGCGGAAGTCGTCGGGCCCGATGGCGGACTCATCGGGCAACTCGCCCTCGAATGCATAAGCGGGCCGAAACCGCCCCCGGCCAGCGATGGTGATCACCCCGGTGTCGAACCAGTCGGTGGAAACTTCAAGCCCAAGCGAGGCCAGCAGATCGTAGAGGCTGTCGCTTGCGAACCGGGGGAGGAGTCGTTGTTGCCAGTCGACCTGGCAGGTGTCGAATTCCGCTTCGCATTCTTCCTTGGAAGTAAAAAATCGGTTGGCGCCAAAATCGTAATGTTCGACAGGACCTCTGAAAGCATTGTAAGGGGAGAAGTAGATGGGGGTGTAACCGATAGTAAAGGAATGGTCCGGCTGTTCCGGGCCGGTGTTTTCCGGGGCGTCGATGCAAACGGCATAGAGGCAGACTCCGAAGGAAGCTGCTTCATCTTCCGCTATTTCCATGGGCGACGCAGTGTAGGAAAAAGTTGCGGATATGCCGGTTTCGCGTCCGGCCAGGAGGATAGCCCCGTTCTCCCGCCCCCGGGTGGAGAATCCCAAGGCGCTTGCCTGAACCGCAAAAGAGGCTATATCGAGCGACCACGGGACGAGGTGAATCGCCAGGCCCCGGTTGATGAGCAAAATGGAGCCATCATTGAGGCTGAAACGACCTTCGGGAACATCCTCGGAAACTACTTTGACGCTTGTTACCTGAGTCGCAAACACCAGTTCGCCGATCCGAATCGCAGTAACGAAAAATTCGTCAATGTATTTCGATTCTGTCGCGCCGCCGAGACCTTCATCAATGATTTCCGAAACACTCACAAACTTGTGGTCCAGGTAATGCTCGTTCGGGTCGTCTACGATGGAGGTTGCCGTAATATATACATCCCCAGGGATGGGAACACTGATTCCGGTGAACCCCGGATGAACAAATGAGGAGAGGTCCGAGGTGAGGTTTGCAGCTTCAGAATCCTGCAGTCCGGCAAAGCGCAATGCATTGAGAATCAAGAGTCTGGAGGAAACATCATTTGAAGTTATAACAATAGGGGAATCATTCGATGATCTGCCTGAACTTCTCAGGCTTAGCTTGTCAGACGAAAGGTCCAATCCCGTGATTTCTACGATATTTGCCAGAAAATCCGGATTGCTATTGAACAAATCACGTTTGCTCTTCTGCGACAGATCGATGTCGAATTTCTCGGCAAGCGGTTTCATTAATCCATCCAGGGCAACCTGCGAGATACCGGCAACGTCGTGTTGCGTATCTACATTAAGCACGCCACTGAAAGCCGTGTCAATCAGGCTTTCAATTTCTTCAAGATAAATTGCAGTTTCCTGAATGCTGGCTGACTCACCTTGTGTGGCAACCAATGCGCTAAACAAGTTTCTGCTGCCTGCCAGAAAATCTCGCACTTCCCCATCAAATTTTCGATGCCCGCCATAACGCAACCAAGAAAAGTCAATTTCAGTCTGGTTGTATGAGTCTATTGAACTTGTGGCATTTCTAATCGTACTCCAGATTGCCTCTTTTGATATGGTGAACCCGGACGAAATCATGCGTTCCAGAATTTCCGCTTGCATTCGGACACTTTTCAACAGCAAGAAGGCGTCGGAGTTGTACGCACCGCCCTCAACCAGGTCAGGCGCAGCAGCGGCACTGAGCTCCGATAAAACTCCAAACTCAGTGGCATCAGCGGCAGTAGGGATGTCTATGGTCACATTCTCCAGCAACTTCTCTGTGTCCGTAACTATGTTTTTCAATTCGGATTGAGGACCATCGTTATCCCAAACCGAAAATCGTGCAAAATCAGCGAATGCCAATAATCCCGGATCACCATAGATGTTACTACTGATTATGCAACGACTTTGCATACAGGACTCAAATCGAGTGTATCCTTCTCCAGGGGCAATGCTCACATGTATCACATACTTTGGATTGTTTTGATTGTCATCTTCGGTTGATACGGAAATTCTTGATTCTCCTGTTGAATCTATAGTGATCTGTTGAATGACTTCTGTACGGTCAATATCTTCAATGTCTCCAAAACCCGGAAAATCAACATCCTGTACCCATGACTCCCTGAATTGTGCCACCAAAAGGTTTACAGTCAACTCTTCGGCGGGTACCGGGTCTGCCGCCACGTAAAACACGGCATCCTGTCCCTCCGTAATGTAGCCGCTTCCCGACCTCCAGATTGTAACCTCGGGAAGCTTGTCGTCTGTTGACTGGGCATCCTGGGCTGTTGTCGCCGAGAAAGGCGCGCAGGTCAATGCCACGGTGAGCAACATGCGGCGGCAATGGGCGCCGACATTCCGGCCTGAAAGCGGGAATGGTTTCGCCAACGAGGGAAATTGATACCCGGGGAAGGTCATGAAATTTCCGGCAACCTGCGCACGATAAGGCACAAGCCGCCATTATCGTGGGAACCGGTTGCAACCGCAATCTGTTTGCTTTCGTCTTGATAACAAGGCCGGTTCTGTTGGAATTGGGCTGCGACCGGAGGTGTCCGCGCATGCGGGGTAGTTGCGGCGGCGCGGAAGGGCGTGTGCCGGGTTCGCTGGCATCCGCCTTGCATCTGCGGGACAATAGCCGCCCCGGGAGCCTGCACCGCAGATCCCCGCCAATCAAGCCCGACCAGGAGTTTGTTGATGGCCGAAACGGCCTTGCCGCGCAGGCAACTCGCCAATGCCATTCGCGCCTTGAGCATGGATGCCGTGCAAAGGGCGAAGTCCGGCCATCCCGGCGCCCCCATGGGCATGGCCGACATTGCCGAAGTTCTCTGGAACGACTGGCTCAAGCACAATCCGGGGCATCCGCAATGGTTCGACCGGGATCGCTTCGTGCTGTCCAACGGCCATGGCTCGATGCTGATCTATTCGCTGCTGCATCTGACCGGCTACCACCTGCCCATGGATGAACTGCGCCAGTTCCGCCAGCTTCACTCCATGACGCCCGGCCATCCCGAATTCGGTTATACCCCCGGCGTTGAAACCACCACCGGGCCGCTCGGCCAGGGGCTTGCCAATGCCGTCGGCATGGCGATTGCGGAAAAGACCCTGGCCGCCCAGTTCAACCGGCCCGGGCACGAGATCGTCGATCATTACACCTGGGTGTTCGCCGGCGACGGCTGCCTCATGGAAGGCGTCAGCCATGAAGCCTGCTCGCTGGCGGGGACCCTGGGGCTCGGCAAGCTGATCGTGTTCTACGATGCCAACGGCATTTCCATTGACGGCGAGGTCGAAGCCTGGTTCTCGGAAGACGCCATGGCCCGATTCGCTGCCTATGGCTGGCATGTGCGGGATATCGACGGCCACGACCCGGAGGCGATCAGTCAGGCGATCAAAGCGGCGAAGGCCGAGACCGGACGCCCGAGCATGATCCAGTGCCGCACGATTATCGGCTATGGCTCGCCCAACAAGCAGGGCACCGCCGCCACCCATGGCGCGCCGCTCGGCGAAGACGAAGTCCAGGCGGTGCGGGAAGAACTAGGCTGGCCCCATGCGCCCTTTGTGGTGCCGGAGGAAATCGCCGCCGCCTGGAATGCCACCGAAACCGGCTTCATGGCGGAAACCGCCTGGAAGGAGAAGCTGGTCGAGTACGAAGAGGAATACCCCGAGCTGGCCCTGGAATTCGTGCGCCGCATGAAAGGCGAGTTGCCCGGTGATTTTGCCGGGCGCGCCGGGGAATTCATCCGCCAGCGGCAGCAGGACGGCGCCCATATCGCCAGCCGCAAGGCTTCCCAGGACTGTATCGAAGCCTTTGGCGCCCTCCTGCCCGAACTCATCGGCGGCTCGGCGGACCTGACCGGCTCCAATCTGACCCTGTGGTCCGGCAGTCGTTCCCTTGCCGACGCCGAAGACGGCAACTACATCTACTACGGTGTGCGGGAATTCGGCATGACCGCCATCGCCACGGGCATTGCCCTCCACGGCGGCTTCATTCCCTATTGCGCGACTTTCCTCATGTTCATGGAGTACGCCCGCAATGCCGTGCGCATGGCCGCGCTGATGAAGCAGCGCAGTATCCTGGTCTATACCCACGATTCCATTGGCCAGGGAGAAGACGGCCCCACCCACCAGCCCATCGAGCAACTCGCCAATTTGCGCACCACGCCGAACCTGTCGGTATGGCGCCCCTGCGACAGCGTCGAGGCCGCCGCCGCCTGGCGGGCCGCCATCGAGCGCCGGGACGGCCCCACCGCGCTGGTGTTCACCCGTCAGGCCATCCCCCACCAGGACCGCACGGACAAACAAGTGGAGGCGATTTCCCGGGGCGGCTATGTGCTGATCGACTGCGAAGGCGAAGCCGAAGTGGCGGTGATCGCCACCGGTTCCGAGGTCGCGGTCAGCGCCGAAGCCGTGCGCGAACTGCAAGCCGAAGGCATTGCGGCCCGCCTGATTTCCCTGCCCAGCGTTGATGTGTTCGAACAACAGGATGCGACGTGGCGCGAAGCGGTGCTGCCCGCGCGCCTGCGCAAGCGCGTTGCGGTGGAAGCCGGCGCGGTGGATTACTGGCGCAAATTCGTCGGCCTCGACGGCTGCGTGGTCGGCATGACGACATTCGGCGAGTCCGCCCCCGGCGCCGTGCTGATGGAGCATTTCGGATTTACGGCGGAGCGCGTGGCCGCGGCTGCGCGATCACTCCTGGACTGACATCCGCTTCGCCCGCAATGACACTCAGAGTCGCCATCAACGGATACGGCCGCATCGGCCGCTGCGTGCTGCGCGCCGCCTGTGAGGCGAAGCGTCGCAATGGCCTGCGCATTGTCGCCATCAACGATGTCGCCGACCCCGCCACCATGGTCCATCTGACCCGTTACGACAGCACCCATGGCCGCTTTCCCGGCGATGTGGAACTCGCCGATGGCAAGCTCGTGGTGGATGGCGAAGCGATCAGCCTGCTTTCGGAGCCGGACGTGGCGGATCTGCGCTGGCCCGATGTGGACCTGGTCATGGAATGCAGCGGCGCTTTTCACGATGTGGCCACCGCCCGGCTGCATCTTGCCGCCGGCGCCGGGAGGGTGCTGTTTTCCCAGCCTGCCCGGAGCGATGTGGATTTCACCATTGTCTATGGCGTCAACCACGAGCGGATTCCGCCCGGGTCCCGGATCTTGTCCAACGCCTCCTGCACCACCAATTGCATCGTGCCGGTGCTCAAGGTGCTCGATGAGGCATTTGGCATCGAGGCGGGCGCCATCACCACGATTCACTCGGCGATGAATGACCAGCCGGTCATCGACAGTTTCCACCATTTCGACCTGCGCAAGACCCGCGGCGCCATGCAGTCGATCATTCCCGTGGAGACCGGGCTGGCCAGGGGCATCGTCCGCATCCTGCCGCAGCTGGCCGGCAAGCTCCAGGCCCAGGCCATCCGCGTGCCCACGGTCAATGTTTCCGCCATGGATCTGAGCCTGCGCTTTTCCCGCGCCGCCGCGGCGGCGGAGGTGAATCAGGCCATCATCGACGGGGCTCGTCATCTTCCGGAAAAGGTTCTCGGTTATACTCGCGAACCGCTGGCTTCCTGCGACTTCAATCACGATCCGCGCTCAGGGGTGGTGGACCTGAACCAGACCGGAGAAGTCTCCGGCCTCGTCAAGCTTTTTGTCTGGTTCGACAATGAATGGGCCTACGCCAACCGCATGCTCGATGTAGCCGAATACCTGCATAAGCAAGCACCGCTCGAATGGGAAACCGATGACTGACTCCTTTCTGCGCATGGAACAGGTGGAACTTGCCGGCAAGCGCGTGCTGATCCGGGAAGACCTCAATGTGCCATTGGCCGACGGAAAGGTGGTCAACGACAGCCGCATCCGCGCCGCCCTGCCCACGATTGAGTCGGCGCTGGCGGCCAATCCGGCACAGCTCCTGCTCATGTCCCATCTCGGCAGGCCGGTGGAAGGCGAGCCGGTCGCCGCCCAGGAGGGGTTCTCCCTGGCGCCGGTGGCGGCCCGGCTGTCCGAATGGCTCGGGGCCGAGGTGCCGCTACTTGCGGATTATCTGGATGCGGAACCAGCCCTGTCCGATGCCCGGGTCTGCCTGCTCGAGAACGTGCGGCTGAACCGCGGCGAAAAGGCCGCCGACCCCAGGCTTGCGGCAAGCTATGCGGCGCTGTGCGATGTATTCGTCATGGACGCCTTCGGCACGGCCCACCGCGCCCAGGCCAGCACCAGCGGCGTGGCGCGGATCGCCGAAACCGCCTGCGCCGGGCCATTGCTCGGCCGGGAACTCGACGCCATCGCCCGGGCCATGAGCCAACCCGCAAGACCCTTGCTCGCCATCGTTGGCGGGGCCAAGGTTTCCGGCAAACTGGAACTGCTGCGCAATCTGTCCGGGTTGGCTGATTATCTGCTGGTGGGTGGCGGCATCGCCAATACCTTCCTGCTTGCCGCGGGGTATCCCGTGGGGCGCTCGCTGTGCGAAACCGAACTTGTGGGAATCGCCCGGCAACTCATGAACAAAGTCGATATTCCCCTGCCTGTTGACGTTTCCGTGGCGGGGGAGTTCGGCGCCGATGCACAAGCTACGGTGAAAGCCGTCCATGAAGTTGGCGCAGACGACCTGATTCTCGATATCGGCCCGGAAAGCGCCCGCCGCAATGCCGGGTTGATCGCCGCCATGGGAACCATCCTCTGGAACGGCCCCATGGGCGTGTTCGAGTTCCCCGCCTTTGCCGCCGGAACCGAAAGCCTCGCCCGGGCCGTGGCCCAAAGCCCCGCCTTCAGCCTTGCTGGCGGCGGCGAAACCGTTACCGCCATCGAGCAGTTCGATGTGGCGGGCGGAGTATCCTTTATGTCCACCGGCGGCGGCGCCTTTCTCGAAGCCGTGCAAGGCGCCGCGCTGCCAGCCATTGCCGCTCTCGCCGAGAGGGCGAGTATCCGCTAACTTCAGCCAATCAGCATTCCACGGGAGGAGCCATGGCCCTGATTACACTGCGACAACTGCTCGACCACGCCGCCGAGAACGACTACGGCGTGCCCGCCTTCAACGTCAACAATCTGGAGCAGGTGCGGGCCATCATGCAGGGTGCCGACGCCGCCGGCAGTCCGGTGATCCTGCAGGCCTCCGCCGGGGCGCGCAAGTACGCCGGGCCCAATCTGCTGCGGCACCTGATCCAGGGCGCCGTGGAGGAATTCCCCCATATCCCCATCGTCATGCACCAGGACCACGGCGTCTCGCCGGCGGTGTGCCAGCGTTCGATTCAGCTTGGCTTTACTTCGGTCATGATGGACGGCTCACTCGGCGAGGACGGCAAGACGCCGATGGATTTCGAGTACAACGTCCGCGTCACCCGCCAGGCGGTGGAAATGGCCCATGCCTGCGGGGTCTCGGTGGAAGGCGAGATCGGCTGCCTCGGCTCGCTGGAAACGGGAATGGCGGGAGAAGAGGACGGTATCGGCGCCGAGGGCAAGCTCACCATGGAGCAATTGCTCACCGATCCCCAGGAGGCCGAGGATTTTGTCGAGGCCACTGGTGTCGATGCGCTTGCCATCGCCGTGGGCACCAGCCATGGCGCCTACAAGTTCAGCCGCCCGCCCACGGGCGACATCCTCGCCATTGACCGGATCAAGGAAATCCACGCCAAGATCCCCGCAACGCATCTGGTGATGCATGGCTCTTCCTCGGTGCCCCAGGAATGGCTCCAGGTGATCAACGAGTTCGGCGGCGAAATCCCGGAAACCTATGGCGTGCCGGTGGAAGAAATCCAGGAAGGCATCCGTCATGGCGTGCGCAAGGTCAATATCGATACCGATCTGCGGCTTGCCTCAACCGGCGCGATCCGCCGCTTTCTCGCCCGGAACCGGTCGGAATTCGATCCACGCAAGTTTCTCACGCCGGCAACCCATGCCATGCGCGACATCGTCAAGGCCCGGCTTGAAGCATTCGGCTGCGCCGGCATGATCGACCGCATCGGCAAGATTTACAATCTCGAGGAAATGTCGGTTCGCTACGCCAATGGGACAGGACACTAGTGCCATGTTCAACTGCGGGGACGCCCGGCGCCATCTGGTGAATGAGTCGGCGAGGTATCGCGAGCCGGTCATCGCCGGGCCCCTGTTCTGATTTCTCCAGGCGGTTCGGCAAAATGTGCAGCAATTTGGCGGCAATAGGGGTATCATTGCGCGCCCGTCACAAAACCCGGGGTTTTCCTGGAAAAACTCGGTGCTTGTAACAATTCGTTGCCATAATTGTCTGCCCCGGGACTCGCGGATTCAGTATAGAATCGCGGGGAACAACAGCGAGGGCTGTCAGGGGAGAGGTTCTCCGGCGCGAATTTCGCGGGAGAAAAACCGAATCGCAAAGGCGGTTCACCAATTTTTGGACTCAAGAGAGAGATATGTCAGAGCTAGTCGAAGGTACAGTAAAGTGGTTCAATGATGAGAAGGGATTCGGCTTCATTGAACGCCAGGAAGGAAAGGATGTCTTCGTACATTTCAGCGCCATCAATGGCACTGGTCGCCGTACCCTGCACGAGGGCCAACGGGTCAGCATGCAGGTAAGCCAGGGCCAGAAAGGTCCCCAGGCGGAAAACGTAACTCCGCTGTAAATCGCTTCAGGCCGGCATCCGCCAGTGTGAACTGGCGGATGCAGCTTGACCTGTTGCCGCTTTCAGATGGAGGGGAGCAGCGTGCGAACGCCGTGGTTCCCCGCGAGCAGCAACCGGTCCGCGGGTCGGCGCACGAACAGCCCGTTGCACACCACGCCGGCGATCTGGTCGAGTTGCGACTCCATTTCCCGTGGGTCGCGCAAGTCCAGGTTGTGCACGTCGAGAATCTGGTTGCCGTTGTCGGTGGTAACGCCGTCGCGGTATACCGGCATGCCTCCCAGCGCCGTGATTTTACGCGCCACATGGCTGCGCGCCATGGGAATCACTTCCACCGGCAGCGGAAACCTGCCCAGCACCGCCACGAGTTTTGATTCGTCGGCGATGCAGACGAATTCGCGCGCCGCGGCGGCGATGATCTTTTCCCGGGTCAGCGCGGCGCCGCCGCCCTTGATTAATTGCAGGTGATGATTGGCTTCGTCGGCGCCGTCCACATAAAAATCCACATTGCCCGCGGTATTGAGGTCCATGACCTCGATGCCGAGCGCCTTCAGCCTGCGGGCGGATTCCTCCGAACTCGAAACCGTCCCTTCGATCCGCTCGCGCAGGTCGCGCTGCCCGCCGAGGGCGGCAATGAAATGATTGACTGTGGAGCCCGTGCCGATGCCGAGTATGGAGCCGCGCTCGAGTTGCGGCTCCACATGGCGCAACGCGGCCACAGCCGCCTGCTGCTTGAGTTCATCCGGCGTCATTTGCTCAATCTCCCGATACCGCGGCCCATTCTCAGACTATCTCCCGGCGCCAGTCCAGCCTCGAATTCCACCGCTCCGGGAGGAAACAGCAGGATCACTGTGGAGCCGAGTTGGAATCTGCCCATTTCGTCTCCGGCGGCAAAGGTCAAATTCCGATCCGTGAATGATTGCCCGTGCTTGCGCGGGGAACCCTCTTCATCCCAGGCCGTGCGGATGCCGGCGACGATCATGGCGCCCACCATGACGACCACGAAGCGGCCGCAGTCGCCATCGAATACGCTGACCAGCCTTTCATTGCGGCAGAACAGGCCGGGAATCCGTGCCGTGCTCGCATCGTTGACCGAGAACAGTTTGCCGGGGATGTAACGGCTTTGCAGCAATCGGCCGGCCAGGGGCAGGTGTACCCGATGATAATCCCTGGGCGAGAGATAGATCGTCATGAAGCTGCCGCCGACCAGTTCCCGTGCCAGTGCTTCATCCCCCCCGAGCAGGCGCGCGGTGTCGAATTCGACCCCCTTGGCCTGCACCAGCGTCTCGCCGATGGTCCCGGATTGACTGAGCGCGCCGTCCGCCGGGCAAAGCACCGCGCCCTCGCGCCGCTCAAGCGGTCGGGCGCCCGCCTTGAGCGACCGGGTAAAAAACTCGTTGAAGCAGCGGTAACTCGCCGGGTCCGGGTCGCGCGCCTCGCTCATGTCCACCCGGTAGCGGCGGATAAAGAGCCGGATCAGCAGACCCGCCAGGGCTTCATTGCGGCCCAGGGCGCCGGCGATATTGGTCAGCAGCCGCTGGGGCAGGAGGTATTGCAGGGCAACAAACAGGCGCTGCATGGCGGCGTCAGCTTTCCACCGGCGTATCGTCGGCATTGCCCCATTCCGACCAGGAGCCATCGTAGGCGCGGATATCGAGCCCCAGGGCCTTGCCCGCCACGTAGGCCAGACCCGAGCGGTGATGGGACTGGCAGTGGGTAATGACTTTCCTGCCCGCCCCGATGCCGAGTTGTTCCAGGCGCTGCCGCAATTCGGGCAAGGGTTTCAGGCGGAAGTCATTGTGCCGGTCCATCAGTTCGAGCCAGTCGAGATTGACCGCGCCGGGGATGTGTCCATTGCGGCGGGCGGTGGCGCGCAGGCCGAGATACTCTTCCGCGGAACGGGCGTCCCAGACGATGCTGTCCGGGTCGTCGAGCTGGTCGAGCACCTGCTGCTTGTCGGCAATGGGAGCGCGGTCGATTTGCGCCTGGTAGGGCTTGGCTTGCCCAGGGCTTGGCCCGGATTCCAGCGGCAGTCCCGCCGCGGCCCAGGCAAGCGCGCCGCCATTGAGCAGGCTATAGCGGCGGTGGCCCAGCACGTCCAGGGTCCAGATCAGCCGCCCGGCCCAGCCGCCGCCCTCGTCGTCGATGGCAATGACATGGCGATCCGCATCGAGGCCAAGGCGGGAAAACAGCGCGCTCAGGCGCTCCGCTTCCGGCAGCTTGCCCGTGGCGGGGGCAATCCCGGAAACGAGTTCGCCGGGCTGTACCAGCAGCGAACCGGGCACATGATGCGCCAGATACGCCTGGGGCTGGCAGACCGTCACCAGCAACAGCGACTCGTCCGGCAGCGACGGCGCCAGATCCGCGGGTTCCAGAAGCAGGGGCAGACGTTCTTCAGTCATGTGGGGAGTCTGGGAGCCTGCGCCGTAGGAATTCACGGCTGCAAATCCGCACCCGTCCACGCCCCTGGCCGCTCGATTTCGTTGCATATTCACCAATATTCGCCTCAATCGACCGGCCAGGGGCGCGGCGATAGCGAATTTTCGCTTTCGCGAATTCCTACGGCGCAGGCTCCTGGTCCGGCAGGCGTCGCGGCAAACAATCTCATTGCAGGCTGTCCACAATCCGGCCAAAACTGCGCAGCCGCTCGGGGCTGATGGCCCCGGCTTCGGCGGCGGCAAGCACCGCGCAACCCGGTTCCATCCGGTGCGAACAATCGCGGAATCTGCATTGTTCGGCCAGGGCTCTCAATTCGACGAAACCTTCGATCACCTCGTCCACCCGCAAATGCCCCAGGCTGAACTCGCGCACGCCGGGAGAGTCAATCAGGTCAAACCCCGGCAAATGAAACAGCCGGGCGGCGGTGGTGGTGTGGGCGCCGCCGCGCTGATAGGCGTCGAGGGCGCCGGTCTCCGCCAGTTTTTCCTTGCCGAGCCGGTTCAGCAATGAAGACTTGCCGACTCCCGACTGGCCCACCACCACGGCGGTCAGCCCCGCGAGCCTGTCCGCCAGGGCTTCCACCCCGGCGCCGGTCAAGGCCGAGACTGCAAAAAGATCGAACTCCAGTTCGCGGTAAATCTCTTTCATCCGCGCCAGCAAGGGCGGATTCGCCGGCGGCAGGTCGGTCTTGTTCAATACCAGCAAACATTCGAGCCCGAGATTCTCGATGGCCACCAGATAGCGGTCAATGACGCTCATCTCGGTTTCCGGCGCCGTGGCGAACATGGTCAGCACGATATCGATATTGGCGGCAATAGGGCGGAAGCGGCCGCCGGCGTCGGCCCGACCAAAAGCGTTGCGGCGCGGCGCAAGACCGGTAACCACGCCCGCGCCGTTCGCATCGGGCTCCCACCGGACCCGGTCCCCGGTCACCAGGGGCGGCAGATTGGCCCTGGCGTGGCAGAGCGCCACCTCGCCGGATTCGCCTTCCACCGCAAGCCGCTTGCCGAGATGGCTGATGATGGTTCCCGAAAGCGCCTCGCCGGAAGCGGCCTCCCTGCGCCTGGCAATACGGCGTTGCTGCTGCCTGCTGAGTCTGCGCCCCGACGGCATGATTCAGCCGCGACTGCCGGAGATGTTTGCGAGTATCATGCGTGGATTATTGCACAGTTATCAGCGAATTCCCGTAATCACGCGAATATCCGTTCGAACAGAATCATGAGCCGTTCTTGGTCAATCGGTATGTTGGATCGAAGTGGCAGTGATATGCTTCCTGCCGCCCCCGTACGCTCCGGTCGCAACGGACTGCAAGCGGTTGCCGATGCGCAGCATTGGACGAACTTGGAAGTTAAGGCCAACAGTGGCTGAAGTTTGCGTGCGGAATGATCTGACTTCTGGCGGCGGACCAAAAAGATGAAACAGGAAAAGATCACTCTTACCCAGCTTGAGTCCTTCCTCCTTAAGGCCGCCGACATACTGCGCGGCAAGATGGACGCCTCGGAATTCAAGGAGTTCATCTTCGGCATGTTGTTCCTGAAGCGGCTTTCCGACGAATTCGACCGTAAGCGCGAGCAACTCCGAAATAAGACGTTCGCGCACCTCAAGGACAAGCCGGACCTCGTCGACGAGTTGCTCGAAGACAAGACATCCTACGGTGAGACCTTCTTTGTTCCGAGAAGAGCCCGTTGGCACGAGACTTGGGAAGACGTGAACGGTGATCTCGTGCCAGCCATGAAGGATCTCAAGCACGACATCGGAAACATGCTTAACAAAGCCATTGCGGCTATTGAAGACGAAAACGATGCGCTCGAAGGAGTGCTGAAGAACAACATCAACTTCAACGCTGTGAAGGGCAAGACCAAGATTCCGGATCAGAAGTGGAAAGATCTGCTCGACCACTTCAGCCAACCCGGATTCGTCCTCGTCAACGACAACTTCGAGTTTCCCGACCTGCTCGGCGCCGCCTACGAATACCTCATCAAATTTTTCGCGGACAGCGCCGGCAAGAAAGGTGGTGAGTTCTATACCCCCGGCGAGGTCGTCCGACTGCTGGTCCAACTCACGCGGCCAGAAGCCGGCAACACAATCTATGACCCTGCCGTCGGTTCTGGCGGCTTCCTCATTCAGTCCCACCAGTACGTGGAAGAGCAGGGTCAGAACGCCGACGATCTCGCTCTCTACGGCCAGGACTCCAATGGCACGGTCTGGTCGATCTGCCGCATGAACATGATCCTTCATAACATCACCCGATCCACCATCGAGAACGGTGACACGCTGGAGGATCCGCTCATCCTCAACAACGGGCAGATCCGCAAGTTTGACCGTGTACTTGCCAATCCTCCGTTCTCGCAGAATTACAGCCGCGCAAATATGAAGTTCACCAACCGATTCCGCGAGTGGTGCCCGGAAACCGGCAAGAAGGCGGACTTGATGTTCGTGCAGCACATGCTTGCCAGCCTCAAGTCCAATGGTCGGATGGCAACGGTCATGCCGCACGGTGTCCTGTTCCGAGGTGGCAAGGAAAAGCTCATCCGCGAGATTTTTATCAACGACGACTGCATCGAGGCCATCGTCAGCCTGCCGCCCGGACTCTTCTACGGCACAGGCATCCCCGCTTGTGTGCTGGTATGCAACAA
>JAJECW010000057.1 GCA_022821865.1 Pseudomonadales bacterium
CGGCGCCCTTGACGACGCCACTTCCGCCACGCCGGTCTGGACCCGTCCGACGGTGAACGGGAACACCAGCGTGGGCGTGGAACTCCGCGTCACCGTGCGCGGCAAGGGCGTCAAGGCCCGCAACGGCACGAGCGACACGTCGACACCCTATGTCGTCGGCTCCCTTGTGCGCGACATCCCGCCACGATTGCCTGCGGCGGACCCCCCTACCGTGTCCATCGACTACATACCCGCGGGCGACGAGGACACCGACGTGCAGCTTGGCGCGACCCTGACTGGCCTCACCGGCACGCCGACGTACGCCTGGAGCGTGGACGGCGGCGCGCTCGACGACGCCGCTTCCGCCACGCCGACCTGGACGCGCCCATCGGTGTCCGACCACACCCGCTTCACCGTCACTCTCGACGTCACCGTGAACAATATTGTCAACTCCGTCACCCTGAAGGCCTGGGTGCGCAAGACGGGCAGGGACCACGCCAACAACCGGCGCAAGGTGCGGGACCGCCGCCTGGTCGATGCCGCCACCCCCGTATCCATTCCGGACCGCGTCGCCGGCATCTTCGGCCCTCCATCTTGGGACCGGGACTATTTCCGATTCAGCATCCCCTCGGAGAGGCATGTATCGATTTACACGATCAGCAACGACTTGAGCACGGGGACTCTCATCAATAAAGAAGACGGAAGTCAGATCCGTCAGGCCAAATTCAACCTCCAAGGGGGCAACTTCAGGATTGTTCACCGACTGGCGGCGGGCGACTACTGGCTCCTTGTCGAGGGGTTCAACGGCAACGCAATCCCGTATACGCTGGTGCTGGAGGATCTCGGCACCACCCCGACGAAGGCCTGCGTGCGCGATGTCGATTGGAACGAGGTGGCGAGCCACTACGCGTCCGACGCGGCGAGGGCCCCGCACTTCGGAGCCGCTTGGTACCGGCTCCTGATCGCCTATCAGAGGCAACGCACGGACTTGGCGCTCCCCGCCTGGGCGAGCGGGGTCGTGCCGCTGCCAACGGCACCGCACACGGTCACGAGCTTTCTCAAGGAAGACCCCGCTGATTGGTATCGGTACTTCTATGAATGGCGCCGGGCGGAGAGGGTATTGAGATGCCTCGAGGATGGCGCGCCGTTTGGGGACGCACAAGCGCCGACGGTTTCGATCGATTCCATCCCGGCGGCGGAAGAGGGCGAGAGCGTGCAGCTCGGGGCAACGCTGACGGGCGGCATCTACGACAGCGCGATCGAATTCGCCTGGCAGGTCGATGGCGGCATGTTGGACGACGCAACCTCCGCGAGTCCCGTGTGGACGCGGCCTGCCGTGAGTTCGGACACCAGCCATACCGTCGGCCTCACCATCACGGCCCGCGGCGCCGGCACGATAGCGCGGAGCGGCAGCAGCGACAAGGCGAGCGCGAGCCAGTCGGCGCTCGTACGTCAAGCCACGTCCCCGCTGCCGGCGGCTGACGCGCCAGGCGTTTCGATCGACGCCATCCCAGCGGCGAACGAGCGCACCGAGTTCGGCTTAAGCGCGTCCCTCACCGGAGGCGTCCACGACGGACCCCTGGAATACGCCTGGGGCGCGACCGGCGGCACGCTCGACAACCCAGCTTCCGCGACGCCGACCTGGACACGCCCGGCGGCCAACGTCAACACCAATCACACCATTTATCTCATCGTCACGGCGCGTGGCGCCGGCACGGCCGCCCGCAACGGCACGAGCGACACGTCGAAGGCGAGCCGCATCGCCATCGTGCAAAACATCGAGTTGCCGGTGGCCGATGCGCCAGGCGTCTCGATTAACGCCATCCCCGCGGGGGTCGAGGGCACAAACGTGCAGCTTGGCGCAACGCTGACCGGCGGCGCCTACGACGGGTCTCCCGAATACGCCTGGAGCGTGACTGGCGGCGCGCTCGACGATTCCACTTCGGCGGCGCCGATGTGGACCCGCCCCGCGGTCAACGCCGACACCAACTACACCGTTCAATTGACGGTCACCGCCCGCGGCGCCGGCGGAAAGGCCCGCAAGGGATCGAGCGATACGGCGAATGCCAGCCGCACGGCCCTGATTCAGGGCAACGGGGTCCCGCTGCCGGCGGCGTCGGCGCCCACCGTTTCGATCGACGTCATAGCGGATGGAGACGAGGGCACGACGGTCGACTTCAGCGCGACCCTGACCGGCGGCGCCTACGACGGCGCGCCCGAATACGCCTGGACCGTAAGCGGCGGCAGACTCGACGACACCACCTCGGCCGCGCCGACCTGGACGCGCCCCTCGGTGACCGCTCACACGGTCTACACCGTGGGCCTTACCGTCACGGTGCACGGCGCGGGCACAAGGGCCACCACCGGCAGCAGCGCCACGGCGAACGCGAACCGCTCGGCGCTGGCGCGGGACAGCAACTCTCCGGCGCCGCGGACCACCTGCGTGAACGACAAGCGCTGGGACCAAATCAAGAGTTACTATGATCACAATGCGACCACGCCCCCGAACTACGGCGCGAACTGGTTCCGCGTGCTGATCGCCTACCGGGGCGAGGACCCCGAAAGGACACTCCCCACCTGGAGGGGATCCACGGCCCAGCCGACCACGCCCTACACCGCCGACGAAGCGGCCGGCAACGAATCCATATGGTCCGGCTGGACGCCGGTGCGCGAGGTGCTGACCTGCCTGGAGGAGATGTCCACGGCGCCGCCCTGAAAGCGCCCGATGGCGAATGCGAACGCGAGCCAAACCGCGCTCCCGCGGGTGACCGTGAGCATGAAGTGACCGGAAACGTGTTACATTGCACTCGATTCGTAATAAGCTGACACTGACATGAGCGATGCAACATTTACCTTCCGGGTAGACCGAGAACTCAAATCGGATTTTGCAACGGCGGCGAAATCCATGGACCGCAGTGGTGCGCAATTGCTGCGTGATTACATGAGGGAAATCGTGCGCCGCGAAAGGGAGGCGGAAAACTACGACGCCTGGTTCCGGGAACAAGTAGCGGCGGGATTGAAGTCGGCGAGAGAAGGCAGCGTAATCCCAAACGAAGAAGTAGAACCCATGTTCGCCAAACGCAGGGACACACTGCGTCGTAAACTGAATGAATCTGCGTGAAACTGCTATGGACAGCGGAAGCGCTAGCTGACCGCACACATGAGCTTGTAGTGCTCGAAAACTATGTCCTGATCTACGAAATCGGCGAGAATGCGACCCACATTCTTCGATTGCTGCATGCCGCAATGCAATGGCCAGTCGTTCCTAGGCAAGCGCAAAAAAGCCGCCGTAACTGACGGATTGGACATTGTACGTTTACCATTCCAACCGGCTCGAATCGCTCGCGGAAAAACTTGCCAGACTGATCGATTCCGATCCGTCTGACCCGCTTACGCGTGAAAGACTCGTGGTGCCCCACCAGACCATGGGGCGCTGGCTGCAGCTGGAGATCGCCCGGGAACTGGGCATTGCCGCGAATCTCTCGCTGGAATTGCCGGCGGCCTTCGCCTGGTCGATCCTGCGATCCGCCCTTCCCACCCTGTCCGAGGAGCAAGGCTTCTCCCCTGGCGCCTTGCGCTGGCATCTGTTCGAATCCCTGCCGGAGTTTTTCCGGGCCGGAGATGCGGCTGCCCTGGGCGAGTTTCTTGCCGACGAAGACGAACTGAAACGTTTCGAGCTTGCGGACAAGCTCGCCGGAATCTTCGACCGCTGCGTCAACTTCCGCGGCGACTGGATCCGAAGCTGGGAGCGGGGCGAATCTCCCCACTGGCAGGCGCGGCTGTGGCAATTGCTGGCGCGCAAGGTTCCCGAACGGCACTGGGTGCACGCTCTCGACGGATTCGAGCGTGAACTGGCGGCGGGCAATGCGCCGCGGGACTGGCCGCGGCGCGCGTTCGTGTTCGGCGTTTCGGCGCTTTCGCCGGCCTATCTGCGATGGCTCAAGCGGCTCGCCGGGCACATCGAGCTGCATGTTTTCCTGCTCAACCCCAGTTCCGAATACTGGAGCGACCTGCGCCCCGAGCGGGAAATCCGGTTTCGGACCGAAGAAGCGAATTCCGCCGAGCAGCATTATGAGGAGGGCAATCCCCTGCTTGCCGCCTGGGGGCTTGCCGGGCGCGATACCTTTGAAAACCTCATCGCCCAGCAAGCCGAAGATCAGCCCTTGTTTTCCGCCGCCGCAGCCCATAGCCGGCTTGCCGCGGTGCAGGGCGATATCCAGGAAGTCCGCGGCGCCGCCGAGGCGGCAGCCGCGGCGCCGGCCGAGGCCGACAACTCACTGCAAATCCACTGCTGCCATTCCGCCATGCGCGAGGCCGAAGCGCTCCACGACCGCCTCCTCGACCTGCTGGAAACCCACCCCGATATCGAGCCGGCGGACATCCTGATCCTGACGCCGAACCTGGCGCGATACGGGCCGGCCATCGAGGCGGTATTCGAAGCCGAGGGGCGCATCCCCGTCAGGCTGTCGCGAATCCAGGCGGCGGACTCGCCCACGGTGCGGGCCTTTTTCGATCTGCTGTCCCTGCCCGGCGCCCGCCATGGCGTGGAGTCCGTGCTTGCCCCGCTGGATGCGCCTTCGGTGCGGGCTCGTTTTGAAATCGCCGAAGAAGATCTCCCGGCGATCCGCGACTGGGTCAAGCAGGCGGGAATCCGGCGCAATCTGGCCAGCGAGGGCGCCACGGCGCCGGTTTTGCCCGGCAATACCTGGCGCGACGGCTTCAACCGGCTGCTGCTGGGATACGCCGCGGGCGACACCGATGACCTTTCCCTGGGGATTGCTCCCTGCTCGATTCGCAAGGAAGGCGGGTTCGAAGCAGGGGAAGACGATTACGCGATACTGGGCAGGTTCATCTCCTATTGTGACGCCGCCTTTGCCCTCAGCGACGAGCTGGACAAACCCGGCGATGCGGAACACTGGAAAACGGCCCTGCGCGCGGTGCTGAACCGGTTTTTCGACAATGGCTCCCGAGACGACGCCTGCCGGGGATTCGAGCAGAAGCGCAAGGCCGCCGAGGAATTCGGGGAAGTCGTCATGCTGCTGGAGAATTTCGTCGCAGAGGCAGGCCGCATCGATTGCAAGTTCTCCTTCGAGGTGGCGCGAAAAGCGCTGCGGGAAGCCGCCGCGAGCCCGTCGCTTGGCCCGGCGCGGCTCGCCGACGGCGCCACCATCGCCTCCCTGGCGCCGGGACAGATTCTGCCGGCGAAGATCATCTGCGCCGCGGGCATGAACAACGCCGGGTTTCCGCGCAAGCCGCCGCGCCATACTTTCGACCTCGTGGAGCGCGACGAGCGCCGCCCCGGCGACCGGGACCCGCGCCACGACGACCGCTTCGCCTTTCTCGAAGCCCTGCTCGCGGCGCGCAAGGCTTTTGTCGTCACCTACACCGGGCGCAACCAGCGCGACGACGCCGAAATCCCGCCTTCGGTGGTGGTGGATGAACTCCACGACTATCTCGCTGCGAGATTCCCCGCGTCAGGGACTGGCAAGCCCGAATCCGCCGCGGCGCTGCGGGATGGCTTCCGCTTCGACCATCCATTGCAGCCTTTCAGCGCGCGATACTTCGGCGGCGACCAGGGGCTGTTCGGCTATTCGCCCACCATGCTCGACGCGGCCCGGTTGTTGCGCAGCGAAGATACGGAGAAGCCGGAGCGGTTTTCCAGCCCCATTCCGGAGCCGGACGTTTTACGGCGCAAGATCAGCCTCGAAGAACTGGAGAAGTTTTTCGCCAATCCGGCCAGGGGCTTTCTGCGGGAACGCTTTTCGGTGCATCTCAATGTGGAAGAGGAAGCCGTCGAGGAAGTCGAGCCACTGCGCCTCAATGGCTATGAGCGCTGGGCCCTGCGCGATGAAATCCTGGCCCGGACCGGTCCGGAACGCGAGCGAAAAGTCGCCGCTCCCGAGCTCAGGTCAAGGCTGCTGGCGAATGGCAAGCTGCCTTATGGCGGATTCGGCGCCCTGAGCTGCGACCAGGCCTTCGGCGAAGTCGAGCAACTGCGCGGGAAGCTTGAACCCCACGCGGAAGCGCTGGCCGCCGAGCCTGTGTATATCGATGTGGATACCGGCGATTTCCGGCTCACCGGGGCAATCCCCAATGTGGGCCCCACGCGCATGGTCTGGTGGCGCAATGGCAGGCAACGTCCCATTGACCTGATTCATATCCGGCTGCGGCAGCTCGCCTGGATAGCCGCCGGCCACCGGCCATTGCCCATTGTCGGCGTCTGGATAGACAAGGAAAGGGGATTTTCGGCGCCCGATGCGGAAGCGGAAACCATCCGGCATTGGCTCAAGGTCTGGTGGGACGGGCTGGCGCAGCCCTTGCGCTTCTTTCCCAAGGCGAGCGTGGCCTACGCCCGGGAGAAGGGCAAGCGCGATGGCAGCGAGGAAGAAGCGATGGGCAAGGCGCGCAAAGCCTGGCGGGACGACGCCGGGGGCAATGCGCCCGCCGAAAGCGACGACTCGCACTACAGCCTCGTCTGGGACCTCGGCGAAGAAGAGGATCCGTTCGACGATGAGTTCCGCGCCCTGGCCGACCTGCTGCTGTTGCCGATGTTCCAGAGCAAGCCAATATGAGCCGGGATCCATCCGGAACGCCATTGGCAACCCCGCTTGGGGGCGGGCGCACGCTGATCGAAGCCAGCGCCGGCTCGGGCAAGACCCGGGCGATCACCACCCTGGTCGCCCGGCTGGTGGTGGAGCAGGGGCTTGCCCTGGACAGCATCCTCGTGGTCACTTTCACCAAGCCCGCCACGGCGGAGCTGCGCAAGCGAATCCGCAAGACCCTCAAGGCCATCCAGGACTCCAACGGCGAAGCGGTCGCGGCGAATGACGACCAGGCGGCGGAACTACTCGAAAAATGGGAAGCCGACGAAACTCTGGATACGGAGCGGATCAGGGCGAGAATCGGCCTGGCCCTGCTCGACATCGACCGGGCCAATATTCTCACCATCCACAGCTTCTGCCAGCGGGCGCTGACCGAATTCGCCTTTGAAACCGGCTTTCCTTTCGATTTTGAAGTCAGCGGCGACGGTACCGGCATCGTGGAGGGCGTGGTTCGCGATTTCTGGCAAAACCGGTTTCGCAACAGCTCCCGGTTACTCGCCAGGTTCCTGCAACAGAAGAAGTTTCTGCCCGAAGAGCTTGCGAAGTGGTACGGCGGCCTGCGCGCCAAGCTGTTTCATGAAATCCGCGGCGTTCCCGACAAGGCAATCAAACCGGCGGAGGCGGAACAAGCCTGTCAGGCGATTCTCGATTCCGCGGTGGAATCCTGGCGGACCCAGGGCGAGGAATTCAGCCGGATCGTGCTTGACAGCGATGCTTTCAATCGGAACGGTTATCGCAAGGGTACGGTCGCCAGGCATCTGGAAACCTTCGGGAAAGTCGCCGGGAGCGGTGAATTGCCCCTGGACATCGAGGGCCTGGCGGATTCGGCGCATTATCTGGGAGCCAGCTTCGCCGGGGATAAATGCAAGAAAGGGCGGGAACTGCCGGAAAATCCCCTGTTCGAGGCGTTCGATCGACTCGCGGCAGCCTGCGGCGCGCTGCTGACGCATTTTGAATTCGGCCTGAGGCAGGTTCGCAAGGAGCTGCTGGAACACGCCGGCGGCGAAATCCGCCGCCTGATACGCGAGGAAAGACGCCTCGGCTACGACGACCTGCTGATCGAGATGCGCGATGCGCTGGCCCGCAAGACCACCGGGCAGCGTCTCGCCGGCAGTATCCGCCGCCGCTTTCCCGTGGCCCTGATCGACGAATTTCAGGATACCGACCCGACCCAGGAACGTATCTTCAGCGGCATTTACGCGAAGCAGAAGAACCCCGGCCCCGATGCGCCACCGGAGCAAGAGGAGCCGGACCGGCACAGCGCCCTGTACATCGTCGGCGACCCCAAACAGTCGATTTACGAATTCCGCGGCGCCGACATCTTCGCCTACCTCAGCGCCCAGCAGGGCAGCGATTCCGACTTGCGGCTCGATAGCAACTGGCGTTCGACCCCCGGCTTGGTGGAAGCCTGCAACGCCATATTCGACATGCCGCTGGCGTTCACGATTCCAGAAATCGGCTTCACGCCGGTCCATGCCGGGCGAGATGACGCCGCCCGGCTTGAAATCGACGGCCGACAGCCGCCGCCGTTCGCCCTGTGGCTGGCGGAAGATCAGCAGACCGTCAAGTCCGCCACGGATGTTGCGACCAACCGGACCGCCGCGGAAATCGTCCGCCTGCTTGACCTCGCCCGGGCCGGCAGGGCCAGGATTGGCGACGCGCCGCTCAAGGCCTCCGATATCGCGGTGCTGGTTGCAACCCGGAACCAGGGCCGCGAGATCGCCAGGGCCCTGCGCCTGCAAGGAGGCCGGTGCGTGGAAATAGACGATTCCAGCGTATTCGAAACCCGGGAAGCCGAACAACTCTATCGCCTGCTGCTGGCACTGGCCAATCACGGCCGCCAGGACTACCGCCGCTCCGCCCTCGTGGGCGACCTGTTCGGGCTCGACAGCGATCGATTGCTCGCCTTGATCGAGGACGACAACTACTGGAGCGACTGGTCCGCCCGCTTCGGAGAATGGCGTGAATACTGGCAGTCCAGCGGAGTCGGCGCCATGCTGCGCAAGATCGTCGGCGCCGGGGGAGGCGCGGGCAAACTGCTGCGCAACGCCGCCGGCCCCCGCAGGCTGACCAATCTGTACCATCTGGCGGAATTGCTGCAGGAAGCCGAAACCGCGAATCGATTCTCGCCGGCCGGGGTTCTCGCCTGGCTCAAGCGCGCCCTCACCGGGTCCGCCGATCAGACCGCGGCCGACGACGCCTGCACCCTGCGTCTCGACAGCGACGAAGACCTGGTGCGGATCATGACCATCCACAAGAGCAAGGGGCTGGAATTTCCCATCGTCTACCTGCCTTTTGCCTGGCAGGGCAGGCAAATCCGCGGCGGCTCCGACGATCCGCTCAGCTACCACATCCGCGACGGAAAGCGGTTTCCCGCCATACTCGATCTGGCGCCGGACGCCGCCAGCCGGGATCTGCGCGAACTCGAGGAGTTCGGCGAGTCCATGCGGCGGCTGTACGTGGCGCTCACCCGCGCCCGGGAGCGCTGCGTGGTCGCCTGGACCCGTATCACGAGCAAGGGCGAAAAGGAACTGCCGCCCCTGGCCTGGCTGCTGCACCGGAATACGGAGCACGACGAATTACTCGCCGCCCCGGACGAGGACACCAGGGACGCCGGGGCGGCGGTTCCCGACGCCGTGGCGAAAGTACACGCCTTCCTGAAGACCGGGTACCGGGAAAAAAACCGCGCCGAATTCGACGCCGATGTGCAAAGACTGGCGAACAAGTGCCCGCAAGGCATCGAAGTACTGCCCATCGAGCGGGATTCGCTGCCCGAGGTCGATCAGCCCGAAGAGGCGGCAGAGGCCAGACTCCAGAGCCGCGAATTCCACCGTCCGCTACGGCGCATCCGCCAGATGACCAGTTTCAGCGCCCTGGCGGCGGCCCAGGCCGAGGCGCCGGAGGCGGCGCGCCTGTATCTGGAAGCCGGCGCCCCCGATCATGATCAGGCCGCCTCCGCCGCCGAAGCCGATGGGCAGGCGGCGGAAGGGAAAGCGGATGTGCTAGACGCCTTCCACTTTCCCCGGGGCGTTCTGGTGGGAACCTGCCTGCACCGGATTTTCGAAATCCGCGACGAGGAACCCGAGCGCAATCTGGATGAGATCTGCAAGGAGCAACTCCAGCGCGCGGACATCCCCACCAAATGGACCCCCGTTGCCCGCGGCATGGTGGAAAACACCCTCCAGACCCAATTGCGGGAACCCGGCCAGCCGGGTTTCCGCCTGATCGATATCCGCCAGCGCCTGGTGGAACTCGAATTCTTCTTCCCGGTGAACAGCCTGCGCAGCCGCCCCATGGTGGAGTTGCTGGGGCGTTTCGACTACCCGGAATTGCTACGCGAAGGCCTCGACCCCCAGACTATCGACGGCTATCTGCGGGGCTTTATCGATCTCGCGTTCGAACACGAGGGGCGCTGGTACATCGCCGATTACAAGTCCAACTGGCTTGGCGGCCATGCCGATTGCTACCAACGGGAAAACCTGGCGGAATCCATGGGAGAACACAGTTATTCCCTGCAATACCTGATCTATCTGCTGGCCTTGCACCGCTACCTGGGAATGCGCCTGCCGGATTACGATTACGAGCGCCACATCGGCGGGGTTTTCTACCTGTTCCTGCGCGGCATGAGCCCGGCTACCGGCATGTCCCGGGGCGTCTGGTTCGACCGGCCCGGCAAGGCCTGCATCGAGGCCCTGGACGAATTCATGGAGGGGGTCGGGACATGAGCGCATTCCCCGATGTGGACGCCTTGCTGGAGCATCGGCATATCGAGGACATCGACCGGCACTTCGCGGCATTGATCGCCGAACGCGTCGGCGGCGACGAGGAACACCTGGCCCTGGCCACGGCGATTCTGAGCCGGCATACCCGCAACGGGCACACCTGCATCGATCTGAAAGACATCGCCGGAAAGCACTGGCCGGACAAGCCCGACGCCGGGGGCGGCAGGATCAAACTGCCCGGGTTTGAGGACTGGCTGGGCCGCCTCGCGGAAAACTCCGCCGTGGCCCGGGAGGAAGGCGCCGCGAGCCAGCCCCTGGTGCTCGACGAGGCGGGCCGGCTCTACCTCAACCGCATGTGGCGGCGGGAAAAGCTGGCGGCGATACGCCTGCGGGATCTGGCCGGGCGCGAGACCTCCGGCGCCGCGGACCTGGAAGCCGCCCTCGATGGATTGTTCGAGAAGGATGACCCGCGCCTGGTATTGCCGCGGCAGGCGGCCCATATCGCCGCAAGCCGTTATCTGTGCTGCATCTCCGGCGGCCCCGGCACGGGGAAGACCCATACCGTCGCCAGGATCATCATGGCGCTGATACGAACCGGCCAGGTGGAGGCAAGCGATATCGCCTTCGCCGCCCCCACCGGCAAGGCCGCCGCCCGCCTGCAGGAAGCCACCCGGGAATCGTTGCGCAAGATGCACGGAGGCGAGTCCCTGCCGGAAGAGCTTGCCGTGGAAGTGAGCACGATTCACCGCTGGCTGATGAAAAGCGACGCCGAACGCGGGCTAGCCGACGTGCTCATCATCGACGAAGCCTCCATGGTGGACATCCACCTCATGAGCCGGGTGCTCAAGGCCCTGCCCGAGGCGGCGCGCCTGATCTTGCTCGGCGACTCGCACCAGCTTTCCTCGGTGGAGCCCGGGTCGGTCTTCGCCGACATTTGCGGCGCCGCCAGGGGGCCTCATTCCCCCCTGCGCCATTGTGTGGTGAATCTGGAACACAACTGGCGGTTTGACGCGGAAAGCGGCATCGGCCGCCTTGCCGGAACGATCAAGGCGGGGGACGCCGAAGCCACGATCCACGCGCTTGAAGACCTGGACACGGATTCCATCCGCTTGGAAAACCTCTCGGGCAGCGCCGGCCTCGACGCCTTGGCGGAACGCTTTACCGAGGCGCATTATGCTCCCATGGTTAATCAATTCCAGTCCCTGGCCGACGCCGGGCGGCTTGCCTCGCTGGAACATCCCTTCCGGCATTTCATGGCGCTCTGCTCCCACCGCAGGGGCCCGTCGGGCTCGGAACGGTTCAATCTCCGGGTGGAACGAAACCTCTCCCGGCGCGGGCTTATTTCCGGCAAGGAGGAGTTTTACATCGGCCGCCCCATCATCGTGACCCGCAACGACCATCGCGGCCGTCTCGCCAATGGCGATACCGGAATCGTGGTGAACAGCGGCGAGGCCGGACCCAAGGTCTGGTTCCCCGACCTGCGCGAGGCCGATGGCAGCGTCAGGCTCGTGACGCCGCAACGCCTGCCGCCCCACGAGAGCTTCTACGCCCTGACCGTGCATCGCTCCCAGGGTTCGGAATACGACGAGGTCGCGGTCATTCCCGGCCCCGCCGACTCACCGGTCAACACCCGCGAATTGCTCTACACCGCGGTAACCCGCGCGCGGGAAAAGGTCGTGATCCACGGCGAGCGGGAAGCGATCAAGGCGGCCACCGAACGCGAAACCTCCCGCAGCACCGGCTTGAAAGACGCTCTTCTTTGAAGCGGCAAAACCGTCTATCATGTCGCCATGGTCTCATCGCGCACGAAATGCAATCGGATAACGTTGGGGCGTTCCATCGTTTCGTCGAAGTAGCAGTCGAAGGCTTCCCTGACGTTGCGGCGAATTTCGTCGAGGGAGTCGCCCTGGGTGTGTATCCCGTACCCCAACGCGCTCGCGGAGTATCCGCCGTCGACTTCGTCTTCGGTGATCTCGAATATGATTTCGGTTCCGGACATTGGATACTCTCCTCGACTCGGTAAGCGGCCGCGTCTGGTAACTGGTTCATCACTGCTGAACGAGTCGAATCATACCACCAAGCCTATGGTCAGCCTATGGGACACGCATTCAACAGACAAAGGCATCCTGGAGCTAACAGGCTCCGGCGCAGGCTCCTAGGGAAGCTCTGATTAAGTCAGAGCTTCCCTGCGGCACAGGGATGTGTCGCCGAATTCGATGGCGTAAGCCATTGAATTCGTGAGCAAAACAAAACCACGCTTTTGTTTTGCGATAATGAAAAATTCCAAGGAGGGAATTTTTCAGAGAATACCTAGTACAACAGGAACGCGATCACCAGGAATACCGCCAGTCCCGCCGACAGCAGGGCGCCGTAGATGAGGGAAGCGGTCACGTAGACCAGGCCGCTGACGACGTAGCCGCCGCGGTAGAAATTCTTCAGGCTCAGGTACAGGTAGACGATGGCCCAGATGACGATAGCGAAATCGATCCAGTCGATGAAACCCTCGAGCACAGGCAGCAGGCTCCGGAAGAGACCGGTAAGCGCCAGCAGGTAGGCGGAAACGATCAGGAAAGAGTGGTTGTGCAAGGTGAGGATAAAATGCTCGATGTAGTAGCGCCCCTTGAACACATACAGCGCCCATTGCACCAGGGCCAGCAGCGGCATCATCAGCAATACGAAGATCGTCACGTACTCAAGTGATTCGCTGAAGAAGTCGCGGAAAAACTCGCCCGGATTGTCGCGCAGGTCCGTGTAGTTGGCGACCAATTGATCGATCACGCGGTTCATCAGTTGTTCTCCGGCCGCCGCCGGCAGGAAAGGCAGTTCGACTTCCCGCAATGCTTCCACTATTTCCCGCGGGTCGACATCCAGTTGATCGTCTTCGTCGCTTGCTCCGAGCAATTCCTGAATGGGCCGATCCGAAGTCTGTTGCGCCGCCGGGCCGCCGTCCGCGCCGGGAGCCGCCGCGCCATTTCCGGCGGCGGGCGGAACGGCGAAGCGGCCGGCTATCGCGACCATCAGAAAGAAACTGATGCTCAGGACCAGGAACATGCGCAGGGGCGGGGTGTATCGGGAGCGGCGGCCGTTCAGGTACTCGTCGCTGAGATGGCCGGGGCGCGTGTAAAGCAGAAACAGCGAGCGATAGACCCGGCCGTCGAGGTCGAGAACCGCATGCAGCAGATGACTGAGAATGCGCCAGAACGGCCTGCGCACTTCGCGGTCTTCCTGGCCGCAATCGGAACAGTAATTGCCGAGCAGCGCCACTCCGCAATTGGCGCAACGGGCGACCTCGACTTTGACGTCGGCTTCGACCGGAGAATCAGTTGCGTTTTCGGTCAGTTCGCCCATGGCTGCCCATTGTGCCAGCAATCGGCAACGTGATTAAGCGATTCCGCGGCCAGGCTGGATATTGCCTGGAATTTGCCGGATAGTTCCCAATTATTGAATCAGGGACAATCCATAACAATTCATTCGGGGGAACAGATCATGGATAGAGCGAAAATCATGCATTACCTGCCCTGGGCGCTGGCGATATTCGTCGCGATCGTCTTCGTGCAGTCGCTTTTCTTCAAGTTCACCAACTCGTTCGAGACCATCCACATCTTCACCACTATCGGGGACTGGATGGGCTCGATCGGCCTGCCTGCGTTCATCGCCTCGGGCTTCGCCGCCTGGGGCGGCTACACCGTCGGCAGCATCGAGTTGATTGCTTCGGTCCTGCTGATCATCCGCAGGACCCAGTCGCTGGGGGCGCTGATCGGTTTCGTGATCATCAGCGGCGCGATCTTCTTTCACCTGTTTACGCCGCTTGGCGTCAGCGTGGTGATCGACGAAGCGGGCAACCGGGACGGGGGCCAATTGTTCGCCCTGGCGGTGGGCGTGTTCGTCTCCACGATCCTGATCATGTGGCTGCGACGGGGCGAATCTGCGGAGTATCTTCGCCTGGAAAGCTGAACCCCGGGACTCTGTCCCGGCTTCCCGTCAATCTTCGTCCAGGCTGAAGACGTAGAGCGCGTTGCCGTTGGCCGGATGGCGCACGTCCGGCGATACCACCCGCGGCACCGTACGCGGGCTGACGCCGCGTGCGCCCAGGCCGGTCGTCACCGCGATGTATTGCTTGCCGTCGACGGCGTAGGTCACCGGATGGCCTTGCACCGAGGTGCCGAGGCGGGTTTCCCAGAGGACTTCGCCGTTGCGCACGTCGAAAGCGCGGAAGCGCCGGTCGATGTCG